>NZ_JAPJDY010000003.1:0-321677 GCF_030731985.1 Rheinheimera baltica
TCTGCCCGTGACTTACTGCGCCGCCGCACCCGTATTGTCCGCCATGGCGCTGATTTAAAAGCTCACGTCAAAAACACGACCAGCCAATACAATTTGCCGCCAATGGATCTGAACTTGCGGTATGACTTTGCACGCGAAGCCATGCGAAACCGCTTTGACGATGATTGTGTACAACGCAATATCGACCTCGACCTTAATATCATCGCGTTTTACAAACATGAACTCAGCTCTGTTGAATGTTTTATTGAAAAACATGCGAAACATCATAGCGGTAGGGATTATCACATTCTCACCAGTTTCCCCGGCATTGGTCGCATTCTGGCGCTCACCATTCTGTATGAGATTGGTGATATCGCCCGCTTTAGCACGGTACAGGACTTTGCATCCTACAGCCGGCTGATTAAATGCAAAGCCGAATCGGCTGGTAAAAGTTATGGCACCCAAGGCAATAAAATCGGCAATGCCCACCTTAAGTGGGCCTTCGGTGAGATTGCCGTGCTTTATCTGCGCGGTAACGACAAAGCCAAAGCCCACTTACAAAAACTACAAAAACGCATGAGTAAAGCCAAGGCGCTCTCAGCACTGGCACATAAAATTGGCCGTTGCGTTTACTACATGCTGAAAAATCAGAAGGTGTTCGATGAGAAACGTTTTTTAGCCGGTTAAGTCGCGGGACAAGGTGAGCTGAACGTCTAACTGGAACACCATGGCTGATGCTCAAATGATGGTTGGGTAACCCTTAGCAATAAGCTGAATCACCCGCCTTCTGGCACATTGCCGTAGCCAGATTGCCTTGATTAGACACCTTGTCGCCGCGCATTACCATCAGCAAGATGGTTTGCACCTGTGCTGAGCCTGAAACTAACTGGCTTTAAGCCCGTCGCCTTGAATAGCGCCAGCAACAGGTTAACCGATGAATGTCTGGTGCCCCTGCTGTCAGCAAGGATGCTGAAATCAGCAGGCACTCATTGAGAATGAGATAAGAGAGCCCCTATATGTGTTTGTTGCAGGCCATTGCCTGGCAACCATGATGACAGATGAAGCAGTCTCTCTTGCTGATGGACAACAAACTGACCGCTAACGCGGCCAGAAGAGCGGTTTTACCTATTGACTCCGAGAAGGCTCATATGTGTTATAACTTTTTTTGCTCATGATATAAAACGAACTTCATTAACGGGCGATAGAAGAATAAAACAAAACACAAAAAAAATGCCGCAACTAAACCCTTTCGAGCTAAATAGTTGTCACCAACCAAGTAATATACAAAGTCTAAATTAACAACGTACCGAAACAATAACCACGTAATTGAGAGCAAGCCAACTATAAAGACGACTATTAATCCAGTTTCTACAGTGCCACTATATTTGCTCTCAAGTTCTGTCAATTCGCAGATCTCACTATCGGAAGTTATAACGCCGTGCGCATGCGCGCGAACTTGTGAGCGTCGCAGGGGCCGCAGGCCCCGAATGCCGCACTTTGTTAGGCGCTGGGTTTAAAAACAAAAACATAATGTGTTACCTGCAACGGATCGTTTTTAAGTGAGAGTGTAGCGGCATTAATGCTGGGCTGATTTTCAGCAGAAAATGAAGCACAAAACTCCGTTATCGGTTGCCGCTTACCGTCTGGAAATACGGTAAAAGCATCGTAGCCCAGAAAGATAAAACCATTACCATAAATTTGTTTTATCACGTCAACTGCACTTGCCCTGGCAACCACACACTCCCGCCCAAACATAACAAACGGTATACGCCAGTTTTGGAACAGTTCAGCCTGACTCATGGTTACCGCCTAACGCTCAAAGCAGCTGCGCGGTACGCGTCGGCTGCCTTTGTTTGTTAGCCAACTCCGCCTGCACACGGAATTTGGCAAAATATGCGACCATTGGGTGAGGATCGTTTTGTAATTCTTTCGCTTTGGCGACTCCCAATTTTCTGTGAAGAACTCCAATTACTCGAAGTAAAGGGTGTTTTGCCTTGATGCAATCTTGTGCGGAGATGCTTAATGACTCAAAGCACATTGTTTTAAAGTCATAACTACTGAACTCACCTACCTCATGAAGATTGCTCTCTGTTCGCTTTGCATCATCTACCGCTGGGTGAGTAAGGCAATCTGTAGGAGTATGCTCATGAAAGTAAGCTCCATGTTCCCAAATTGCATGCACATCTGTCAGGCTTACTTTCTGTTTCCCATCGATAACCACCCAGCTTCGGGCAATTTCGTCCTGGCGTCTGTATGCAGTAGTGAATACTTCAATCCTGCCGCCGACAGATTCAGCAAAATTCTCTTCAATCCGTTTCTTGAGTTGAGACCATTTCATGATTTTTTCTCATAAAGGCTAACGCCGCATTCACCGGCTTGTCCGGTGCAATGCCTTGTTATGCGATTGGTTGAAGGTGATAGTGTCTCTATTTATTCTTTCAAACTGATCTAATAGAGTCTCAAGTCCATCTTTCATTTTAATTTCTCTTTCCATATTGGTTAAAGGCAGAGCCAAATGAAACCGTATTTCCCGGCCATCTATTTCATGATTTAGCGGGAAGTCTGCGTAAGAAAATCGAGGCGTAGTAATAAGGTATGAATTCCAACCTGCATCGTTTAGATAGGCGCTATCGGTCGGAACCGTATGACCTTTACATAAATGAGCCTCGTTTTCGTTGTACTCTTGAAGAGCGGCCATTTCTTTTGCGAGTTTCTCAGGATCACCATCGGTAATCATTAGGTAACAATCATCGGACTCTCTTGGAAAAGAGAACACCACTTGAATTGGATCAGAGTCATCTCCTACTTGAAGATGGCCAGAGCGATATCCGTCAGAGTATTCATGGCCACTCAAACCAGCTTCCGACTCCATTACATTGGATATACAGATATATAATGCTGATTCAAATTTAGAAAACTGCATAGTTTCTCTCTAGCGCATAACGCCAGTAGCAGGCGCAATTTTTGTGTTGTGGAGTTTGTGCTATAAAGGGCGTAGCCCAGCACAAACGGAGCGACGCAAAAATTGTCGCTTGCCTACTTTTGTTAGGCATTATTACTTAGCAGGGGCAGGAAACCAAACCCCTAGCTCTGCAGCCGACGGTATATGAACAAGAGTGCCATCAGCCCGATACTGTAAAATTTGAACACCATTAAACGAAACAATAACTTCACCTTCAGAACGAACCCACTGGTGTTCACCAGCCTCCTTGATATCTAGCAGAATAGAAACTTCTTTGGATTCAAATAGATCTGCCTTTTTTGGAACAATGACAAAAACACAGTCACCTTTACCCGCTCCGAAATCTGGGTGAAATAACGTGAAGCCAATATGCTGCTCATCAGAGTTTTGAAGAACGATAGCTTTTGCAGGTTCAGATGACATTGCGGTTCCTGAGAATATTGAAATTATGAAAAATAGTATGAATCTCATGAGTGCCTAACGCCGCCAGCAGCGGCCGAAAAATCCGCGCAGCGGGTTTGAGGTCCAGGCCACGCAGTGGCCGTTGCTGACTGGCCTTGTTAGGCATTTTAGTGTTGATCCCAACCATTGTGCTCTTCACACCAATCATAAAGAATGATGATCTGCTCAAGCTCATAGGTTGCTCGAAAGAGGTCTCCGTATAGCTTGCGGTCACTAAAATTTGCCATGCTTTGTGTAATAGCGTTGTTCGCTAAAAATTCATGTGCAATATAATTCCTGTGATCAACCACGCTCTCAAGAAAAGCGATAAAGTCCGGGCGCAGCCCTTTATCTCTCAATTCATTTTTTACGCGCCCCAAGGTCCATCTTTCCATCGACTCTTCCGGGACATTGTATTTTCTGGAAAGTAATGACTTTAATGCCATTTCAAGGAGCTGGGCTTTCCCCATGTACATTGCATAATTTTCTAAATGGCTCAATCCTTCGTATTCTTCGATTTTCTTCAGCACTCGTTCTTTTATCTCTTCACCAGACAAAGAAGGCTCATTTTCCATTGCTGACTCCATATTAGTTGCGCTTGCCTAACGCCCAAATTTAGCGCGGAAAGCCGCGCAGCGGGTTGACGTCGCAGCCAGCGCTCTTTGCTGGCGATAAAATTTGCTTGTTATGTGAATTATTCACTGTACCGACGGATAACAGAGACTTTACCATTTTCAAGTTCAAGCACATCCAGAGCAATTTTGCTGTAGCTAAACTCTGAACCATCCGCTCGTTTACCTTTGGCTGAGAACTTGTGTTTGATAGAGACAGCATTGTAACCATACTGATAGTCGATGAGTTCCGATTTGTATTTTGTGTGAACGCCAAGGTAGTAGGTCATGCCTTTACGCATCATAGCTTTGCCATTTGGTTCTCGCGAATCATCTGGTGCATTGGGGAAATGCTGATTTCCGACATCTTCAGTTAAAAAAGACAAATAGTGTTCAAGGTCTTCCTTTGTTGCATTCGGTTGCTGAGTCATTACCTCTGCATGGTAGTATGCTTTAACGAACGCATCATAGTCAAAATCATCAGCCAAAGTACTGGCACTGAACAAAGTTAAACTTGCCAAATAGATAGATAGTTTCTTCACGAAAACTCCTTTTTCAAATATTCACATAACGCCGCCATTTGCGGCAAATTTGTAGTGAAGCGTTTTGTGTTAGCGTAGCGTTAAGACACAAAACGAGTAACGAAAAATTTGTCCAGCCCGCTCGCGGGCGATGCAAGATGGCCTTGTTATGTATGCGACACCACAAAATATTTAGAACCACGTTGCAGAGCGAGAGCGGCGCTTAATTAATTTTTTGCGACAAATAGAATGCACACACTTGCCCCAATACAGATTTCCCAAACAACAAAGAAGAACGAAACTACCGTACTTGCCCTTGCTGAATTCCACCACTAACTTTACCGAATACTACCTAAAGTTTACAACAATAGAATGGTCCCGACATTACCAAGTGCGATTGCCATTTGGACAAAAATGCACTTTCCACTTGTTCACAATTAACAACCCGCACAAATTCGCCGACAACCTTCAAAACGCACCCAACAATTTTAAGACGCAAAAACATCAGTAAAGATCGTTTTTAAAAGCCGTTGGCACAACATTCAATTAATACACGTTTTTATGGCAGAGCTACATAACGCTTATTAGGCCGGTCGGCCCGCGTTTAAATACGGGTTGACCCGTATTTGTAAATTTAATGTGCAATAGATTACTGGGCATTTATAAAAAACACAATGAGATGAGGACGTTTCGGGCTTAGTGCCGGCAGAAAATACGGGTCGACCCGCCTAATAAGGCAAATTTGACAATTCAAAAATAACTGTATACTTAAACAGTATAATTTTGGAGTGTTGCTATGTCGGAACGATCACCATTTTTGCAATACGTCGCTGAGGAGATGTATACCCGGCGCTATGCTAAGCGCACCGTTGAAACGTACCTACATTGGATTAAATTTTTTATTTTATTTCACAAAAAACAGCATCCTAAAGACTTACAAAATGAGCATGTGGAGCAGTTTTTAACCCATCTTGCCGTTAACCGAAATATTGCCGTGCAAACCCAGGCGTTGGCGCTTAATGCATTAAGCTTTTTATATAAAGAAATTATCAAACAGCCGCTGACATTGAGCCTTAATTTTAATCAGGCGGCTAAACCGCGAAAGTTACCCGTGGTAATAACTAAGGCCGAGATTAAGCAGCTTTTAGCCTGTCTTGACCCGCACTATCTACTGTTATCGCAACTACTTTACGGCAGTGGCCTACGCCTAATGGAGGCCGTAAGGCTTAGAGTTAACGCTATCGATTTTGACTATTTATCGCTAATGGTTTGGCATGGCAAAGGTGGCAAGCATCGGCGGGTAACCCTGGCGCCGGAGTTAGTTGAGCCATTACGCCGGCAAATCCGTTTGGTTGACGCGTTTTATCAGCAAGACATGCAAACAACTGAATTTGCTGGTGTATGGTTGCCGTTTGCGTTGGCGCGCAAATACCCGGCAGCACCCAAAGAGTTGGGTTGGCAATACCTTTTTCCTTCAGTCCGCTTAAGTATCGACCCGCAGACTAATGTATGGCGCCGGCATCATGTTGACGAAACCTCATTACAAAAAGCGGTGCGTGTCGCCAGTAAAAAGGCTGCTATTGATAAGCAAGTTAGCTGCCACACTTTACGACATTCTTTTGCTACCCATTTACTTGAGGCGGGCATGGATATTCGCACCGTGCAAGAGCAGCTAGGCCATACTGACGTTAAAACCACACAAATTTACACCCATGTGCTGAAACAAGGCGGCAATGCGGTAAAAAGCCCGTTATCACACCTGGTTTAAACACCTATTGATGCTTTAACTAAACAGCCATTGACGGCCATTACTACTGACATACAATAGCGCCAATTTAGCCACTTCTTCTGTTTAAGGTAGCCGTATGAGCAGTGAAACCGTGATGGCCGTGCTAACGTTGCGTCAACGTTGCCGGAAGTTTATTGAAAACAACACTGTACAGCGTATTTTGCTGGCATTGATTTTAATTAATGCCGTGATACTGGGTATGGAAACGATGCCTGAAGTCATGGCCTCAGCAGGGCAGTATTTGCTTGCGCTGGATAAGGCGATACTGGTGGTGTTTGTGGTGGAAATTGCTATCCGCTTATTCGTGCACCGGCTGGCGTTTTTTAAAGATGGTTGGAGTGTGTTTGATTTTATCGTGGTAGGTATCGCGTTAGTGCCGGCAAGTGGGCCTTTTGCGGTGCTGCGGGCGCTGCGAGTATTGCGGGTTTTGCGGGTGCTTACTTTTGTACCGTCAATGCGTAAAATTGTTGGTGCGCTTATCCAGTCTCTTAACGGCATGCTGTCTATTGCCATGGTGCTGGGCTTAATCTACTACGTGGCCGCGGTGATGGTAACCAAGCTATTTGGCCAGGAGTTTCCAGAGTGGTTTGGTAGCTTGTGGTTGTCGCTGTATACCTTATTCCAAATAATGACACTGGAAAGCTGGTCGATGGGGATTGCCCGGCCGGTTATGGCAGAGTTTCCTTATGCCTGGGCCTTTTTTGTGCCGTTTATTCTTATTGCTACCTTTACCATGCTGAATTTGTTTATTGCCGTTATTGTTAACGCGGTACAAAGCATGCACGATGAAGAGCATCAGGCAGAGCATGATGCCGATGCGGCCACGCAGCAGCAATTATTGACTCAAATGCAGCTTTTGCAGCAAGAGTTACAGCTGCTGCGGCAACAGATTAAAAAACCTACTGAAGAATAAAATCTTCCAGCGATTGGCCGGTAAGTTTACCAATTTGACGGAACATATAAATTATGGCGCCAAATAGCATTACCGTGCTGGGCAGCACGATTACCGGATAACTTAACCATGTCATGCGGCCCAGCTCTTCAGCATACGCTGTGGTGCCGGGCTGGCTTACTACAATGGCTTTGGCCAAAATATAATTAAGCGCAGAAGACATAAAAAATGACGCCGCGACGATATAACCTGCTTTTGCCATACGATGTTCAAACTCTACCCGGTTATCCTTGCTGGCCAGGGTCTGGTAAAGCTTTTCAGTGTCGAGCAATTCAGGGTTAATAAGCAATTTTTTCACTAGTGGAAATTTTGTGCGTTGGCTTAGTAACACAATAACGCCGATAACACCTGGGATCAGTGCTTCTTTTATGGCGATATAGGCCGGGTCCAGCTGCAACAGGCTGATACCGCCCGTTAGCATTACGCTGATAATGCCCAGCACCGAGAAAAAATTCACTTTGCCAGATTGCTTTAACTCCCACACACCAAACAACAGCGGAAACGCCAATGCCACTATCACCGCCCATACCGGGCCGAGCATATCGTCGCCACTTAACCGGCTTAACACCACGGCTGGAATAATTACATTAATAATCAGGTTGCTGAAAAAACCAGATTTCTTGGTTGTTATTTCTGTTGCCATTGTAGCGTCTGCCGAAGAATACGATGAGGCAGTATAGCAACTATTTATTTAGTGCATAACGGGAATTGCACGGGGATCGTTGTAATTTGGTCTTACCAATTTCGTTGCCGCTTTTGTAAACAATCAATGTTGAGTACCAGTTGATATCGCGCTAGGGTGGTGCAACACGAGGCGACAGAGGCAATAAATATGGACCATTACGCAGCATTAAGAGCCAACGTTGGCTTACTGGGCACCAAGCTGGGCGACACCATTCGCGGACAGTTAGGTGATGCATTGCTGGAGCGGGTTGAGCAAATTCGCTTGTTATCGAAAGCCGCACGTCAGGGCGAGGAGCTGCAAGCCGATAAACTGAAGCAGGTACTGCGCAGCCTGAGCGACGATGAGTTGCTGCCGGTGGCACGTGCCTTTGCGCAATTTTTAAATTTAGCTAACCTGGCGGAACAACACCATACAATTAGCCGTATTGGCCATGCCAGCATAGAAAAACCTGAGCCGCTGCAAGAGTTATTCAGTTTACTGCAGGATAAACAGCTGGACGGTGCCAGCGTTGAAAAAGCCGTAGCTAGCTTATCAATAGAGCTGGTGTTAACGGCGCACCCGACTGAAGTATCACGGCGCACCTTAATTCATAAACTTACAGAAATTGCGGCCTGTTTAACCGAGCTGGAACAGGAGCTAACGGCTGTGCAGCAGCAAAAAGTTGAACTGCGCTTAAGTGAGCTGATTGCTCAAGCCTGGCATACTAACGAAATTCGTGAGCAACGACCCACGCCGGTAGATGAAGCGAAATCTGGCTTTGCAGTTATTGAGAGCTCGCTATGGCAAGCCATTCCCGACTTCTTACGTGAGCTGGATACCAAGCTTATTGCCAGTGTAGGTAAGGGCCTGGCACTGGATGCTGCACCCGTAAAGTTTTCTTCCTGGATGGGCGGTGACCGTGACGGCAACCCTTTTGTTACGTCTAAAGTCACCCGGCAGGTGTTATTACTCAGTCGCTGGAAAGCCGCTGACTTGTTCGCGCAGGATTTAGATCTGCTCAGCAGTGAATTGTCGATGTATCAAGCCAATGCGGCATTAAAAGACGTTGCCGGTGACGTGAGTGAGCCCTACCGTATGGTGCTGAACAAACTGCGTACTGGCTTGTTGCAAACCCGTGACTGGTTAACGGAAGCGTTAAAGCATGACCGGCTGCAGCGCCCACAAGATTTGGTCTGGCATAATTCCCAGCTGCTTGAGCCTCTGCTCTTGTGTTACCAATCGTTACTTGATTGCGGTATGCAGGTTATTGCCAATGGTAAATTACTCGATACCGTACGCCGGGCTTATGCCTTTGGTTTAACGCTGTTAAAGCTGGATATCAGGCAAGACGCAGGTCGTCATGCTCAGGTATTTAGCGAGCTGACGCAGCATTTAGGCTTGGGCGATTACGCCGCCTGGGATGAAAGCGCCCGCCAGGCATTTTTGTTAGCCGAATTAGCTAACCGCAGGCCGTTATTTCCGAAAAACTGGCAGCCGGGAGCTGACGTACAAGAAGTACTGGATACCTGCGAGATTGTGGCGCGTCATGGTAGTGAAGCACTTAGTACTTATGTAATTTCCATGGCAGGTAAGCCGTCTGATGTACTTGCTGTGCAGCTGTTATTAAAAGAAGCCGGTATTAGCTTTGCCATGCCGGTGGCGCCGTTGTTTGAAACCTTAAGTGATTTGCAAAACGCGCCAGACTGTATGCAGCGCTTGCTTAGCATTGACTGGTATCGCGGTTATATTAACGGCAAACAGGAAGTGATGATTGGCTACTCTGACTCCGCCAAAGACGCCGGTGTGTTTGCTGCTGCCTGGGCACAATACAGTGCACAGGAAGCCTTAGTGGCTATTTGTCAGCAGGCTAAGGTGCAGTTAACCTTGTTCCACGGCCGTGGCGGCACCATTGGCCGTGGCGGCGGTCCGGCGCATGCCGCTATTTTATCGCAACCACCTGGCTCGTTAACCGGCGGCTTGCGGGTAACCGAGCAGGGCGAAATGATCCGCTTTAAATTTGGTTTACCTAAGTTAGCGGAGCGCAGCTTGGCGTTGTATGCCAGTGCGGTATTGGAAGGGTTATTACTGCCACCGCCGGTGCCCAAACAAAGCTGGCGCGATTTAATGCAGCAATTGGCCAGTGACTCGTGCGAGGCTTATCGTGCTGTGGTGCGGCATAACGCCGATTTTGTGCCTTATTTTCGCGCGGCAACGCCAGAGCAGGAGCTTGGTCAACTGCCATTGGGTAGCCGACCAGCAAAGCGCAACCCTACTGGTGGCGTAGAAAGTTTACGCGCTATTCCATGGATTTTCGCCTGGTCGCAAAATCGCCTGATGCTTCCCGCCTGGTTAGGTGCAGGTAATGCGCTCGCCAATGCCGCAGCGCAGGATAAAACGGCATTACTGGATGAAATGCAGCAGCAATGGCCGTTTTTTGCTACCCGTATGTCAATGCTGGAAATGGTATTTTTAAAAGCAGACACCGACATTGCCGCTTACTACGACAAGGTATTAGTACCGGATGAGTTGAAGCATTTAGGTGACAGCCTACGCGCGCAATTGGCGGCTGATAGGGCGTTATTGTTAAAGCTGATCCACAGCGATACGCTAATGTCGAAAGAGAGCTGGATCCGCGAGTCTATTATGTTACGCAACACCTATGTTGATCCGCTGCATATCTTGCAGGCAGAGCTGTTACACCGTGTGCGACACCAGCCAGAGCGGGTAAACCCAATGATAAGCCGTGCGCTAATGGTGACTATCGCGGGTATCGCAGCCGGTATGCGAAATTCTGGTTAAACAAAAGCGGCTTGGCTACTCGTTAGTAACAGATAAAACCGGCATAATCTGTCGGTTATTAACTGCGGGATAGGACTTACTCACACCGGCACGCCGTAAATACGTCCCTGTAGGCTCGATTCGGCCATCCAGGCCTGCAACGGTCGGTTTAGAGTAAGGCCCATCCCTTTGCTACTCAGGATGTGAATTCAGTATGGGTGTATACGCGCTGTTGGCGTTGGTATCTGCGGTAGCGATGGCCAGCAGTGGCATTATTGCCCGCTTTAGTGGCCTTGCTGCGGCTGAGTTAACCTTTTACCGGCTGGCGGTGGGTGCGCTGTGTTTGCTGTTGTTTGTTGGCCTAAGCGGCCGGCTTGCGCTGCTAAAAGGCAAGCCCGACTGGCGTATGGCGCTAAACGGCGTGCTGCTGGCCAGTTTTATGCTGAGCTTTTTATCAGCCATTAACTATATCAGCCTGGCCAACGCCATTATGTTGGTATATTTAGCGCCGCCGCTGTCGGCCTTTATCGCCCACTGGCTGCTGAACGAAACCCTCGATTTGCCCGATGCCAGCCTGATTGTGCTGTCGTTTTTCGGCTTTGCCATGCTGCAGCAGTTTAAGTTCGATCTGGTACTGGACACTACGCAGCTTCCCGGTTTGCTGCTGGGGCTGCTGTCGCTGTGTGCTTACAGCAGCTTTTTACTGCTAAACCGCCGATCCTTGCCGGTGCATTCACAATTGCAGCGCACCTTTTATCAGCTGATTATAGGCGCTTGTTGTGTGCTGCCGTTTTTAACCGGCATGAATATGCCCACAACCGATGATGTGTTGTGGATAGCGCTGGCGGGTATCTTCCCCGGTTTTATTGCGATTTATTGCGCCATTATCGCGCTGCAGCATCTGCCCACCCGGGTGTATGCCACGCTGGCATATTTAGAGCCGGTTACGGTAATACTGGCCGGCTGGTGGCTGTTTAACGAAAGCCTGACCCCGCTGCAACTGGGCGGCGTGCTGCTGATTATCCTCACCGGCTTATTGCTGGCACGACGGCACAAAGCCGCACTACCGGAAATAGTGCGGCCGGCCAGCGTCCAGTTATAACTGCTGTCGAGCTGGCTGCTATAGTTAGCATATTGTTTAATAAAGCAAAACCGGAGAGCGGATGAAAGCCTTACTACTGGCATTGCTAGTGTGTTGCCTGCCCGATAACAGCATGGCCATGCCAGCGCAGGGAGAGAGCGACAGCCAAACAGCGGCGATACAGGTGATAAATGCACCACAGGACGAGGCCATTGCAGCGCGATTTCGGGCTATTTCGGCAGCGATAGCGGGTATGGAAACGGTTGAAGTTAGCGTGCAGGCCGGGGTGCTGACATTAAAGGGCGAGGTTAACACGGCACAGCTTAAAACTGCTGCGGCAGATATTGCTAACCGCCTGCAAGGCGTGGTGCATGTACAAAACCAGCTACAGGAGCCGGTGGCGCTGCGTTCGCGTTTAGCGCCGGCTGTCGACAAATTTGGCGAAATGCTGACGAATGCTGTGCAAATGCTGCCGTTGCTGCTGCTGGCGCTGCTTTCAATAGTGCTGTTCTGGCTGGCAGGCAGTTGGCTGTCACAACGTGGCGCCTTACTGCGTAGGCTGGGGCTGAGTGAGCTTGCCACAAACCTCGGTATGCGCTTTGTGCGCTTAATTATTACCAGTATTGGCATATTGATCGCGCTGGAGCTGCTGGATGCTACCGCGTTGGTCAGTGCCGTGCTGGGCGTGGCTGGGGTAATTGGTATTGCGCTGGGTTTTGCTTTTCGCAATATCGTCGAAAACTATCTTGCAGGCGTGTTACTCAGCACCCGCAACCCGTTTGCCATCGGCGATTTTATTCAGGTTGATTCCATGAGCGGCAGCGTGGTGCGCTTAACCTCACGTGATACGGTACTAATGACGTTGGATGGCAACCATTTGCGCATTCCCAACAGCCAGATTATTACTTCGCCCATGACCAATTTTAGCCGTAACCCGCTGCGCCGGTTTGAATTTAGCGTCGGCGTGTCGGTGGACCTGGATTTGGTGGTGGTGCGACAACTGGCTATTGCTACCTTGCAGCAGATGACCGGTATTTTAGCCGACCCCAGACCACGGGTGCTGGTGCAGGAACTGGGCGACAGCACCGTTACCGTGCGCGTGCTGGCCTGGGTTGATCAGCGTGATACTGACTTTTTGAAAGCCCGTAGCGAAGCCATCCGGCTGGTGAAAGCCGCCTTTGACAAGGCCGGAATTGAAATGCCAGAACCGATTTACCGCATTCATATGGCGGAAATGCCAGTGGCAGCGGACCATGCGGCGGCGCCGACTGCCACAGCTCTAACAGCCATTGATGTGCCAGCCAGCGCGACCTCAATGGCTGCGGTGGATGTCAGTGCCGACACTACCATTGAGCAACAGGTTCAGGATGATTTACAGCACTCTGAAGAAGAAAACCTGTTACCCGGTGGCAAAGCGGCAGCCAAGACGACTAAAAGTTAACTTCCCTGCTGGCGTGGCACAAAATCCAGTACCGTGGCATTAATGCAATATCGTGGCAAGCCTCCGGGGCCGTCGTTAAACACATGGCCTAAATGAATGCCGGACACTTTGGCGCGAATTTCCGTGCGGCGCATGCCATAGCGGTTATCCGGCTTTTCAATGACCGCATCCGCTACTGGCTTGGTAAACGACAACCAACCGGTACCTGAATCAAAGCGGTCTTTAGTGTCAAACAATGCCGCACCACTCAGTTTGTCGATAAAAACGCCCTCGGGGGTGTTTTTAAATATCTCATACTGCTGGCAAAAGCGACCATCTGTGCCTTCGTCAAACGCCACATTAAAGGCTTCACTGTCACCAAGCTTAAACTTACCCAGCAGCAGGTAGAACTGCTCAGGAGCTAAGTAACCCTGACGGCCAAACACCTCTTTACCGTTTTCAAGCAAAATAATGGTGGGTGTGGCCCAGGTTGCGGTTTTCAATGTTAAACCTTTAAGCTGATTGGCATAACGAAAATGCAACGGGATATCACCGTTGTATTTACTGGTAACGTCGGCTTTAAATTTTTCGCAGTAGGGGCAGTAGCTTTCTGAGTCAATAACCAGAATGTGTTTGCCGTTTTTTAGCGCGTTATTGTCAACTTTAGCCAACTGAGTTTTTACCGCTGGCTCAAAGCGCACTCCGGTACTGTGGTCCGGGCAATAGCCATTTGGATTGTTGGCGATGTAGTCTTGATGATATTGTTCGGCCGGGAAAAATTGTTGCAGCGGCTTAATTTTGGTAGTGATTTCACCATAGCCCGCTTTGCTTAGCAGAGGTTGGTATTGCACCTTTACTTGCTGGGCAAAATCAAACTGTTCCTGACTGTTAGTGAGAATAGTTGAGCGGTATTGAGTGCCAACGTCATTGCCCTGACGGTTTAACTGGGTTGGGTCATGCATTTCAAAGTAACGCTGTAGCACGGTGGTAAGGCTAATTTGCGCCGGATTAAAGCTAATTTGTACCACTTCGGCATGGTTGTTCGGGTTCATTTTGTTGGCGCGCTGCGTAATAGCACTATACGTTGGGGCAACACCATTGCCATCGGCGTAGCCCGATACCGCATTAATAACACCGGGCATGGCTTCAAAGCGCTTTTCCACACCCCAAAAACACCCCGCACCCACTACGATGGTTTCAGTGTGCAGGGTTGCAGGCATGCTGCTATCGGCCTGTACTGAAAATTGAGCCAGTATAGCCACTAAAGCACTGGTTTTACTGAATGTACGGAATAATCTTAGAAGCGACATTTGAACCTCTGCCTGTCAATACGTGAACCGTTATACGTAGTAGACAGGCAAAAGGTGCATTGGCTTTCAACGACAGAGTAGGAATTGAACCGGTTCTTACCCGTGTTTGTTAGTACTTTTCGGCAAAGTCTGCCACTGCCTGTAGCGTTTGTTCAACATCGCTGCTGCTAATATTTAAATGGCATACCCAACGTACGCGACGAATAGCGCCGTTAGCACTTTGATAATTGCTGGCGGTAAGTTGTACACCACGGTCGGCCAAATAAGGCAAAAGCTTATCTGCCAGCGCGATGCTGATGTCAGTAAACAGAATATTGGTTTGTACCGGTAACACCTGTAGCTGGCCCCTTAGCGCAGGCAGTTGCGTGACTAGCGCCGTTAAACCATCGCCTAAACGTTTACAGTTAGCATGATCCTCGGCCAGTCTGTCGATATTGTGCTCCAGCGCAAATAAACCGGCTGCCGCTAAGATACCTGTTTGGCGCATGCCGCCGCCAAGCATCTTGCGTACACGTTTGGCGCGGTTAATAAAATCGGTCGAGCCCAGCAACAAAGAGCCAACCGGGCAACCCAAGCCTTTTGATAAACACAAACTCACCGAGTCATAGCCGCTACACAGTTCGCGCGCCATATGTTGCGGTGTTAAGCCGTGTTGCGATGCCAGCGCAACGGCAGCGTTCATTAGCCGGGCGCCATCTATATGGCAGGCTAAACGCTTCTCTTGCGCCAGCGCTGCCACATCACGCATGTAACTCAGTGGCAGCACTTTACCGCCAACGGTGTTTTCAATAACAATTAAGCGAGTGCGGGCAAAGTGTGGGTCATCAGGTTTTATCGCTGCGGCAATATCACTAAGTAGCAGGGTGCCATCGGCTTGTAGTTCAAGTGGCTGTGGTTGAATGGACCCCAACACCGCCATGCCGCCGGCTTCCCACTTGTAGGTGTGCCACTGCTGGCCAACAATGGCTTCGTCACCGCGCTGGCAATGGCTCATCATGGCAATTAAATTGGTTTGGGTGCCACTGGGTGCAAACAAGGCGGCGTCAAAGCCCAGCATGTCAGCAGCATGTTGTTGTAGCGCTAACGTGGTGGGGTCGTCGTTAAACACGTCGTCGCCTAATGGCGCGTTAAACATGCGTTCTTTCATTGCCAATGAAGGCTGGGTAACGGTGTCGCTGCGAAAATCAGCCATCAAGGTGTCCCTTATCACATTGCATTGCCAGTAAGTTATTTGCCGTTAAAGCCCAAACGTAAAATACGGCTAGGCGCGATAACATACCGATGAATAGCCAAAGTTAGCAACAGTGTTGCGATAACTACCAAGCTGTAGCCCACCACCGGCGGTAATCCTGTCTGCATTATGCTTAGCCCTAATGCAATGACAATAAAGTGATGAAACAAGTACACCGTGTACGATGCTTCGGATAAAAAGCGCCAGTGCGCACTGCTATGCGTTACCAGGCGATTAAACACCGTGAAGCACAGCGCAATACTGAGCCAGCAAAGCAAAGTGTTAGAGTAAATGGCTAACACTTGCCCAACCACACCCGTTAGGCTGGCGCTGAAATAATGCAGCGCAATAAGCGTAATCAATGCAGGCGTGCCATAACGTAGCCTTACATTGCTAAACTGTGTCAGCCACTTCGGGCTGCTATATAGCATTAAGCCAAACAGAAAAAACTGTAAGTTGTACAGTAACTCATATATGCCCATGACGCCGAACCAGGCATGATACATGGGTAAGCCCAGTTTATTCAGCACAATCATAGCCAGTGGATACAATGGCAGTAAGCTAATCAACACTAGTAACGGTAATGTACTAATGGTTTTAGCACTCAGGCGCTGAAGCTCTTGTCGCGCTCTTGGCAGGCGATAGCCTAAATACAACAGAAACACAAAAACCAATAAATCCAGCAAAAACCAAAGATGTTGTACCCAGCCGCCATGTAGCAAGTAGGGTATAAACGCTTCGGGTAGCCAGCCAAATTGCTGTAGTAAGAACGCCTGCATTACATTCAGCGTTACCGCGCTAACCAGCAACGGCACCAGTAACTTTTTTAAACGCGACTGCATAAATGGCTCAGAGCCGTAACGCTGTATTAGCATGGCGCAGAAAAACCCTGATACAACAAAAAAGGCCGGCATACGAAATACCCGGATTACTTCAATCAGGTAGTAAAAGAACGGCTGGCTTTGTGGTTCATGAAGAAGCCATTTATGGCTGGGGTTATACAGGTGTGCACTGTGTAAAATGATGCCCAGCATCATTAACACCGCTCTCATCGCATCAAGATAGTCGATTCGGTTACTGCTGTGTTGCATGCTATTGTTACTCCCTGTAACAATTTGCACGGGCCAAATAAGGATAGGCCTTTCGCAAATAAGCTTGATGATAAAAAAGGGCAGTATAAACTGCCCTGAATACTATACGAACAAGTGTTGCAAATAAGTGTTTAGTAAAAACTTATCTTAAAGTCGACACCAAAGGTGCGTGGCTCGTTTACAAAGCCGGTAAGGTTACTGAAGTCGATGGCACCTTTTAGGTTATCTGCATCAGTAATATTGCGGCCAAACACGCCTACTTCGTAGTTATTATCGTAGTTGATATAGGCTACGCGTAAACCAGCTTCATAGTTGTTATTGGATTTAAACTCAGCAGACTCGTACAAAAACAGGTTGGTTTTACCCTGTAATTGATAATCGCCGTACACATAGACTTCGCCACTTTCTATTGGGAAGTCATAGCGTGCGTTTAAGGTTAGAATGGTTTCTGGTGCTTGCGGAAATGGGTTGCCATCGATTAATGCCAGATCTTGCGCATTGCGAGGGTCCAGTACGGTACACATGCCTGAACCACATGGCGCTACGGTTAAAGTATCGTCCTGTAATTCTGTGTTGTTGTAACTAAAACCACCACCAACACTCAGGTTAGGCAATACCCGGTAGTCGAAGTCGAATTCGAAGCCGTAGCCAACACCTTTATTAGCGTTAATCAGCTGGTTACCTTGTGTTTCGCCACCAATTGCTGATAACTGAATATCGTCAATCACGTAGTAAAACAGGGCGCCGTTTAAGCGCAGTGTATTGTCAAGCAAGTCAGATTTAGCACCAATTTCATAAGACATAATGGTTTCTGAATCAGCCACTGACGGTGGCGCTTCAAAGGCCACATCACGACCTTGTATAGATTGCGCGCGGAAGCCATCAGCAACGCGGGCAAATAAGCTGGTTTTGTCGGTTAAGCGGTAATTGGCGCTTAATTCCCAGCTGATATTGTCATCCGTAACTTTAATAGGGTCATAATCTTGAATTTGTGCAAAGCCAATAACCAAGGCAAAACCATCGACGTTTTGCTGGCCTACAGAGAAGGTTTTTTCGTCGTCGGTGTAGCGTACGCCCGCAGTCACATCCAGTTTGTCGTTCACTTTGTACGAGGATTGACCAAACAATGCCCAGCTGGTATTACCATGGAAAACTTCGGTAGCACCAAAGAAGCCATCAATACTGTTTACACCAAAGGAAGAGTCAAAGTAAAAACCACCAACTTGCCAGCTCAGTGGCCCGTCAGTGTCGCTGGCTAAACGAATTTCTTGCGTGCGTTGCTCTAAATCACGCAGTTGATCTTCCGTTACCGCATTGCCTACGTTGGCGTCTCCAGCTTGATCTGGGTTACCGCCGTCGATATCGCCGATACCACCACCGTCTGCCATTTCAATTGCAGTAATGCTGGTTAATGTCATACCGTCCAGTTGGAAGTCGAGTTTTAATGACGAACCCCAGGCATCATAGCTTTGTCTGTTGCGCCCTGGAGCATCATAGGCCACGGTGTCGCGGTCATAGTTGCCGTTAAGGTCGTTGCTGCCTGGCGACAAAATGTTTTTACGGAACATACTGGATGTACCGTCGTAGTTGCGGGTGTGCACATTAAATAAGGCATCTACTGCATTGCCTTCATATAAAAACTGCAGCCGGCCAGCACGTTCGTTGTAACCGCCCATCACATCACTTTCGTTGGTAAAGCTGTTGTCTATCCAGTTACTGCGGTGCTGCGATAATAAAGAGATACGCGCTGATAACTCATCCGTTAACCCGCCACCTACTGCGCCTTCAAGGTTAAACATGCCCAAGGTGCCAGCAGTTGATTTGACGTAAGCATCATACTCTTGACGGGGCTTTACGCTGTCAAACTTGATAATACCAGCCGTGGTGTTGCGGCCGAATAACGTACCTTGTGGGCCACGGATGACTTCAACCTGCTGTACGTCAAATAATGGCGTGCTTTTTAAAATCACGTTTTCCATTACCACTTCATCCATAATAATGGATACCGGTTGTGACGCGGCTAAGTCAAAGTCGGTGTTGCCTAAACCACGAATATAAAAACGCGGCGCAGCACGGCCATTAGAGGTTTCTGCATACAAGCCTGGTACCTTAATGGCTAATGCTGTGATGTCATCGCCTGACGAAAAAATGGCATCAAATTTCTCACCTGATAAGGTGGCAATTGAAATTGGCACTTCCTGAATACTTTGGCTGCGCTTTTGCGCAGTAACAGTAATGGTTTCCAGTTCCTGCTGTTTAGCGTTTTGATCTTTGTCACTTTCCTGTGCCATTAGCACCGGAGAAAGACCAACAGCGGCACTAAACAGGGCGGCATTCACAGCCACTGACAACACAGACTTGGTAAATAGCGTCATTAAGGTGAACCTTTAGTTGGTGGTTTAAAATAATTAAATTTAGGTGTTCTGTAACGAAATAATGACTGGAGTGACCACAGTACTTCGCCCAGATAAACCAAGCTAATATAGCAGTTTGTCGCTCAAATTGCTCAATTTAGCGTTAATTAACGTATATTTTATCAACGCGGTGAGCCAAAGTTGTGTAGGCTCGTAGCTGAGATAACTGCAAAAAAAGAGAGTGTTATGCGATTCATCGTTTTTGCCCTGCTATGTAGCTGGTTTAGTGTTGCGGCCTTGGCGTCTAGCTCGGGCTGGCAAACAGCAAAGCATCTACAAGCAGAGCTGGTAAGTGAATTTCAGCAAGTGCGCGCTGGACAAAAGGGGCAGCTGGCGCTGCACTTTATTCCAGACGCACACTGGCACACTTATTGGCAAAACCCCGGCGACTCCGGGTTACCTACCCGACTAAGCTGGCAGTTGCCAGAGGGGGTCAGCGTCGGCGATATACAATGGCCTACACCGCAGGCAATTTCGGTACCGCCATTGGTAAATTATGGTTTTGAGGGCAGCACTATTTTGCTGTCAGAATTACGAATTCCTGCTGATTACACCGCCGAAACTATTGATATTCAGTTGCAGGCAGATTGGTTAGTCTGTGAAGAAATATGCATTCCTGCCGAAGCGCAATTCAGCCTTAGCCTGCCAGTGGCGAGCGAGGCGATTGCTGCCGCTGATTATCAGGCATTGTTTACCCAGGCGCAGCAACAATTACCACAACCGCTCAATGTTAATGGTCGGTTTGATACCTCTGGTGGTGCCTTTTCTGCGGTGATCGACTGGCAACCCAGTACCCAAATTACCGGTTTCTTTGTTGCCGCTTCGGAATTGGTTGACCATGCCGGCGCTCAGCTTATTAGCCAGCAAGGTGACCAGCTTTTGCTGCAACAGCCACTTAATACCTACTACTCTGGCGTAGCAGCTCAAATTGAACTGGTGCTGGTAAGTGATACTGCGGCGTACAGTGTGTTACTTACGCAAAGTGGGCCTGAGACAACTGAAATTATCATTACTGGAGGGCAGCAAACTGACACTGGGTTGTGGCTAATTTTATTGATGGCTGCCACAGGTGGTTTGATACTGAACCTGATGCCTTGTGTATTTCCGGTGTTATCACTTAAGGCATTAAGCATTGCCGCAAATAGCCAGCAGCATCAGCAGCAAAAACGTGATGCGTTATTTTATAGCGCAGGTGTGGTGGTTAGCTTTGTCACCCTGGCGATAGTGCTAATTGCATTGCGTAGCGCTGGCGCCGCTGTAGGGTGGGGCTTTCAGCTGCAAAGCCCGTATATAGTGGCATTGCTGGTGTACTTACTGTTTGCACTGGGGCTAAGTTTATCCGGTGTTGTGCAATTTGGTTTAGGGTTAATGAATGCTGGTAGCTCACTGGTTACTGCACAAGGTGGAAAGGGCGCATTTTTTACCGGTGTGCTGGCCGTTGTTGTAGCCAGCCCCTGCACAGCGCCTTTTATGGGCTCGGCGCTGGGTTATGCGGTAACTCAAAGTGCATTTGTCGCAGTATTAGTGTTTGCTGCGTTGGGTGTGGGTATGGCGTTACCGTTTTTGTTATTAGCCTTCGTGCCCGGTTTTGCTAAACGGCTGCCCAAGCCCGGCGCCTGGATGGATACGGTGAAACAGTGGCTGGCCTACCCACTTTATTTAAGTGCAGTGTGGTTGTTGTGGGTTTATGGCCGGCAAAGCGGCGTGGATGCGCAGTCGCTGTTACTGATTGGTG
Organism: Rheinheimera baltica; assembly: GCF_030731985.1. Lineage (NCBI taxonomy): Bacteria > Pseudomonadati > Pseudomonadota > Gammaproteobacteria > Chromatiales > Chromatiaceae > Rheinheimera > Rheinheimera baltica. Next base: position 20,980 of record NZ_JAPJDY010000003.1, read on the forward strand.
TGGTGTGTATTGCCGCGGCGTGTTGGCTGTGGGGCCGAACGCAACTGGCGCTGGCAGGCAAAGTAACGGCTTCAGTGGCGCTGCTGTTAGTGTTAGCCGCACTGACTATACCGGCTTTTGCGCCAGCTAAAATGCCACAGAAAGATGCAGCTGGTGCGGAGCATTGGCAGCCATGGTCAGGTGACACGCTTAAACAACTGCGCGCCGAGGGTAAGCCTGTACTGGTGAATATGACAGCAGACTGGTGCATTACGTGTTTGGTAAACGAGCGCGTGGCATTGAATACTGAAAGTAGCAAAGCCGCGCTGGCACTGTACGATGTAACCTATTTAAAAGGCGACTGGACACTGCGTGACGCTGCCATTACAGAATATCTGCGCCTGTATCAGCGTGATGGTGTGCCATTATATGTGTTGTATTGGCCGGGGCAGCCACCAGAAGTGCTGCCACAAATTTTAACACCCGACACCTTAGCGCAAACTTTACAGCGGGTAAGTCGGCAACCCTAACGGCCTGGCAGGCCATGTTAAACAGGAGTAATACTATGAAATTACGTCAACTGGTCCTGGCTGCAGCAGCGGCATGTTTTTCTTTAGGTGTAGCGGCAGCGCCACAGATAGGTGCACCCGCCCCGGACTTTACCGTGGTAGATTCCAAGGGCAACAGCCATAGTTTAAAAGATTTTGCGGGGAAAAATGTGGTGCTGGAATGGACCAACCATGACTGCCCGTTTGTTGTAAAGCACTACAGCGGCAACATGCAGGCATTGCAAGCGGATATGACTGCACGCGACGTGGTGTGGTTAAGTGTCATTTCTTCAGCACCGGGCAAGCAGGGCCATGTTAGTGGTGCTAAAGCGGACGAGCTAACCGCTAGCCGAAATGCGGCGCCTACGGCTGTCGTATTTGACGAAACGGGTGTGGTAGGTAAAGCCTATGATGCTAAAACCACGCCACATATGTACGTGATCGACAAATCCGGTGTGTTGCAATACATGGGCGGTATCGACAGTATTCCCTCGGCTAAGGTAGACGATATTGCTAAGGCCACCCCATTATTTGCTAACGCAGCAAACGCTGTGCTGGTCGGAAATACACCTGATCCGGCCATTACAAAGCCGTACGGTTGTAGTGTGAAGTACTAGGTTTTAACACTACTAAAACATAACCGGTACAGCGGTGCTAAAGAGCGTACTGCTGTACCGGACGTTACTTCTTTAAAGCCAGTGTCGTTGTTCGGCCCTCCTATCTATATTACCCTGTAAAAAACTTAGTACTGGTTCCTAATGTAATTACTTTAGAGCCTTATTGTTCAGCATGACATAAGTGGATTGTCATGCTCATTCATTGGAAGCTAAAAATTGCAGTTAATTAATGTAATTGGCGTGTTATGTGTCTTTGTTTTGTTGCTTTTGGCCAGCTTTTTGTTGAGCGTCAATACACACAACAAACTGGCGAATCGTCTTTTTGCGTTATTCCTAACCCTCACAGCCCTTAACCTGAGTGGTTGGTTTATATGGTTACTTTTGCCGGGTAACTATGCGTTAGAACTGTTCCGAATGTCATTCTCATTTCTTGAAATGCCCGTGTTCTATTTGTATGTATTGGCAATTTGTTATAAAAACTTCAGGTTAAAGCTTAGCCATTTGCTGCATGGCATTCCTTTTTTGGTCGTTAATTTTTTAGCCGTCTTTGAACTTAGTCAGCCTGGCTGGTTGTCGCTGGCCAGCAGTATGCAATGGTTAGGTTATATCCTTTTAGTCGCTTTTACCTTGCGAAGATTTAAGCGTATTTATCGACAGAACTATACTGAGCACAGCAATCAAAGCTACCGTTGGCTGGGGCAACTGACCGTTGTTTTTGTTATTGCGGGTTCATTAGCTACTGTCAAAGAAGTGATTTCTTTTACCACATACAACCAGTTATTTCAGGGGCTTCAGTTGGCCGTAGGAGTATCGGCTTTATCAGTGATTACATGGTTTGTGTTAAAGGCGCTATCGTCTCCGGAGTTATTTCGCGGCATAGATGGCGAGTTGCAGCTAGTTGAAACCTTAGTAAAACAGCAAAAGGGAGCTATCGCCAGCAAGTTAAAGACGCCTATTGACGATGACTCCCCAGAAACTAAGCGGGTTAAAGAGTATATGCAAAAAGAAGCGCCTTATTTAGACCCGTCCCTTACGTTACAAACACTGGCGGCACAAATGCAGGTTCCATCTAAAGAACTGTCAATCTTGATCAACCATAAAATGGGCCAACACTTTTTTGATTTTATTAATCGCTATAGAATTGATGCAGCCACCAAATTGCTTCAAGACTCCACAAAACAAAAACTCACTGTGCTGGAAATTTTGTATCAGGTTGGTTTTAATTCAAAATCCTCTTTTAATACTGCCTTTAAAAACCATACAGGCTTTACTCCTACCCAATATCGTAAAAATCATTTAAGCAAAAAAAACCATTAAAACCATGTGGTTGCTAAAGGTCGAACCAAATGTTTCATGCTAATTGGTTCGACTTTTTTTAGTCGGTCGAGTCACTCAAACATTAAGACTAAATTGTGATTAGATTTAATATATGGGGGCTTTCTAGCATGATGTTCTACCACATCCGTTGTATCACACTGTTAATTTGTAGCTGTTTAGCCCTAAATGTATTCGCCGCTCAATCTGAGTACCGGTTACTAACTGAACTTCAGGCAGCAACTGCACAAAAAAATGCAGCAGAAAAAGTAGATCAGTATTTAGCAAGATGGGCGAGTACTACCTTACCCGGGTTAGCCGTTGCTGTAGTGAAAGATGGTGAGTTGGTCTATAGCAAAGGAGTTGGGCTGGCAAACCTTGAATACGGCATTCCGATTACGCCTGACACGGTATTTGAAGTCGCTTCAATTTCTAAGCAATTTACTGCCTTCTCAATTTTGTTATTAGCAGATGAGGGGAGATTATCAATTGATGATGAAATAACTAAATACCTGCCTGAGCTGTCTGATCTTGGCCATAAAATCACCTTAAGACAATTATTGCATCATACTAGTGGATTGCGTCAGCAAGGCGTACTGCTTGAAATAGCCGGGTGGCAAAGTGATGACATTGCAACCCAAGCACAGGCGTTAAAACTGCTTAGCATGCAAAAAGATTTAAATTTCACACCGGGTGAGACGTTTGAATACAGTAATTCAGGTTACTTCTTATTAGCTGAAATTGTTAGTCGGGTTTCAGGACAATCTTTTGCAGAGTTCACACAAAATCGCATTTTTAAACCGCTGGGAATGACCAACAGTGCTTTTCCAGCTAACTATCGCGCAGTGATTAAAAACAAAGCCTATTCCTACCGGCGCACTACTAATGGTTTTGCTAAAAGTGTATTGCTGTCAGATATGGTCGGTTCAACAGGTTTAACCACTACGGTTAAAGATTTAGCCAAATGGGCAGTCAACTTTGAACAGCCAAAAGTGGGTAACCTTGCTGTTATTCAACAAATGAAAACACCGAATGTATTTAATAATGGCGAGACCATAAATTATGCGTTCGGGCAGGTAATAGATAAACATCGTGGCATTGAAGCAATGGGTCATGGTGGCACAATAGCGGGCTATAGAACATTTTTGCTAAGAATGCCCAGTGAAAAACTATCAGTCGTGGTGCTGGCTAATATGCCTTATCTCAATCCACTGAATATCGCCTACGACATTGCTGATTTTTATTTGTCAGCGTTACCCCAGAAACGGCTGAGCACCTCAGCATTGTCAACTGAGACATTAGCAAGTTATACCGGTGATTTTGAATTATTAGGCGGGCTTATTTACAGCATTAACCAAGATGGCACACAGCTTTATTTACAGATAATGGGGGGAGCCAAGCAGCCCTTAACCCATTTGGCTGACAATGAATTCAGTTTTGGCGATGAAGGGCGTAAATTAAGATTTGGTGCAGTTAACACTAAAAACGTAGAGAAAATTACCCTTGTTGAAGGCATTTATGGTGGCCAGACCTTGGTTGGGGAGCGGGTAGCAATTCCCTCGATTAATGCTGAATCTGTCAATTTGACTGAATTTACAGGACGCTATTACAGCCAGGAGTTAGATACCACTTATGAACTGGTGCTGGAAGACAATCAACTTAAAGCCAAAAACTTGCGAAGTGAAGTGTATTTGACGCCATTCGATACCAATACTTTTTCTGGAAATACCGGCTTCTTTCTTCGGGCAAAATTTATTCGTAATAATGTATCCCAAGTAGCGGCACTAGAGGTATCTGGAACGCTTATCAATAAGCTTAAATTTGAAAAAGTAAATTAACAGGGAATACGATTCTAGGTTAACCACCGCCAGCGAGATGGCGGTGTTACATTCGTACGATGAATGAGCGGCGTTTTGTTCTGTTGGTGGTCGCTGATAATTGGAAATAAATTTGGCAAAACATAACGCTACCTACAACCATTTGGCGTGATAATGCACATTGGAATTAGGAAAACACATAATGAGTGCAGTTAAAAAATTACTTTCTTTTATAATTTTACTTACGTCTTTTTTGCTTTTGCTTTCATGTGGAGGTAGCGATAATAGTGGAGACGATCTATCTCTTGCTCAACAAAGGATGGCTCAGGCCTATTTGTCTGAAATTATTACAATTATGCGTAACAATGCCCTAACTCGGAATGAAGTGAATTGGAGCAATCTTGAATCTGAGGTTAGTCAATTGGCTGCAAATGTTGGTGCAATTAAAGATACTTATCCTGCGATTACGCGTGCACTAGAATTGATAAACACAAATCATTCTTTTCTAAATTCCCCTTTAGGCGCATTGATAACTTATCCGTCAACAATCAGATGTGAGCAAAATCTGGCTTTAGACACTCCTGAAGAACCCGGAATAGGTTATGTAAGAGTAGATGCTGTTATGTCTCGAGACGCGGCTGAAGCCAAGCAAATAGCGACAACAATACAGCAAGAAATAGCTAAACAAGACAATCAAGGTGTAACGGCATGGATTGTTGATCTTCGAAACAATCAAGGCGGCAATATGTGGCCAATGATAGCGGGACTCGGGCCTTTATTCGAAGGTACTACACTGGGCTATTTTATCGATGCTGACGAAAATTCGACCTGGTGGGGTTACAACAATGGGTCTTCGCTCTTAGGTGGTAGCCCTGTCGTTACTGTAGATAAACCTTATAGTCTAATTACGCCCTTACCAAAAATTGCCGTGTTGACTAGTAAAAGAACGGCAAGCTCGGGTGAAGCCACCGTAATTGCTTTTAAAAAGCAATTCAACGTGCAATTTTTTGGAACTGATAGCTGTGGGTTATCTACTGCAAATACCAATTTTACGCTGAGTGACAATAGCGCTTTGTTTCTTACAACAGCGGTTATCGCTGATCGTGAACAACAAAAATATGGTGTGCGCATCCCCGTGGATGAGGCGACATCAAGTGAGCATACGCTAGCCAGTGCAATTGCTTGGCTACAAAACTAAGACAACGCATACATTTTGCATGTTTTTTATAGGCGATACCTAACTAGAATTGAAAAAACATGCTTTTTTATGACCAACAATAAAGCATTTTTTTGTCATCAAACCAAGATTTTAATAACAGCGATCAACAGAGAAAAATTTAATTAAAGTGCGCTATTGAGCTCGACAAACATATAACTCAACAGGAATAAATACTGATGACGAAAAGCGTCCTACTTACAATCTCGTTTTTATTGTCTCTGTCTCTGAAAGCTGAAGAGTTATCTTTACCAATTGCAGAAATAAATACCCAGATTCTTCGCTATGTTGAAGAATATAATGCCCCTGGATTATCTGTTGCGGTTGTATATAAAAATGAGGTTATTTTCGCGAAGGGTTATGGCTGGAGGGACCCTGAAAATAAACTTCCGGTGGATACTGAGACAGTTTTTCATATCGGCTCTATTACAAAAGCTTTTACTGGAGCGTTAATAGGACAATTGGCCAGTGAAGATAAATTAGAACTATCTGCCAGACCATCAGTTTATATCCCTACCTTGAAATTTTTTAATACGGAAATGGATCAACGTATTACCCTTGGTGATTTACTCAGCCATAGAAGTGGCATTGGTGACCATGGTTTATCACTTGTTCTTTTTCCGGAGCCAAGCAAGTCAGAAATGATAAAAAGATTGCCTTACCTAAAGCCTCAAGGTGAAATAGGCAATAGTTTTATTTATAGCAATATTGGCTATACGTTAGCCGGCGCGATTGTCGAAACTGTGACTTACAGAACGTGGGAAGAGCAGATAAAACAAAAATTATTTATTCCATTAGACATGACTCACTCATCAACCAGTGTTGCTGAAATGAAACAGACCAATAATTATGCTTATGGCTATGCAAAATTGGGCGAACACATGGTTAAAGTACCATTCGAAAATTACTACTCATATAGTTCAGCAGGCGCAATAAAGAGCTCAGCAATTGATCTATCAAAATGGATGAAAGTTTGGTTAAACGAAGGAAAATACAATCAAAAACAAGTTGTTCCAGCAGGATACATTAAACAAGCAACAAGACTACAAAATATAAAATCAGACCCTTACACAGAGGATGCCTTTCTTCAAGGCGAAGGGTATGGATGGCGATTAGGAGTCGCCGATGGTCACTTCAGAGTACGTCATGGCGGCAATACCAATGGTTTTTCATCTGTAATTAATATGTATCCTTTTAAACAGTTCGGCATAGCGGTTCTTAGTAATCAAGGAAACTCTGTTTTGCCCTATATTGTTTCAGATCTTATTTCACGCAAAATATTGAATTTACCCGAGTCAGATTACCCAATAGTGGTTAGCGAAATGTACCGCCCCCAAAATACGGAACAACGTTTTAATGCCGAAGCGATGCCTACTTTAGAACTTCAAAGATATGTAGGGAAATACCATGCAAATGGTTATGGATTTATCGATGTAAGATTGAAAAATGGCACATTAATCGCTAAGTTTCCAACGTTTGAATTTACGCTTTCTCACCTAAATCATGACAGCTTTTATCTTCAAGGAATGCCAGATTTTAGAGAAGATTTTAATCCAGAGTTTACTGTGATGTTTAGGTTAGATATCTCGGGGCAAATTGATGGTTTGAATTTCCACACTCAGACTGGCCCGGTTTTGTTTCGAAAAGACCGCCTGCAGTGAAATGTGTCTAGATAAAGTATTATCATTAACGAAACTGTGGTCTTTAGTATTGATGTGGGAAAATATTGAGAGGGTGTTCAATATTCTATGCCAGCTTTTGCCAGATGTAGCGTTCAGTTAATATTGTCTCTACTAAGCGGCCTCGGTTTGTTATGACACCCAGTGTATAGTCCGCCAGGCAAATTATTCACTTTGCAGGGCGGTTATAGGGTCAAGCTGCGAGGCTTTAATCGCCGGATACACGCCAAAAGCGATACCGATGAGCGCGCAAATACTAAACGACAACACTATCGCCAGCAGCGACCAGCTTACTGCCCAGTCAGAATAAAAGGCGATAAGTTCTGACAGTAAAATACCAAACACTATGCCTAACAAGCCGCCAAGAATCGCAATGGCAAAGCTCTCTGCAACAAACTGCAGTTTTATATCACGCTGAGTTGCGCCAATGGCGCGTAGTAAACCAATTTCTTTGGTGCGTTCAAGCACGGTTGCCAGCATGATATTCATAATACCAATGCCGCCAACTAACAAAGAGATTCCCGCGACACAAGACATGACGATATTGAAAATTTGCTGGGTTTGCTTTTGTTGCGCCAATAACGCTGCAGGCACAATAATATTGTAATCGTCGATGTCGTTATGGCGCTGTTTTAACAGGTAATCCAGGGCGCGGGCACTTAAAGCGTTATTGGCGTCCTCATCAAGCTGCAACCGGAACGAGGTAAGCTCGGCACTTAGCGGCTCGGCTTTAAAACGCGTTTGTGCGGTGTTAAGTGGCATAAACAATTGGCTTTGTTCGCCGCCCAATTTTATGCCCTGAAACTCATTGCTACCGGCATACGGTTCGGCCAGTACACCCACAACCTGTAGCCAGACATGGTTTACTTTTACCGCTTTTCCTAACGCGTCGCCTCTGGGGAAAAGGCTTTGCGCAACGCGGGCGCCCAAAATAGCCACTTGGGCGGCATAACGGTTTTCTTGTTCGGTAAAGTTACGTCCGCTGGCAAAGGTAAGTTTGCTTAATGCCATATAGCTTGGCGACACGCCAATGGCGATGCCATCACTTTTTCCCTGATGGCTGTAGATGTTGTGTGTATCTACTTTGCGCTCAGCGCTAAATGCTGTGACTCCCGGAATAGTAGCAACGGCTGTATCGATATCGCTCTGACTTAGTCCGAGTGAATGTTTACGTTGTTCTTGCAGCGTTTTTTCATCAAAACTACGGGCTTCTACTATCAGATTGCGAAGCCCCATGGTTTCAATAGTTTTTAGCGCTTCGCGTTCAGCCCCTTCACCTATGTTAAGCATGGCAATGACGGCACCAACGCCGAATATCATGCCCAGCAGGGTTAAAAAGGTACGCAGTTTATGCTGTGCTAATTCGGCCAATGTATCCGTTATTAATGAACTTATTTTCATCGCCTCAACGCTCCGGATTAATCAGGGCTATTTGATCACCCGCTTGCAAACCACGGCTGATTTGGGCGTGGCTCAGGCTCTTTTTACCGATTTCGATGGGTTGCCTTACAAAGTGTGTACCATCACGTTTGTAGACATAGAGCTGTTGCTGATCACTGAAAATAGCTTGTAACGGGATCATCAGTATGTTGTCAGTTTCATCGACCCAAAGCTCAGCAAGTATTTTATTACCCGGCATAAAGCGGGGGTCTTGCCGGGTTGGCGCAACAACCACTTCAATAAATTTTCGCGGGTCACGTCGCTCGCGAGACTGGGCAACTGCCGCTACAGATACGACTTCACCTGTCAGGTTGTCGTCCGGCCAGGCTGTTAATGCAAAGGTTACTTTTTGGCCCGCGGCCAAGCCTATGGCTTCCTGCTCAATAACCTGTAGTTTTATATGTTGCAGGCTTAGATCCGGAATGCTGCCAATCCGAGCGCCAGGAAACACCATGCCGCCCACTTCCGGCTTTTCGCCACGCCAATTAGCTTCGAACAACAAAATACCTTGGTGTGGCGAACGGATTTCCAGCGCAGCCAAGCCACTTTCAGCCTGTTGCAATAAGCTTTGCTGTTGGTTACGTTGCAGTTGCAGCAACTCCAGCTCACCGTTACTACGCTGGGAAAAACTTTGCTCTTGCCAGCCTAAATAGTCGCGTTTGTCACCCAAGTACTCTTTGTTCTGCATTGAGTCGAGAATTTCTAACCGCGAGCGAATTTGCACATCGTCAATACTGAAACGATCAGCGAAAGAAAACTCATGGCCGTTCAATGTTTGGTCAAGGCCAATTGCGGTTTGTTCGTTTTGTTGTTCAGCCAGTTTTTGTTGTTCATCAGCGACGACGGCTCCCAAACCGGAGCTGGCTTTTACCTTGGATCGAAGCAGTTGGGTGGCATCAAATGTTACGACCACATCGCCAGGTTGCACTTCAGAATACTCTTTGGCGAGTGACGCAATAAAGCGGGGGCCCTGCACTGTTTTTGGGGCATTGATACTGACAGAATTAACGGCAAACAATTCGCCGTCGGCATTTATTTTATGCACTAGGGTATCTTCAACTACCGGATACACGGGCACTTGCAGTTGAGGTTCACTGCAGCCAGCAAGGGCAATGGCGCAAAATGCACTTAGCCAGTAAGCGTTATTATGGCGCATCTGCACCTCCCGCAGGGGCTGCCAATTGAATATTAAGCCTTGCTGTCATGCCTGGACGCATGGTGTCGGTATCTACTGAGTCCAAACTCACTCTTGCATCTACTACACGGCGTAAATTATCACGGGACTTGTCCCTTACCGCATTACCCAGGCTTTGCAGTACACCAAGAAAACGCTTTTCCGGGTAGGCATCCAATGTAATTTCAACCTGCAACCCCGGATGTATTTGTTTTAAATCGATTTCGTCTATTTCTGCTTTAATATATAAGCTGTCCAGCTGGCTAACTTCGGCCACTGGTTGACCAAACTGCACGGTATCACCGGTGGAAAACTTTTCACCATCAAAGTTTTGGCTGTAAACCATCACGCCAGCAAAGGGGGCCTTTACCTGCATACTGTCAATGCTGCGCTTTAAATCATCCACTTCAGCCTGTAACCGGCTTACTTTGGCCAATAACATTTGTTCTTCCGCTTTGCGCTGCTGTTGATGGCTGGCCAGACGGGCTTCAGCCAACTGCTTTTGATTGTTAGCGATGGTGAAGTCAATTTGCGCTTTACGCCGGTCATTGGCAGAGCGTGATTGGTCGACAATCTCGGCTTTGCGTTTGTCGCGGTCGAATTCCATATTACGCTCTGCCAGCGTAAGCTTTAATTCTTCAAAACGTTGTTCGTCGCTGCGTAAGCGGTTTGCCAGTTCTTGCCCGGCACTTTGCAGTTCAATACTTTTGTTTTTTAGTTCATCTATCTGGGTTTGTGCATCAAACGCCACAACCAGATCATTTTCTTTCAGCAGGCTACTTTCGGGCGCCAGTTGTTTAATATTGTATTGCCACAAATGTTTTACGCTAGGTGGTGAGGCTTTAAAAGCGTTGGCTGCGGTAAGCTCGCCGGTGGCGCGCACCTGACGATTAACCGTTTCTACCACAGCTTGCTGTTCTGGTTGGCAAGCACTAAGCGCCACTAGCATAAGCAGGCTCAGGCTGCAGGTAATGAAATGGCGTGTCATGGTTGTGTTACCTCTATCAGTAAGCCCATGCCAAGCATTGGTTGTGAAACCGGAAAGCGTTCCGACATGAAAACAGCCTTGTAATACAGCGCATTGCCCCAGCTTTGACGCTTTTCACCCTGGCGCGCAACCTCGCTCAAGGTAATAGGAAATGGCGATTGTGGCGCTATGTCAAATCGAGCAGTAAATACATGCTGCTGTAACCTGGGTATATCAGTTTCATGCACCCAGGCTTCAATATACAGGCTGTCGGAACGATTAAGCTCGGCAATATTCCAACCTGGCTGCGCAGTAATACCGGCATAAATTTTAGTGCCATACCACGGGTGTGTACCATAACTGATAGTGCCATCTTGGGTGGCGATTACGCTCATTTGCCCCAGTTGCACGTCGGCGTCTTGCAGTTCCGCCTGCGATTGTTCCAGTTGCAGTTGTTGTTTGGATAAGGCTGACTTTGCTGTAATACGTGCTACCGCAAGTTGTTCTGCTGCTTTGGCTGATTCTGTGCGCGCCCGTTTAAGCTCTAATTGATATTGTTCGTAATCATACGCACTTAAGTTTGCCAGCGGTACTGACGCGTCGATACCGGCTTTTTCCAGTAGTAGCTGACGGCGTTCTAGTTCATATTCCGCTTCCATAACCTTTTGCTTGTGTTCACTTTTTAACTGATTTAGCCGTTCTTCATGGTTAATAATGGCGCTTTTAAGCTGTTCGATTTGCGTTTTTATATTGCCAGCATCAAACACGGCTATGAGATCGCCGTGCTTTACCGGTTCATCTTCCGGATGCAGCCACTGCACCTGTACGCGCCAGGTATCACTCATGGGCGATACGACGGTTTGCTTATCTGCTGACTGCAAAGTACCCGTTAACAATAACGGCATCGGTTGTTCTGTTGCGCTGCTGAGCAATAGTAAGCTAAAAAATGTGGCTAACATCCACTGTCCTGTAAAATTTGGCCGTCGCGCATACGGATAACCCGGTTAGCATAGGCGGCGATTTCATCTTCGTGCGTTACCATAACAATGGTATTGCCTTTGCTGTGTAAGTCGCAAAGCAACTGCATAATTTCTTTCGACGTTTTACTGTCAAGGTTGCCGGTAGGTTCATCGGCAAATATCACTTTAGGCCGGTTGATTAGTGCCCGGGCAATAGCAACGCGCTGCCGTTGTCCGCCTGACATTTCGTGCGGTTTATGGCTTGTTCTATGGCCCAGCCCAACTTGCTCCAATAGCGTATTAGCTCGTGCTAGCGCCTCTGCCGGGTCGGTGTCGGTATAGCGAAGGGGTAAGGCGACGTTTTGCGCTGCAGTTAAGCGGGGCAGTAAATGAAATGATTGAAAAATAAAACCAATATGGCGATTGCGCATAGCCGACAGGCTGATGTCGTCTAACTGACCGATAAGTTGATTGTCGAGCTGATAACTGCCGCTACTAGGGGTGTCCAGACAGCCAAGAATGTTCATCAGTGTGGACTTGCCAGAGCCCGAGCTACCCATGACAGCTACAAATTCATTTTCGGCAATTTGTAAGCTTACATTGCGCAAGGCGTGCACAGCATTTTCGCCCTGCCCAAAAACGCGGCTTAACTCCTTAGCTGCGATCATTACAACGTCCTTTAATTAGCTATATTTGCAGCATGCCACAATGTTGCTGATTCTGGAACGTGGGCCGGCGACAGGCATTGTACTAAAATGTAACAAGCTGTTTCGGCATCGGTTTATCGCTGCTTATTTACTGATAGCGCACCAGCGCGATCACTTGCTCGATATTCGCCAGGCTTGCGCGTTGCAATATGAGTTCACGCCCCAGCTTTAAGGCTTTGCGCTCACTTTGCCCGCGTGTTGCGCTGTCACTTATTTGTTCCAGATCGGCCACATGCGCTAAGCCAACCGTGCGGCGGATTAGCTCGCAACCGGCATACCCTAGTGTATCGGCAAAGACTTGCTGCATAAAGCGCTGTTGGTACAGGCTGTTTTGCAAGCTGGGCTCGCGGCATTCATTACTCATAAGCTGTTGAAAATTTGTGGCAAACGCTTGCCAGAGGGTTTGAATTTGTTCGAGCAAATAAGCCTGATGTTGCTGACGGATGTCGGCATCAGCTGTTAAACCAAAATGTCCCAGATAATTCAGTAGCAAGTTGCCTAGCAAGCTACCAACATCAAAACCTATCGGGCCATAGAAACCAAATTCAGCGTCAATCAGTTTGCAGTTTTCATCGTTGATAAAAATGCTACCGCTGTGTACATCTCCGTGCAGTAACGCTTGAGGTTTAGATAGAAAATTGACTTTTAATTGCGCGACGTCGGCCTGAAGCGCTTCGTCGTGCCATAGCTGTTGCGCATCGCTGCGAATTTCAGCATGTACATTGTTGCGTTCATGGTTACAGTAGGGATCGGTGAAAAACAAATCTTCAGTGATCAAGCATAACTCAGGGTTTAAAAAACGGCCCACTTGCTGTTTCTTGTTCGGCCCGGTTAACGCAAAATCACTGGTGTAATACAGGGTCTGCGCTAAGTACGCTGCCAGCTGAGTGGCTAAGTGTGGATACTGCTTACCCGCGATAAGCTCTGCCCGTAATATACGATAGTCGGTTAAATCTTCCATTAAAATAGCTGCTTGTACGGGGTCATAGTGCAGCACTTCAACCGTGTGCTCGGGACACAATTTACGATGCTTAATTAATACTTCAGCTTCAATGCGGGCACGGTCTATGGTTAGCGGCCAGCTTTCACCGACACAACGCGCATAGGGCAGGGCTTGTTTAACAATAAGGCTGGTGCCTTTGTCATTACTGACACGAAATACCAAATTTAAATTACCGTCGCCAAATTCTTCACAATGCAACTTGCTGTGATCGCCAAACAAGGTGCTGTGCTCATCAGCAAAGCGTTTGGCATCTTCCGTGGTAAAGGTGCGGTAGTCGGCCATGGTATAGTCCTGTACTTGTGTTGAATATTGACGGACTGCATAATCGCAAACCTGATAGACGTCTGCAACGCTAAACAGGAATAAGCGATGAAAAACTTAACGGCACTGAGTGTTAAAACGGTACAGGGTGAACTGTATGTACTGGATCAAACGTTGTTGCCACAGCAGCAAGTTTGGCACAGCTGCAAAACCGTGCCGCAAATGGTTAGCATGATTAAAGCGCTGCAGTTGCGTGGCGCCCCGGCTATTGGCATTGGCGCCTGTTTACTGCTGGCATACCGGGCCAGTGTTGGTGACAGTCGTGAGCAGCTGCTACTAGACGCTGAAGTGTTGCGTGCGGCCCGGCCTACAGCCGTGAACCTGATGAATAACCTTGACAGCATGCTAGCAGCCCTTAAGCAAACCGACTTTACCTTAGCCGCCATTGCCTGCGCTGAGCAGCTGTTTGCAGAAGATGTTGAACTGTGCCAGCGCATGGCCGAGCATGGTGCGGCGTTAGTGCAAGAGGGGGAGCAGTTACTTACACACTGCAATACCGGAGGCCTTGCTACCGCTGGGGTAGGAACCGCACTGGGCGTTATTAGCTTGGCACATCAGCAGGGTAAGAATATCCGCCTTTGGGTGGATGAGACCCGGCCCCTGCTGCAAGGCGGCAGGCTTACCGCATGGGAATGCCAGCAGCTGGGTATTCCATATCAGCTTATTTGCGACAATATGGCGGCGATGTTAATGGCTCGCGGTCAGGTAGACCGTATATTTGTTGGCTCTGATCGTATCGCCGCCAATGGCGATTTTGCCAATAAAGTAGGCACCTATTCACTGGCCGTACTAGCGCATTACCACAAGGTGCCGTTTTACGTAGTGGCGCCACATACCACAGTAGACTTAGCCTGTGCTGATGGTAGTGCGATACCGATAGAGCAACGCCATGCTGACGAAGTGCGCGGAGTTAGCGGTGCTTTTGGTAAAACAGTATGGGCACCCGAGCAGGCACCGGTATTTAACCCGGCATTTGATGTTACGCCCGCAGCTCTGGTAACCGGGTGGGTATTCGATACTGGTGTGTACTCACACGCTGATATTGCCGCCGGTGTATTACAGCAGTTTGCCTGATCCCGCCAGAGCGAGTGTTGCCGCCGTTGCATTGTCGGGGTTAGCGCAAAAAAACAGAGTTACACCGGGGGGATGTAACTCTGTATACACACGGGGGAGTGTAAGTTAAGTTAAGCTAAGCAATGAACAGGCGCTTACTCTGTTCGCTGCCGGCACTGTGCAGGCGCTTAATTTGCACAGTGTTCTGCTGTAGTCAGCAGAATAAGGTTTACTTCGGTGTTACTCGGCTGTGGTCATCGCCAGGTCAAGGCCATTGTTGGCTTTGTTTAAGGCAAGTTCTAAACGTTGTAAGTTGTGTACGCTAACTTCGCTGCGGCTTAATTCAGCGGCACGTTTAAAGTCTGCCAGTGCGGCCAGGTTGTTGTTTTGCGATAGACGCAATACACCACGGTTACTCAGCGCATGCGCCCGCATTTCACGTTTATCACCCGCGCTAACATGGGTAAATTGCTGTACTAACGCCACAGCGCTATTACAGGCTTGCTCAGCCTGCTGCAGCTGGTTACTTTTGGTAAAACCGACGCACAGGCTCATTTGACGAGAGAAGTTATCCACTTCTGCACTGTTGCTATCAAGTGTTTCATTAATACCCTGGTCAAACTTGCCGGCCTGTAATGCCGCAACACCAGGTGTATCTTCAATGATGACCATTTTATAGCCGTTGGTGTTGGCTGATGCGAAAAATGAACCCGAGGCCATTAGCATCAACGCCAAAGAACTGCCTAATTTAATTGATCTCGCTTTCATAGTGTGTTGCTCCCAATTTTCCCATCCAGGCAGCCATGTTTGGTCTGCAAGCTAAGTTTGAGCAAAAGCACTAAATCTGACAAACGATAAAAAAAAACCTGATAAGTGAAATTTATTCATCTACCGGTGTCATCAAGCAGTCATGTTGTGCTGCACCGGTATTGTTAAATTAAGACGCCTCTGGAGTAACGTGAAAGCTTTGTAACACCCAATCAATTAACAGCTTAATTTCATGCCGGCTGGGGTCGTCATCGTGGCGCACCAGGTAATAGCGATCGCGGCTAAGTAGTTCTTGTTCAAACAGCCGTTGTAAGCTGCCACTGGTAAACCAGCCATTGCTGATTGGCAGTGGGACGAGCGCCACTCCCAGCCCTTGCTGTGCCGCCCGCGCTACGCTAAACATGCTGTCCAGCTGAATAATCTGCTTGGGTTGGAAATTATGGTAACCAACATGCTCGGCCCATTGGTGCCAGGCGTGCGGCCGTGCCTGATGCAAAATAAGCGGTACTTGTTCCAGTACACGGTAGCCTTTGCTATGCCATTTTTGATACTGCTGTGGGTTGCAGGCAGGCACGTAGCTTATTGGAAATAAGTCGTACGCCTCTTGCTCAACAGGCTTTTTGCCCGATAAAACAATCGACAAATCCGTGTACTTGGGGCTGTCCCTGCGAGACTTAACGGTTTCCAGCTTCAGGTTGATATTGGCATATTGTTCTGACCAGCCAATAAGCCGGGGTACAAACAACTCGCTGGCAAAAAACTCTGGCATGGAAATACTGACTTCTAACATGCGTTCAGCCTGGCTGAATTCGCCAATAGTGGTGGCGAGTTGTTGCATTAACGGCTCTATCGCCAGATAAAACTGCTTGCCAACTTCTGTCAATACGATGGCTCGGGTTTGGCGCTCGAACAGCTGCAGGTTAAGGTTTTCTTCCAGCTGTTTAATTTGATGACTTACCGCAGATGGTGTTAAGTACAGTTTCTTTGCTGTTTCTTTAAAGCTTAAACACTCAGCGGCAACACAAAAACAGCGTAGGCCCCGCATAGGGGTCTGAATTGGTAACATAATAAACCCGGGATAAATAAGCGTACTGCCACAGTATTGCAGCACCGTATGACAAAGCATAAGCAATAGCAGTGCCAGTGCAAGCTTTAGTGCTAATTAACTGAGAAATCTTGGTTTTAATTTGTTGCAGCGGGAGCGCAGCGACGCTGTGCACCACGCTGGTGCAGCCTTAGTTCAGTAATGGGAAAGCGGTGGCGATGGTGCTACCGGTAAAATTGGCGACCCAGCCTTCGGTATTATTGAATAACCGTATGGCGGTAAATTCTGGCTCACTGCCCATATCAAACCAATGCGTGGTGCCAGCAGGAACGCTGATTAAATCATGTTGTTGGCATAACACCTGATACACCTTGCCGTTGATATGCAGGCAAAACAGACCCTGGCCGCGAACAAAAAAGCGAACTTCATCTTCGCTGTGTGTATGTTCGGCAAGAAATTTCTGCCGCAATAGCGTTTTGTCCGGATGGTTGGCGTTAAGTGAGATCACATCAACGGTAAGGTAACCCCGCTGTGCTTTAAGCTGATTAATATCTGCCGCATAAGCTGTAAGGATTTGCTCATCTGTGCTGTCAGGGCTAATTGGGGCGGCGGCGTGCCATTGTTCAAACCGGATCCCTGCATCCTGTAATTGTTGTGTAATAGCCTCTGGCTCGCTACTGTCAAACAACGCTTGTTGCGGATTATCGGCACTAAATACAGTTAACCGGCTCATTGTTATTGCTCCAAAACCTGATAGAAGTCGCTGGCTACTTTGTGGCTGCCTGCGGTTTGTCCTTCGCGAATAAGTTGTACGGTATCAATACCCAGCGGTGCGGCAGCATCCAGCTCAGCCGTCACGTCAGACAAAAACAGTATTTGTTTCGGCGGTAATTGGAGTTGCTGCACTATAGCGGCATAGGAGGATATGTCGCGCTTGGCACCAATCTGTGTGTCAAAATAGCCGCTAAATAATGGTGTTAAATCACCGGCATCGCTGTGTTGGAACAACAGTTGCTGCGCCTGTACTGATCCTGAACTATAGACATACAGCTTTATGCCGCTGTTATGCCAATGATGTAGCTGTGCGGCAGCGTCGGCATAAACATGGCCGGTAAAGGCGCCACTTTGATAGCCATGCTGCCACACCATGCCTTGTAAGGCTTTTAGCGGTGTCACTTTAGCGTCTTGTGCTATCCATTGTTGTAGCTGTTCGTTAATTTGCGCCAGGCTAGCCGATGGCTGCTGCATTAGGTTGCGACAGGCTTGCAATTGCGTGGCGACGGCTTCGTTGTGTTGTTGTGCCTGAATAAACGCTGGCAATTCAGTGGCTGCGTAAGGAAACAACACGTCGGTAACAAAGCTAATGCGACTGGTGGTACCTTCAATGTCTGTAATAATGGCGGAATACTTCACGGCTTACCTTGTTAGTTTTAACCTTTCCAGCTCGCAGTTTATAAGAAACTCCCAACCTTCTAAATGCCTTTTTGCTTCATCGAGACTGCGACCCCATACATACAAGCCGTGACCCCGCACCAATAAGCCCCAATGTAATGGTTGTTGCTGCCAGCGTTGACTGAGCTTGTCGGCAAGCTCAGGGATATGCTGTGTGTTGTCGAACAATGCCAGTGGACAAGCTGCGGTATGTGTTGTATTTCCGCTAATGGCTTTTTGCATTTCATAGCCTTGAAACAGGTAACTGTCTTCACTGATTATCCGCGAAAACACCGTGGCTTGTACCGAATGCGTGTGCAATACCGCCTTTATCTGCGGGTCAAGCTGGTACAACCTGGCATGCAAGGCGGTTTCGGCTGACGGTGTGCCCGTGCAGCTTAAACTACCATCTTGCCAGCTTACTGGTAGCAAATCCTGCGGGCTTAACTCGCCTTTATCTTTGCCAGAGGCCGTTACCAATGCGCTGTGCTCGCCACTTCGGATAGAAAAATTACCGCCGGTGGCCGGTACCCAATGTCGGCTGGCGATCCAGCGACCTAACGCACACAAAGCAATGGCATGTGGATTAAGTTGATGCAGCTGAGCGGTATTATTCATATTTAGTGTAAACCTGGTTGCTATACGTTTAAGCGTTTAGATGTCTATACATAAAACGGGCTAAATGATAGCATTCAAACCGGTTTTCGCAACTTTTTCTTGCTGCTATGACACTTAAAAGCAAACTGCCTAAGGTAGGCACAACTATATTTAGTCAGATGTCACAACTGGCTGCACAGCACCAAGCGATTAATTTATCGCAAGGTTTTCCTGATTTTTCTCCGGACCCACTGTTGTTGGATGCCCTGGCGGCATATAGCCAGCAGGGGTTTAATCAGTATGCCCCTATGCCAGGTATACCGGCTTTGCAGACTCAAATTGCCAGTTTGGTGCAGCGGTGCTACCAGCGTACGGTGAATGCCGAACAAGAGGTAACCGTAACCAGCGGTGCGACAGAGGCGTTGTTTGTTGCCATCAATGCTGTGGTGCAGCCAGGGGATGAGGTAATAGTATTTGACCCGGCGTACGACAGTTATGAGCCTGCCATTAACCTGTGTGGCGGCAAGGCTGTGCATATTGCTCTGACGCCCCCAGGCTATCTTATTAATTGGCAGCAGGTGGCTGAGGCTATTACCACACGTACCCGGCTTATTTTAGTCAATAGCCCGCACAACCCAACCGGTATGGTGTTTACCCCGCAAGATTGGATCAGTTTGCAGCAGTTGGTGGTTAAACATAATTTGTACTGCATTAGTGATGAAGTATACGAACATATGGTGTTTGATGGGGCACCACAGCTTAGCGCAAACTGCTTTGCAGATCTGGCGGCCCGCAGTTTTATAGTTTCCTCTTTTGGTAAAACCTTTCATGTCACCGGCTGGAAGCTGGGCTATTGTGTAGCGCCTGCGACATTAAGTGCAGAGTTTCGCAAAATACATCAGTACGTTACGTTTTCCAGCTTTACCCCAGCACAACATGCTATTGCCGATATGTTGGCACAGCAACCACAGCAGGTTAGTGGCTTGGCCGCGTTTTATCAGCAAAAGCGCGACCATTTTGCCAGCCTGTTGCAGGCTAGTCGCTTTACGTTATTACCCTGTCAGGGCAGTTATTTTTTACTGGCCGATTACAGCGCGATAAGCGATTTAGACGATGTGAGTTTTTGCCAATGGTTAACTAAAGAACATAAGGTCGCTGCTATCCCGCTATCAGTATTTTATCAAACGCCGCCCACTGCCCGCATTGTTCGCTTTTGTTTTGCTAAGCAAGCCAGCACGCTTAACGCGGCAGCGGAGGCATTATGCCGGATTTAACAGAACTGAATGTTAGGGTACTGCAAACTGAATTGGTTTGGCAGGATGCAGCGGCAAACCGCTTGCAGCTTGCGAAGCAATTGCTAGATTGCACTGGGGCAGATGTTATCGTATTGCCTGAAATGTTTAGCAGTGGTTTTTCCATGCAAAGTGCCGATATTGCCGAGCCAGAAGGAGAAACACTAAACTGGTTAAAGCAACAGGCGGTTTTAACACAGGCGGCACTAGTAGGTTCTGTGGCTACCCGCATAAAGCAAGGTTGTGTTAACCGCTGCTACTTTGTTACCCCTGATGGCGATGTAACCTATTACGATAAAAAGCACCTGTTTCGTATGGCGGGTGAGCATCAGGCTTACGTTGCTGGCAACGAACGTGTAGTGGTTAGGTATCGTGGTTGGCGTTTGCTGCTGCAGGTATGTTACGACCTGCGTTTCCCGGTGTTTAGCCGTAACCGCAACGATTACGATATCGCACTGTATGTGGCAAACTGGCCAGCGGCAAGGGCCCATGCCTGGCGTACACTATTGCAGGCGCGTGCCATTGAGAACCAGGCCTACGTGCTGGGGTGTAACCGCGTAGGCACGGACGGCAATGGTATTAGCTATCGTGGCGATAGCTTGATTGTTGATTTTTTGGGCAAGCCACTGGCTGATGTAGCACCCGCTAGCCCTGCCATTTTAGCAGCAGCACTTAACTTAGCTGCGCTAAACCAATACCGGCAGCAATTTCCGGCCTATTTAGATACTGATGCCTTTGCGCTGATACCGGCAAAATCATGATCGGTTTGCTCCAAATGAACTGTTGGAGCCCCTGGATGACCGGACAAATAGGTCGGGAACATATTTAGATTGTTTTGTTTGGTCGATATTTAAGTCTTACTCGAATCCCGCCAAAGTAACCAGAGCCGGGTATCCAGCTCCAACTGATGGTAGGCGGGCTCCATATGTTGGCAGAGTTTATAAAAGGCTTTGTTATGCTCTTTCTCTTTGAAATGAGCCAGCTCATGCACCACGATCATACGTAAAAATTCGGCTGGCGCCTGCTTAAACAATGCAGCAACGGTAATACTGTTATGCGATTTTAATTTGTGACCATGCACCCTGGATTGATAGGTGTGCATACCGAGTGCTTGCTGCAATACATTTAACTTGCTGTCATACCTTACCTGGCTTAGCGGTGCGCTATTACGCATATAGTCATTTTTTAATTCGTTAATATAGCTGTACAGCGCCTTATCACTTTGCACCTGATGTGGCGCAGGATATTTGCGCGCCAAATACGCCTCAAGTTGTCCGCTGTCTAACAGTTCGTTAGCTTGCTGCTGAATGTGCGCCGGGTAGCCGGCGAGGTAATTCATGGGCTTCACATTATCGTATCTTTAATTATTTATGCCGGCATTATAAGGCGCATCTAAACTGCCGTCAGTATGCATTGCGGTGTATGTTTTATTGATTGCTATACACAGGCTTGACCCGGACGCTATTCGCAGTAACACTATATGCCCATAACTAACATGAGTTTAACCAGTGAGTGAAATTAACTGGGCTGCCTTGCAGCAAGCCGCAAAAAACGCCGCAGCGCAGGCTTATGCGCCTTACAGCAAATTCCCCGTCGGCGTAGCCGTATTGGCCAGCAGTGGTAAAATCTACAGTGGCTGTAATGTTGAAAACGCCTCTTATGGCGGCACAATATGTGCGGAGCGTAACGCAATTGCGGCTGCCGTGGTCGCGGGTGAGCGTGCATTTGATGCGCTGATGGTATATACACCGCAAGAGATGTTAACGCCACCTTGTGGTATCTGTCGTCAGGTTATCGCCGAATTTTTTACACCAGACTCGCCAGTTGCAAGTTGCAACCATTTAGGTCAGCAGCAAAGCTGGACATTGGCTGAGTTGCTGCCGTCTGCCTTTACCCCAACCTACCTAGCCAACAGCACTAAAGTTGGAGCTTAATATATGATCCCGCAGGAAATTATTAAAACCAAGCGTAATGGTGGCCAGTTAAACCCGGCCGAGATTAGCCAGTTTGTCCGCGGCTTAACCGATGACAGCTTTAGCGAAGGCCAGGTAGCGGCATTGGCGATGGCCATTTACTTAAATGGTATGAATGTAGACGAAATCGTCGCGTTAACGCTAGCCATGCGTGACAGCGGTACGGTACTAAACTGGCAAGGTAAGCTAAATGGCCCGGTGGTGGATAAGCACAGCACCGGCGGCGTGGGTGACAAAGTAACCTTGATGCTGGCACCCATGGTAGCAGCGTGTGGTGCTTTTATGCCCAGCATTGCCGGTCGTGGCTTAGGGCATACTGGCGGCACGGTAGATAAACTGGAAACGATCCCTGGGTATAGTTGTACGCAACCCTTGGATAAAATTGAGCAATTATTACCACAATTGGGCTGCGTTATTGTTGGACAAAGTAGCCAGCTGGCGCCGGCCGACCGTCGCTTATATGCTATTCGTGATGTCACAGCCACCGTTGAATCTATCCCCCTTATCACCGCGTCAATTTTGTCCAAAAAGCTGTCAGAAGGTTTAGATGCCTTGGTAATGGACGTAAAAATTGGCAATGGTGCCATTATGCGTACGGTAGATGATGCGTCTGCGTTGGCCAGCAGCATTGTCAATGTCGCCAATGGGGCGGGTGTGCCAACGCGCGCACTGCTAACAGACATGAACCAGATTTTAGGTCGTACTGCCGGTAATGCGCTGGAGGTTGTTGAAACGCTGGATTATTTAACCGGCAAATACCGTGAGCCACGCTTACATCAGGTAACACTGGAACTTGGCGCCAATATGCTGATGCTGGGTGGGCTGCATAAAGATAAAGCCTCCGCAATTGCAGCGTTAGAGTACAGTTTAAGCTCAGGCAAAGCCGCTGAAATTTTTGCACAAATGGTTTCAGCCTTAGGTGGCCCGGTTGATTTACTGGAAAAGCCACAGCAGTATCTCGCAAGCGCACCTGTGGTACAGGACATTGTTGCACCGACAAGCGGCTACCTAAACTATACCAATACTGTTGGGCTTGGTATGGCAGTAGTGCGCTTGGGTGGCGGCCGCTCTCACCCTAGTCAGCAAATAGACCCCGCCGTCGGTTTTAGTCATATTTTAGCCGGTGGTAGCAAAGTGCAGCAGGGCGATGTCATTGCTTGTGTGCACGCTGCCAGTATAGAGGCGGCAACGATAGCTTCTGCAGAGTATCTGGCTGCGCTATCGATAGCGGAACAAGTTACTGCAGCCCCATTGGTGCATCATATTATTGGTTAACTGGCATTGCGCACCCGAAATTGACTGTTATTTTGCAAGTCAACTTCAGGGTGCCGCCTAGCAAGTCTTGCGTACTGAGTCTTTCGTACTGATTGGAGGCTACAGCAGGCCTTAGTGTAGCTTCAGGCGCGGTCGCACGATGCGATTGATGCGCGCTACTAAGCTGATAACCAACATCTTTAACCAGCCATGTAGCGCAACCTGATGCATTCGATACAGCGAAATATAAGCCAGTCTGGCAATGCGGCCTTCAATCATCATGGCGCCACCAACCAGGTTGCCCATGAGGCTGCCAACGGTACCAAAGCGGCTTAACGAAATCAGTGATCCATGATCTTTGTAGGTGAATTCACGTAGCGATTTGCCATTTAACTCAGCCAAAATATTATCGGCAACAGAACTGGCCATTTGATGCGCCGACTGTGCTCGTGGTGGCACCCATTTGTTGTCTGGTAAAGGGCAGCCGGCACAATCACCAATAGCATAAATGCGGCTGTCCAGCGTGGTTTGTAGCTTGCTGTTTACCAGTAGCTGATTAATGCGGTTGTTTTCCAGGCCGTCAAGGTGATGTAAAAAATCTGGCGCTTTAATACCTGCAGCCCATACCATCAGTTCGGCGTCCAACTGTTCACTTCCTAACTGCAGCCCAGTGCTGTTCGCCGCAGTGACTTTAGTATTGGTACGTACCTTAACGCCCAGTTTTTCTAGTTCTTTTTGCGCAGCAATGGCAATGCGCTCTGGTAGCGCAGGTAAAATACGCGGCCCGGCCTCTATCACACTGATGTTTAAACGCGCTTTTCGTAAGTCAGCAAAGCCATACAAGTTGAGTTCGGCGGCGGCATGATATAGCTCAGCTGCTAGTTCAACTCCGGTAGCGCCTGCACCAACGATGGCAATATTGAGCGTTTCTTTCGGGTGACGCGGTGAATTCAGCTTTAAATAGGCGTCAAGTAAGTGTCGATGAAAGCGCTGTGCCTGTGCCGGACTATCTAAAAAGATGCAATGCTCTGCTACGCCAGGGGTATTGAAGTGGTTTGACACACTGCCGATGGCCAACACCAAGTAGTCATAGTCCAGTTCTCTTGCTGCTAGCACTTCCTCGCCATCGTCAGCAAATACGGGGGCCAAAATAACTTTTTGCTGTTGCCGGTTCAGGCCGTCAAAACGGCCTAATTGAAAATCAAAACCGTGTGCAGCGGCATGGGCGCGGTAACTGAGCTGATCAATTTCGATGTCTAATGTGCCGGTAGCAACTTCGTGTAGTAAGGGTTTCCAAATGTGAGTGTGGTTACGGTCTACTAAGGTAATATGCGCTTTGGTGTGACGGCCTAACTTATTACCTAAGCGGGTTGCCAGTTCCAGGCCGCCAGCTCCTCCGCCAACAATTAGTATGCGTGGGCGTGTCATGTGCTACTTCCTTCTGTCAAAAATAAAGTAGTGCAACGTCTTGCCGTTAAAAGTGGGCAAGAAAAAACCGGCGCTAAGGCCGGTTTATGTAGTTAACTTTTTTGCCGTTTCATGGCATCGAAGAACTCGTCGTTGGTTTTGGTCATCAACAGACGGTCTATCAGGAACTCCATGCATTCGGTCTCGTCCATAGGGTTGAGAATTTTACGCAGGATCCACATTTTTTGTAGTTCTTCCGGCGACGCCAGCAGCTCTTCGCGGCGCGTACCTGAACGGTTAAAGTCGATAGCAGGGAACACACGGCGCTCGGCGATTTTACGCGACAAGTGCATTTCCATGTTACCGGTACCTTTAAACTCTTCGTAGATAACTTCATCCATTTTCGAGCCGGTATCAACCAGCGCAGTAGCGATAATGGTTAAGCTACCACCTTCTTCAACGTTACGAGCCGCACCGAAGAAGCGCTTAGGTTTGTGTAGCGCGTTAGCGTCAACACCACCGGTTAATACCTTGCCTGAACTAGGGATTACGGTGTTATAAGCACGGGCTAAACGGGTAATAGAATCCAGCAGAATAATAACGTCTTTTTTATGCTCAACCAGGCGTTTAGCTTTTTCAATAACCATCTCGGCTACTTGCACGTGGCGGCTAGCAGGTTCATCAAACGTAGATGCAATAACTTCGCCTTTTACCAGGCGTTGCATCTCGGTAACTTCTTCCGGACGCTCGTCAATCAGCAGCACCATCAGCACACAGTCTGGGTGGTTAGCGGCAATAGATTGGGCAATATTTTGCAGTAAAATGGTTTTACCGGCTTTTGGCGGTGCCACGATTAAGCCGCGCTGACCTTTACCGATCGGAGACGCTAAGTCCAGTACCCGTGCGGTGATATCTTCACGGCTGCCGTTACCACGCTCCATCCGCATACGAGAGTTGGCATGCAGTGGCGTTAAGTTTTCAAACAAAATCTTGTTGCGGGCTTGCTCTGGCCGGCCGAAGTTAACTTCGTTAACTTTTAACAGCGCGAAGTAACGTTCGCCTTCTTTTGGCGGTCGGATTAAACCAGAAATACTATCACCGGTGCGCAGGTTAAAGCGGCGGATCTGGCTGGGCGACACATAGATATCGTCTGGTCCAGCTAAGTAAGAGCTATCGCCGGAACGTAGGAAACCGAAACCGTCTTGCAGGATTTCCAGTACGCCATCACCGAAAATTTCTTCGCCGTTTTTGGCATGTGATTTTAAAATGGCGAAAATAATGTCCTGTTTACGCAGGCGGGCCATATTTTCCAGGCCCATAGACTCAGCCAATTCAACCAGCTCGCTAATTGGCTTTAGTTTCAGTTCTGTTAAATGCATATTGATGGGTTTCTTGTTGATATAAAAACAGGGTAATGCTTATCGGTTCGATAAAATAAGGTTTGGAAGTGGTTTTTTCGACAGACAAGCGTGGTTTTGCACAATTTATTTGCTACACAATAGCAGCTGGCCATGGGTGCGTCCAGCGGTGAAATAAAAAAGGCGTATAAAAATACGCCTTTTTTCATTTTATTTAGATGTTGCTGTCTAAAAACTCTTTTAACTGCGTTTTTGACAGCGCGCCCACTTTAGTCGCCGCTACCGCACCGTTTTTAAATAACAGTAAGGTTGGAATGCCGCGAATGCCGAATTTTGGCGGTGTATTCGGATTATGATCAATATTTACTTTGGCCACGGCGACTTTACCCGTGTATTCCTGTGCAACTTCATCCAAAATCGGAGCGATCATTTTACATGGACCACACCACTCTGCCCAAAAGTCGACTAAAACCGGGGTTTCGGCTTTTAGTACGTCGGTTTCAAAGCTGTCATCAGAAACCTGTAAAATATGTTCGCTCATTTGTGTCTCCGCTAGTGCTGTGCAGCATCGCTGCAAAAAAGTGTTATCAATTTAAACGTGGCTGTTCCTTATTGCAAGCGTAACGGTTATGCTTAGCGCCGTATGAATAAAACACACTTAACATCACATAAATTCGCCGATTTTGCATTGGCACCACAGGTTCTTGACGCTCTTAACGCGCAAGGTTACGGCTATTGTACGCCTATTCAAGCCCAATGTTTACCGCTGGCGTTAGCCGGCAAGGATATTGCTGGGCAGGCCCAAACGGGCACAGGCAAAACATTGGCGTTCTTAACAGCGACCTTCCACCATTTACTGACCCACGAACCAAAAGGTTCAGGCCAGCCGCGAGCCATTATTATGGCACCAACGCGAGAGCTGGCGGTACAAATCCATCAGGATGCTAAAATGCTTGCCGAAAAGGCAGGCTTACGCCTTGGTTTGATTTATGGGGGCGAAGGTTATGATACTCAACGGCAGTTACTGGAAAAAGGCGTAGATATTTTAATTGGTACTACTGGCCGGCTAATCGATTATTTAAAGCAGGGCTTGTACGACTTGTCACAAATTCAGGTTGTCGTGCTGGATGAAGCTGATCGTATGTTCGATTTAGGTTTCATTAAAGATATTCGTTTTATGTTTAACCGTATGCCTCCGGCGACAGAGCGCTTAAGCCTGTTATTCTCCGCTACGTTATCCTACAAGGTGCAGGAACTGGCGTTTGAGAAAATGAATCAACCAGAACATATTCACATTGCGCCGGAAGAAATGACCGGCAGCCGCATAAGTGAAGAACTGTTTTACCCATCAGATGAGCATAAGCTACCGTTATTATTAACGTTGATGGAAGAAGAATGGCCAGATAAAGCCATTGTATTCGCCAATACTAAACACTGGTGTGAAGAAGTACATAACTGGTTGGAAATGGATGGCCATCGTGTTGGTTTGCTAACCGGTGATGTGATCCAGAAGAAACGGTTACGCATTTTAGAAGACTTCACCAGCGGTAAGTTAGATATTCTGGTCGCAACTGACGTTGCCGCCCGTGGTTTACATATACCCAAAGTGAGTCATGTTTTTAACTATGACTTACCGGACGATTGTGAAGACTACGTGCACCGTATCGGCCGCACCGGCCGGGCCGGTGAGAGCGGTAAAGCGATAAGTTTTGCCTGTGAACGTTATGCACTTAATCTTACCGCGATAGAAGACTATATTCGTCATATGGTACCGGTAAGCCAGTATGATGCCAGCGCTTTGCTGGATGATATCAAAACACCTAAACCTCGGGTCCGTCGTCGTGCTGGCCAGGCAAGAACCGGTAGTCGCAGTGGCTCAGGTGGACGTAGCAGTAATGGCGCAAGAGCTCCTCGCAACCGTCCTCGTTAATCCGGCCTTAACAACCGGCCAATCACCGCATCAGGATATCTATGCGGTGATTGATCTTGGCTCTAATAGCTTCCATATGCTGATGGTTAAAGTGGTTGGTGGATCGGTCCAGGTTATTGGTCGGGTGAAACGTAAAGTACGCTTAGCCGCCGGGTTAAATGATAATTTGGTCTTAAGCCGTAAAGCGATGAAGCGTGGCTGGGAATGCTTGTCATTGTTTGCTGAACGGCTGCAGGATATCCCGCCAGAAAACATCCGTATTGTTGGCACCGCCACGTTGCGACTCGCTAAGAATGTTAAAACTTTCCTCAAAGAAGCAGAAACCATCCTGGGGCAAAAAGTTACCGTTATCAGCGGTGAAGACGAAGCCCGTATTATCTATCTTGGTGTCGCTCACACATCCAACAGTGACAGTAACCGGTTAGTCATCGATATTGGCGGTGCCAGTACTGAAGTAGTAATTGGTGCCGGTTTCGCGCCACTGCTGTTATCCAGCCTGAATATGGGCTGTGTCACCTATTTAGAAAAATACTTTAGCGATGACGAGCTAAGCGAAGACAATTTTAATCAGGCGATCGCAGCAGCAGAGCAAGAAATATTGGCTATTGCACAGCAATATCAGCAAACCGGCTGGCAGCTAGCTGTTGGGGCGTCTGGCACTGTGCAGGCCATGCAGGAATGCCTCGTCGCTCAGGGTAAAGATGAAGTCATTACGTTAAGCCGTTTAGAAGACATTATGCAGCAAGCCTTGGCATGTGGCCGCATGGAACAATTGAACATTGTTGGTTTGGCACAAGAGCGAAAGCAGGTATTTCCGTCTGGGTTGGCCATTTTAATCGCATTGTTTCGTTGTTTAAACATTAGCGGTATGACGTTGTCT
Source organism: Rheinheimera baltica (assembly GCF_030731985.1). Lineage (NCBI taxonomy): Bacteria > Pseudomonadati > Pseudomonadota > Gammaproteobacteria > Chromatiales > Chromatiaceae > Rheinheimera > Rheinheimera baltica. The sequence continues at coordinate 49,709 of NZ_JAPJDY010000003.1, forward strand.
GGAGGCGCCCTGCGCGAAGGTGTGCTTTACAGCATGCTGCCGCAACTGCAGCATGCTGACGTGCGCAATCGTACCGTACAAAGTTTGATGGTGCGGTATTTTATTGACCAGCTACATGCAGAGCGTGTGGCTGAAATGGCCGAGGAATTGGCTAATCAGTTACAAATACGCTGGGATCTGAATAAGTTTGAAGGGCACAGCATGTTACGTTGTGGTGCCTTGCTACATGAATTAGGTCTACTCATCGAGTACAAAAACCACCATCACCATGGCGCTTACATAATTAATCACTCTGACTTACCCGGTTTTACCCGCGCCCAACAGCAATTAGTTATGGCGTTGGTACATAACCATCGTGCCGATATTAGCCGGGATGTTATTGCCCGCCAAACCATGACTTCGGTATTACTGACTGTACGTTTAACCCGAATTTTGCGCTTAGCAGTAATTTTGTCTATGCGTCGGCGGCATGAAGTACTGCCGCAGGTTAACATCAGCAGTAAAGGTGAGGCGATCATGTTACAAATGCCAATTGGCTGGCTGGAACAGCATCCTTTAATGCGTGCTGAGCTGGAGCAAGAACTGCAATATCAGCAGCTGGCAGGTTGGGAGTTCACTTTTAAATAAACATGGCAGCGGTTAATCTCAGTTAAATGCTGAGATATACGCCGGAAGAGCCTGGCTACCGCCGGTGTGTAAAAACAACTGCGTACTCCCTATTGCAATAATACCACGCTGGCATAAATCAATTAATCCTGCCATTGCCTTACCTGTGTACACCGGATCCAGCAATATCCCCTCTGTTTGCGCAGTCGTTGATATTGCATTAAGTGAGTCCTGCGTGACAACGCCATAGCTGGCACCATAATAGTCACCATTTGCATGCACTTTCCCGTTGGCTAACACCGGGTCAAGGCCTAGCCGTTGTAGAATTTGCTGTAATAGCGTCAACACCAGCTGTTCTTGCTCTGACCCGGGACGGCTTACTGTGATACCCAGAATCGGAATATCCACTCCGGCTATAATCAATCCTGCCAGTAAACCAGCCTGTGTGCCGGCACTGCCGGTGGCGACAACAAGCTGATCGACTTTTAAAGCCTGCTCATCTAGTTGCTCGATCAGCTCTAGTGCACATCGGACATAACCCAAACTCCCAACGGCGTTTGAACCACCAATAGGTATTAGATACGGCCTTTTGCCTTGCTGTTGTAAGCGTGCGACAAGCGAATTGGCATACTGGTGACAATCTTCTTTTACCGGCACCTGATGAACTGTGGCGCCTAATAATTCATGTAAAAACATATTGCCATTAGTTAAATAGTCTACTCTGGGCGTGCCAGGAACATCTTGCAGCACCAATTCGCAGTTAAAGCCAAATTTGGCTGCCGCCGCTGCAGTTTGTCTGGCATGGTTAGATTGCAAGCCACCTATGGTAACCAGTGTGTCTGCACCTTGCTGTTGCGCATCAGCCAGCAGATGTTCGAGCTTGCGGGTTTTGTTGCCTCCGCCGGCTAAGCCGGTGCAGTCATCGCGTTTAAACAGCAAGTTAATTCCCAGCTTGGCAGACAAGCGCGGCGCCTGCTCAAGCGGTGTTGGTTGATGACTGATTATCAAACGGGGTTGTTGTTTAAAAGAGGACATACAAAGACTCGCGTTAACTATTTTTGTTGTAGCCAAATAGCTACTTTTTTAGCGAAGTAGGTCAAAATGCCATCGGCGCCGGCGCGTTTAAACGCCAGTAATGACTCCATAATTACCGGCTGTTCCGCTAGCCAGCCATTTTGAATGGCAGCCATATGCATGGCGTATTCGCCACTAACCTGATAAGCAAAAGTGGGCACGCCAAATTCGTCTTTTACCCGGCGAACAATGTCCAAATAGGGCATGCCTGGTTTTACCATCACCATATCGGCGCCTTCTTCTAAATCCTGTGCTACCTCATGCAAGGCTTCATTACTGTTTGCCGGGTCCATCTGATAATTTTTCTTATTACCACCTTTCAAATTACCGGCAGAACCTACGGCATCGCGAAACGGGCCGTAATAGCTGGATGCGTACTTGGCTGAGTACGCCATAATACGGGTATTAACAAAACCTGCCTCTTCTAGCGCTTCTCGTATAGCACCGATACGACCATCCATCATATCTGATGGCGCAACCACATCTGCCCCCGCTTCAGCATGCGACAATGCCTGCTTGACCAAGGCTGCTGTGGTAATGTCATTCATCACATAGCCGTTGTCGTCGATGATGCCATCCTGACCATGCGTCGTGAAGGGATCTAACGCTACATCAGTAATAATGCCCAGTTCTGGCACATGTTGTTTTAGCAACCGAACGGCGCGTTGTGCGAGTGCCTCAGGGTTCCAGGCTTCTTCTGCTTGCAGTGATTTTTTACCGCTAGCAATAACCGGGAACAGCGCAATAGCCGGAATACCTAACTCGACGAGTTGCTTAGCTTCAGTTAGCAACAGGTCCAGACTAAGACGTTCAATCCCAGGCATCGAGGCTATAGCCTCACGCTGATTTTCTCCTTCGACAATAAACATAGGATAAATCAGATCGTTTACCGTCAGCTGATGCTCTGCCATTAAACGACGGCTAAAGTCATGTTCGCGCATACGGCGTAAACGGCTGGCAGGGAAAAAACGGTTAGTGTTCATTAACTTCTCCTGGTATATCAAGGCAGTCGCTCGCCGCCATTGGCGGATAACTTTGCACTTGATTACGCCCGGCAGACTTAGCACGATAAAGTGCGGTGTCGGCAAAAGCGATATACTCGTCATTGTTTGTGGCGGGTTGTGGTATGGCAGCATAGCAGCCAGCACTGAGCGTCAGTGAGACGTGCTGCTCTGCTAACAGCAGTTTGTTGTCTGCCATGTACTGTCGGATCTGTTCAGCGAGTTGCCTGGCGCCTGCTAGCGTTGTATTAGGCAAAATTAAAGCAAATTCTTCACCGCCATAGCGGCACAGTTTGTCACCGGGCCGTTTAAGCTGTTGCAAGATGGCAGCAGATACCTGCTTAATTGCTTGATCACCGGCCAAATGTCCGTAGGTGTCATTGATTTTTTTAAAATGATCAATGTCGAATAAGATAATGGCCAAAGAGCGTTGTTCACGTCTGCTACGTTTTACTTCCGCACTCATTTGCCGGTCAAAGTATGCGCGGTTGTATATTCCTGATAGAGCATCGCGCTGGCTCTGTTTCTCTAATTGTTGGTTTTTTTCTGCCAGTTCATCAAGCGTAACTTGCAGCTCAAAGCTATGGCTACGCAGTTGGGTTTCCATATCTGAAGCCGCATGCTGCCAGCGAACTAACATTTTATATCCGACAATACCGGCCAAAGCTGCACCGACTAATAACCCAGCGAAAAAATACGGCAGCCAGTCGACCATATTATGCCTCCACTGCCAATAGCGAGTTGTTTAGCTTAAACAACTCCTTGCTATTAGCCACTGTAATTCTAGCAATATCGCTTAGTTCCAGTTGGCGCAGTGTTGCTACGGTGTTGGCAATATGCACAAGAAAAGCCGGTTCATTGCATCTGCTGGCTGGTTTTGGTGTCAAATTCCTAGGGAGCAAATAAGGGGCATCCGTTTCCAAAAGCAAACGATCTAAAGGAATATACTGTAATGCGTGGCGCAAGACGTCGCCGCGGCGTTCATCACATAACCAGCCTGTAATGCCGATATATAAGCCAAGATCGAGCCAGGCTTTTAATTGGACCGAGTCCCCAGTGAAACAGTGTGCAACGCCCGTTATTTTCGGCTGTTCTTTTAACATAGCCAGTTGAGTATCAAACGCATCGCGCTCATGCAAGTACACCGGCTTATTGGTACATACGGCGAGCTGTAGCTGCTCGGCAAATACCTGCTGCTGTACCGGGCGTGGTGAGAAATCACGGTTAAAATCAAGCCCGCACTCGCCTACAGCGATAACATTTGGCTTAGTTAGCATCAGTGTCAGGTCATCAAGCCAACCGCTTTTCACATTAGCAGCCTGATGTGGGTGCACACCTGCGGTGGTATAACAGCCGGTATTTTGCTGACAAAAGCTGATATTCAGCTGGCTTTCTGCGATATCACTGCCAATAAGAATCAGCTGGCGAACACCTGCATTGGCGGCACGCTTTATTACAGCTTGTCTATCGGTATCGAACTGACTACTAAAAATGTTAACGCCAATATCGCACCAGGTCAGCATATTATTTATCGCGTTTGACTTTTATAGAACGGTTGTTGTTATTATTGCCTAATAAAAATGAATTGAGAACACCGCGTTTAACATAGTGCTGTTCGCCAACAGCGATACTGTAATGCTCAGTGCCAATTTGGCGCCAGCGCTGACCATTATCAAAGGTTACAATAAGTTCTTTTCGTGGGCTGTAGCTAACCGAACTAACGGTGACGCTGAGTTTGTCTGCCACTTCATCGTCAATTACTTTGTGCTCTAAACCAAACTTACTCTCTACTGAAGCCTCCGCAGTTGTAACGTCCTCAACCGCAATTGCTTCCTGAACAGCAGGCTTTGATATCACAACTGCGCTGGTCGACGTGCTTGGGTTAATGTCGGTATTAATCGCGTCGTAACATGTTAGACGGCGCAATGAATTTTGTTCAGCCCGACACAGCTCAAGGGCCTGCTCTACCGGCGAAGCTGCGCTAACCTGTAGGCTGGAAATAACAAAGCAAATAGCATAAAACGGTTTCATAGCTTCTGTTCCTGATCTTCTGATTCTTCTATAGAACGGGGTTGGTAAAAGCGGCTTAGCGCCAGACCAAGCTCGAAAAGCAACCACATGGGCACGGCCAATAAGGTCTGTGACAAGACATCAGGTGGCGTTAACAGCATGCCTAAAATAAAGGCGCCTACGACGATATAAGGGCGTTTTTCAGCCAAGCCTTCGCGTGTGCTAACGCCGGTCCATACCATTAGCAAAATGGCAACGGGTATCTCAAATGACAAACCAAAAGCAAAAAACAGCTTAAGGACAAAATCAAGGTAGTTGCTGATATCGGTAGCAACGGTAACGCCCTCGGGCGCGACACTGGTAAAGAAACCGAAAATAATTGGAAACACGACAAAATAAGCAAACGCGATACCACTGTAAAACAATAGAGTGCTGCTAATGACGAGCGGAGCCATTAACTTTTTCTCTCTGCTGTAAAGAGCGGGCGCAATAAACTGCCACACTTGCAGCAAAATATAGGGAATGGCAAAACAAATCGCAACGATAAATGTGAGTTTAAAGGGAGCAAAAAACGGCGCTGCAACGTCGGTTGCAATCATACTGCTGTTTTCAGGCAGTACCGCAATTAAAGGTTTTGCCAAAAGATGATATATATCCTGAGCAAAAGCCGCCAACGCGGCAAACACCACAATTACTGCAACAACGCAACGTAGTAGCCGGTTTCGAAGTTCAATAAGGTGGCCAAGCAGGCTGTCGGGATTAGCGTTCTGGCTCATGTTTTTTTTCACTGCTAATAATAGGGGTATTGACGTCAGCTGCAGCCTGCTTCAACTCTGTCAACGCAGCCTGTTCTTGATCTGTCAGATTTAACAGTCCTTTGGCTTCGGCATCTTTAAGCTTTTGGTGAAGTTCATGGGCTCGTAAATCTGCGTTAAGTTCTGCCTGCATCTGCTGGCCAAATTGTTTAACACTACGCACGGTTTTATGCACGGATCGAATAGCGCCGGGTAGGCGTTCCGGGCCCAGAACCAACAGGGCTACAACACCGATAACAATCAGTTCCCAGAAACCCATTTACACTTTGTCTTTTGCTGCTGACTGATTGGCAGTGGTTTTTTCGGCGTCGGCTTTTGCCTTTTCTGACAACTGTGCAGCGGGGAGTTCATCATCTTCCTGCGGCTCATCTTTTATTGAGCTGCGAAAGCCCTTAATTGCAGAGCCAAGATCAGTGCCAATGCCACGCAGTTTTTTAGTGCCAAATAACAACACGATAATTGCTAATACAATGAGTAATTGCCAAATACTGATATTGCCGAACATGGTTAATCCTCTTTAATAATACATCACGATTTCAGAGTCATCAGTGTATGTCGTTATTGTGACAGTGATATTATCAGCTGGTTCAGCGCCAAGCTTTAAATGCGAGCCCGATGCTTAATAAGGCTAATGCGGCCGCAACAGCATTATGACCAAAGCAAAGCAACATACTAGCACTTATTAAGCTTGCTGCTGCAAAGGTTGCCGCAACAATTTGGGTTCTGGTCTTATGTTGCTGTTGTGCCAGATGTTGCAGTTGTTGCAACAGTTGATGCTGCTGCTTTGGTCCTTGCTCAAGATACTGGTGCAGTAGGTTTGGCATCTGCGGCATTTTTTCTGCCCAAAAAGGTAAGTTATCTTTTACCTGACGCCAGATGGCAGGCAAACCAACTTGCTGTTTAACCCAGTTTTCTAGGAAAGGTTTTGCCGTCTTCCATAAATCCAGTTGCGGGTATAGCTGACGGCCTAAGCCTTCAATGTACAGTAAGGTTTTTTGTAGCAGAACCAATTGTGGCTGTACCTGCATATCAAAGCGACGTGCGGTGTTAAACAGATTTAGCAGTACGTTTCCAAAGGAAATTTCTGCCAGCGGTTTTTGGAATATGGGTTCGCACACGGTACGAATAGCGCTCTCGAACTCTTCCACTTTGGTATGAGCTGGCACCCAGCCTGAATCTATGTGCAGTTGGGCGACTTTTTTGTAGTCGCGGTTGAAAAAGGCAACAAAGTTCTCAGCTAAGTAGCGCTTATCTTCGGCATTTAACGTGCCGACAATACCACAATCAATACCGATATATTTGGGGTTAGTTGGCGTCTCGCGTGAAACAAAAATATTGCCCGGATGCATGTCAGCATGAAAAAAACTATCACGAAATACCTGTGTAAAAAACACTTCAACACCGCGTTTGGCCAGCAGTTCCATATCTGTGCCTTGCGCCTCTAACGCGGCAATATCTGACACAGGAATACCATAGATGCGTTCCATAACCATCACATTCGCCCGGCTATAATCACTATAAACAAAAGGAATATACAGTGAGTCAGAACCGTCGAAATTACGGCGTAATTGAATAGCGTTGGCTGCTTCGCGCTTTAAATCCAGCTCGTCCAGAATGGTTCTACGATATTCGGATACCACCTCGCGGGGCCTTAAACGCTTGCCATCAGGTAAGAACCGGGTTGCTGCATCCGCTAAAGTGTCCATTAGAGCTAAATCAGCAAGAATTTGCTGTTTAATATTTGGCCGAATTACTTTTATAACAACATCTGCCAAGCTGCCATCGTCTTGCATCAATCTGGCTGTGTGTACCTGAGCGATGGAGGCCGAAGCCAACGGGGTTTGTTCAAAATCGATAAAAAAATCGGAGATGTTTTTCAAATCAAGCGCTTGTTCGATTAAACGTTGTGCTTGCGCACCATCAAACGGGGGGACTTTGTCTTGTAACTTTGCGAGTTCATCAGCCAAATGTGACGGGAACAAGTCTCGACGTGTTGACAGCATTTGGCCAAATTTAACCCAGACCGGGCCGAGGCTTTGTAATGCCAGCCGCAACCTTACACCAACAGGGTGTTCTGGATAGCGGTTTCGCAGCCAGAATAAGCTACGGCGAAATAACTTGGCGTACCAGGGTTGCCATTGAGACGGAATAAGTTCGTCCAGACCAAACTGTAACAATGTTTTTTGAATGTGGTAAAAGCGGCCGATACGCACTATGACTCCTGAAACTTTTGCAACTGCTGCTGCAGTACGTCAACGCGGGCAGATAGTTTACTCACTGCGTCGCTAAACTCGGCCATCTCAACTGGTACCGGGCTTAATTTAAGCTCATCTTGCGCTAACTCAATACTCATCTGCTGCACAGCACTACTTTTGGCACTAATATAATGCTGCAGTTGTTTCAGGCTCAGTGCGAGTTTATGTGCTGCACCATCACCAATATAGCCTGACAGTGCTTCTTGCCAGTCTGGGTTAAGTTGAGCAAAGAAACTGCTAAATTGTTGGGCAACCTGAATATCGCCATCAATTTGTAGGGCGTCTGCTTTAATTAAACGCGTAAGCTGGCTTGGATCGCGCAGTAAGCGCAAGCTGGCGATATCGGTTTGAATAGCGCAATCAACGCTTTCATCATGCTGGTTAAATAAAATAGCCTCGGCTGTCGCGCTTAGCACCAGTGTTATGGGCCATTCACGTAACCGAAATGATAGCTGTTTTCCGGCGATACGAGACAACCGGGGCATCGCTTGAGGATCCATAGCAATAAGCTTAACGATGGCTTTCTCCGCTAAGGCACAAACAAGCTGAGGCAGCAAAGGCAGCATTAGAATTTGTAACCCCGATGTAAGGCGACAATGCCACCGGTCAGATTGTGATAACTGACTTCAGCAAAGCCAGCCTCCTGCATCATAGCCTTCAGCGTTTCCTGATTGGGGTGCATGCGGATAGACTCGGCAAGGTACTGGTAACTTTCTTTATCGTTGGCAACCAACTGTCCCATGGCGGGCAACAGTTTAAAAGAATATAAATCGTATACTTTGCTCAACCATGCTTGTTCTGGTTTGGAAAACTCTAACACCAGCAGTCGGCCACCTGGTTTTAACACCCGAAAAATTGAACGCAATGCGGCATCTTTATCAGTGACGTTACGTAAGCCAAAACCTATACTGACAATGTCAAAGCTGTTGTCCGCGAAGGGTAGAGCTTCAGCATTGGCTTGAACATACTCAATGTTACCAACCAAGCCTAAATCGCGAAGCTTATCTCGGCCAACGTTGAGCATGGATGCGTTAATATCTGCCAGTACGACTTTGCCCGTTGTTCCAACCCGTTTTGAAAACAAAGCGGTTATGTCACCAGTACCCCCTGCAAGATCAAGTACTTTTTGGCCTGAACGCACTCCACTGCAATCGATAGTAAAGCGTTTCCATAAGCGGTGAATACCAAGTGACATCAAATCATTCATCAGATCGTACTTGGCGGAAACGGAATGAAAGACATCGGCTACCATAGACACTTTTTGTTCGGCAGCAACTGTTTTGTAGCCAAAGTGCGTAGTATTTGAATTGTGATCTGTCATGCTGCAAACCTGTCGGCAAATTAATGCGGCTAGTGTAAAAGATAACCGCGCAGAGTCCAACTTATCTATTGTCTTTTATGTGTGTGTTAAGTGGCCAACATCGCTTCACTGGCGACCTGATTACGGCCACGTTGTTTCGCCAGCAGCAGGACTTCTGCAGTGCGGCCAAGAAACTGGTACCAGTTTTCTGATTGTTGGTATAAAGATACGCCGAGCGAAATCGTTACTTTCGGTAAGGTTTGTTTGCTGCGTGACGAAACAAAGCGAAGTTTTTCAACGCCACGGCGGACTTGTTCAGCAATCTCACTGGCACTACGCAGGTCGACATCAGGCAAAAGAATAAGGAACTCTTCACCACCAGAACGTACAGGCAGGCCACTGTTTTGCACATAGCTGCTAACTTTTCGGGCAACTTTAGCTAAGATAACATCACCAATTGTATTGCCATATTGCTGATTAAAACGACTGAAATGATCCAGGTTAACAACGATGGCGGCGATACGACGATTGGGTTCTTCACTAAACCAAACGTCAAGCTGGTTCTGCATGGCCGCACGATTATATAAACCGGTAAGAGGGTCAAGCAAGCGTTGCTGCTTGAGCTGTTCCAGTTCATGGCGTAATTGATGGCTTTGTTGATTGGCAAGCAGTAATTGTTGGTGTAATTGTTGTTGGTCGCGTTTGAAATCAGCTGTTGTTTGATGTAGCTGATTAACCACTGTCAGGACAACGCTGTCATTACTGACTTGTTCAAGACGCAGCATACTGTCGTCCAGCTGTTGCAGGTAATCGTCAAGTTGTTCTGCTGCAACGTCTGTATATCCCGCTATGCGGCTAACCATGCCGGCAGCATCCTGCAGCATAAGTTGCTGCTGGGCGTTATCCTCTGCCATAAAACGGCTATACAGATCCGCCATAACAAAATCATCTAGCGGCGCTTTAGCAGCAAGTTTTTGCTCAATTATTTGACACAGCTGAGCATTATTGCCACTAATGTATTCATAGCAAACAGCATAATTTACCGGGTGCGCTGCTAAACCAGCTCGGTGTAAAAATAACTTAACCTGTGCTGCCTTGTCGCTGGCTTGTTGTAGTGAATCCTGATACTTCATAAGATCACATGTAAATCCGGTTAGAGGTGTTATTTGGCATGTTGTCGGGCAAATGTTAAAAAATAAAAAGCCAGCTCAATAGTACGCGAATATAATCTGCTGGCAACTACTGCGCATCTAGAGTTGATCAATGTGCAGAAAATAGCAACAAACTGCTGGCTTTATAAGCGACAACGGCTTCGCTGTTTTAATTCGACCAAAGACGGCAACTTTCCGCTGAGCGGTCTTTATTCTGCAAACAAAGTCGTTACAATCGATCAGTCTTTATATCGTGGAAATAATTATAATGAACACCACTCTGAGTTCAAAAGCGTTATTGATCATCATAAGCAGCTTTGTTTTTAGTGGTTGCGCTAGTTACCTACAGCATACTGATACCAGTTTTACTGCGTTTACTGAACAACTCTGGCGGGCTGAAAAACAGCTTAATCAAGCGGAATCGGGTCAATTAATTGATATGTTGCCCGAGGCACTTTTACAGCGACAACAGCAACGCCTCGCCTGGTATAAGCGCCTGCAGCAGATTGATGTTAGCGTTTTAACGGAACAAAACCAGATTAACCATGCCATTTTAGTTTACCGTCTGGCGAATGAAATTGATGAGTATCGCTTTGGCGCCCACTTAATGCCGCTGACAGCTGAGTCTGGTTTTCATACCGACCTGGGGTTTATGCCAAAGTATACGGTATTTCGCAGCGTGAAAGACTATCAGGCTTATATCCAAAAGTTGGCTGCTATCCCCCGATATATGCAACAGCAAACCAACCTGATGAAACAAGGGCTAGCGACTGGAATAACACAGCCCAAGGCGGTTTTAGCCGGATTTGAAAAGAGTATATTGTCTTATGTTGTCGCTGAGCCCACTGAGAGTGTTTTTTATCAACCGTTTAGTTCACAGCCCAGTTATATCAATGACACAGAATGGCAGCAGCTAGCTGATGAAGCGGCAATGCAAATTCGTACCGCAGTGAACCCGGCGTATCAAGCTTACTATCATTTTATGGTTAACGAATATCAGCCAGGCGCGCGCGATACTATTGCCGCCAGCGCGTTGCCCCAGGGGGCCGACTTTTATCAAAACAGGCTGCAGCATTACACCACGTTGCAATTGACGCCAGCTCAGGTCCATGAAATTGGCCTTAATGAAGTGAAGCGTATTCGACAAGAGATGCAACAAGTGATTCAGCAAGCGGGATTTAATGGCAGTTTTGCTGACTTTATTCAATTTTTGCGTACCGACCCGCAGTTTTACGCAAAAACGCCGGAAGAGCTGATGCGTTATGCCGCTTTTTTAGCAAAAAAAGCTGACGCGGAATTGCCAAAATTATTTAAAACCTTACCGCGCACGCCCTATGGTGTTGTTCCTGTTCCTGCAGAAATTGCACCTAAGTACACCACTGGCCGATACTCTGGGCCATCACGTGACGATCAGGCCGGGTTTTATTGGGTCAACACTTACCGTCTTGACCGGCGACCTCTGTATGAAATGGAAGCACTGACATTACATGAAGCTGTACCGGGGCATCATTTACAGATTGCGCTGGCGCGCGAGCAAAACGAATTACCTGAGTATCGCCGCAGTTTTTACACTTCGGCTTTTGGCGAAGGTTGGGGCTTATATGCTGAATATTTGGGCATGGAAATGGGCTTTTACCAAGACCCTTACAGTAATTTTGGTCGCCTGACGTATGAAATGTGGCGCGCAGCAAGGCTTGTGGTAGACACGGGTATGCACAGTATGGGTTGGAGCAGGCAGCAAGCGATAGATTTTCTTGCCAGTAACACCGCGTTGTCAATGCACAACGTGACCACTGAAATCGACCGCTATATCAGCTGGCCTGGGCAGGCGCTTTCATATAAATTGGGCGAAATTACAATAAAGCGCTTAAGAGTAGAAACCGAACAGGCTCTGGGCAACCGCTTCGATATCAGAGAGTTTCATGATGTATTACTTAGTAATGGTAGCTTGCCGTTGGTTCAACTGGAACAGCAAGTAAGACGTTACATTACTGAGCAACAACAGGTAGAATAATACCGGTACAAATAATACGGCGGCATAGGCCCCGAGTCAGCAGCAAGCAGGGAACAGACGAAGTATGATCTGGATGGCATTATTCGGTGTGATAATGGTCGTTATGTTGTACCTGCTATGGCATGTAGAGCAGGTCGGTAAAACCAATCGAGGGCTAAAGACTAAGCTGGCTGCTCGTGAGCAAGAGATATTAAAATTGCAGCAGGCTACCTATCAGCTGGCTGAACAACAAAAGAGTGTGTTAGAGCAAAAGCTGGGGCATGTCACCGTAAACTCTATGTTGTCTGCACACGAACTGCAAGTATGCAAATTGCTATGTAGTAGTTTGCCTGTAGTGGTAAAAGAATATTGTAGTAAAGGTTTAACTCCGCAACAGGCAATGGCTACGCAAATACGTCGGCAAAGTATTGTTAGCGCAAGCCAACTTGAGTATATGATGCAAAAACACGCCAGATTAACAACACTATGGAACACTAACAGTGTGACCTCACACTTACAGCTTTGTTCCGTAGTTGTTTCTCTGGCATTAGAGCAAGTTCCGGCAAAAGTTAGCAACCTGGAAGCTGCTATTAATGCCTGAGAACAATATTTGGCTCAACATCAATTTGGCCTTCCATATCAATGGCGGCCATTTTATTGCCAGATGCAAGAACAGCAACACTGCAATCAGCAATGTGTCTTACAAACAGCAAGTCGTAACCATAGCGCTGTAATTCTGCAACAGAAAATTTTTGTGCCAGATTCAGATCGTCCCAGAAAAAGTGTACATCCTTATCCATCTGGCGCCTTTCGTTTGACATAATTGGCTCCAACCATCTCGGATCACATGTTTCAGGCTCAATCAGGTATACCGCTTAACCTAGCTGTAAAATCGTTTGCCACTGCTCAGGTGTTACCGGCATAACAGACAGTCTGCTGCCTTTTTGAACAGCAGGCAGCTCATTCAGCTTAGCTGAGCTTTTTAGTTTGTCCAGCGAAATGATGTGAGGAAATTTTTCAACAAAGATTACGTCAACAGCGACCCAGCGCGGCACATCAGGTGAAGATTTTCCATCAAAATAAACACTTGTGTTATCAAATTGGCTTGGGTCAGCATAAGCAGAGGCAACTACGCGTGCAATACCTGCGATGCCAATTATTTTGCAGCTTGAGTGATAGATGAATACCAAATCATCGTGCTGTACTTTATCACGCAGCATATTGCGAGCTTGATAGTTACGCACGCCCTCCCAAACGATAGGTTTATCCGGCGCTTTAACGAAATCATCAATGCTGCATTCTGACGGTTCTGTTTTAAATAACCAATAAGCCATCTTTGCTGATCTCCCAAGTTTGCGGCAGAATATCACTATACTTTAAGCAAACGGAATACAAAGGGACGGCAATGAGTCAGGTATTACAGAATTTACTGTCATTATTAAAGCTGGAAACCATTGAGCAAGGGTTGTACCGTGGCCAAAGTCAGGATTTGGGTTTTAAAGCGGTTTTTGGTGGGCAGGTTATGGGACAGGCGCTGTCTGCCGCGAAAGAAACCATGGCTGAAGATCGTAAGGTGCATTCTTTTCACTCCTATTTTTTGCGACCAGGAGATGCGGCAAAGGCCATAGTTTACGAAGTCGAAAATATTCGTGATGGCAAGAGTTTTAGTACGCGTCGGGTTAGTGCCATTCAGTACGGTAAGCCCATTTTTTATTTGACGGCGTCGTTTCAGGCTGAAGAAAGCGGCTTTGAGCATCAGGATGTGATGCCGCAATTACCACAACCGGAAGATCTGGTGTCCGATCTAGAGTTTTATCAACAGCATGCTCAGCTAATACCCGAAAGTTTACGCAGTAAATTTATTTGTGAAAAACCTATAGAAATGCGTCCGGTTGATTTTCAAAACCCGTTTAAAGCACAGATTAGCCCAGCAAAACGTTATGTCTGGTTTAAAGCCAATGGCGCTATGCCAGATGATTTGCGGGTGCATAAATATTTGCTGGCTTATGCCTCTGATTTTAATTTTTTACCTACAGCATTGCAGCCACATGGTAAATCTTTTATGGCGCCGAATATGCAGGTTGCAACTATCGATCATGCCATGTGGTTTCATCAGGATTTTCGTTTCGATGATTGGTTGCTCTATGCGGTAGACAGCCCCAGTGCTTCAGGTGGTAGGGGGTTGGTGCGCGGCCAGTTTTACAACCGGGCCGGCACCTTAGTGGCGTCTACCATTCAGGAAGGGGTTATTCGCTCGTATCCTACCAGCCGCTAAGATACGCTGGTAGGGACGATGCTGTGAATACTCTGCAACACATCATTGCGTAGCAGCATGCTAACGGTGGTATTCAGAGCCGGTAACTGCGCAGTAGCAACAACCCTGTTTTGCTCGTCGTTACGGGTAAAACCGCCGTCTTTTAACGCGTTTACCAGGGTAGCGAACAGTTGCTTGTCGTAATATTCCGGTGCAGTAATGCCGTGCAGGTTGAGTAAACGTTGTGCTAACTCATGACAGTGTTTCTCTAATACTGTACGGCTTTGCGCTCCCTGGCTTTCGATGAGCTGCAGTACCATGGCGTAGCGTTGCAATGTATGCTCAGCATTATGTGCAAGCATGCTTAACATAAAGTAGCCGTTGCTATGCTGAGTTGGGGCCCTATAGCTTTCAGCATGCTGCTCTACCAGATTAGCTTCAACCAAATGTTGCAACACAGCGCTGCAATAGGTATCGACATCTGCTAAGGATAAAAACAATTCTTGCTGCAGCAAAGGTAGCAGTTGCTGCACTATGGATAATAGTTGCTGCTGATTTATTTCTCTACGATGCAAAACGGCACTGGCAATAATGGCCGGTAAGATAAACAAATGCAGCACATTATTACGGTAATAGCTCATTAAAATGGCGTTGTCATCGGTCAAACTAATCAGTTGTCCGAAACTATCGTTGTGTTGCTGTACCTTATCTAGTGATATTGCATGATCAATTAACTGCTCCGCGCTTTCCTCCGGCAATGTCATTTGCTGGTGATAAGGTGCTTCGCGTTGCAGTGATAAGTAGTACTTGATTTGTTGTGCCAGTTCCGCACGGGTTAGCGTATGTTTCTCCGTTGCTAATAAACATAATGCGATAAGGTTAATGCTGTTAAGTGCTGCAGCCTGGTTAATACGCTGCATCAGGCTTTCGGCCAAGATAGCAACAGTGGGGTTCAACCACTGTGGTTTTTGTACTTCCAGTGGATGAACATCCTGCTTCCAATGGGGTACGTGTTGAGTCAGATAACTATTTAATGTGATGGGTTCACCAAAGTTGACATAACCATAGCCATAATCGCGCAAATTACGAATGGCTTTAACGACGCCCCAAACGGACTCTTTTTGCTTACCCGAACCTTTTAATTCACGTAAGTAAGTGTTCACCTCCATTACATGCTCATAACCAAGATAAACGGGGACAAGCGTCACAGGGCGTTCAATACCACGCAGCATGGATTGTAACGTCATCGCCAGCATGCCAGTTTTAGGCTGAAGTAAGCGCCCAGTTCGACTGCGGCCGCCTTCGGTATAATATTTTATTGAGTGGCCTTTACTGAATAATTGGCACAAATATTCACGAAATACCGCTGAATAAAGCTTATTTCCGCTAAAACTCCGACGAATAAAAAACGCGCCACCACGGCGAAAAATGGGCCCAGCAGGCCAAAAGTTCAGGTTGATACCGGCAGCAATGTGCGGTGGTGCCAGACCTTGCTGATAAATGACATAACTCAGTAACAGATAGTCCATGTGGCTACGATGGCAGGGGACATAAACAATTTCATGTCCCTTCTGGGCTAAATCACGCAACATGTCGGCATTATTAATTTTGATGCCGGTATAGAGCTTGTTCCACAGCCAGCGCAGCACTCTATCACCCACTCGAAGTGTGGATGCGCGATAATCTGCGGCAATTTCCAACAACAGTTTACGTGCTTGCTGTCTTGCTGCTGAGCGTGGAATACGTTTTGCTTTGGCTTCATCTTCAACCGCTTTTTTTAACGCGGGGGCGGCCAATAACGCGTTAAATAGCTGCGCACGGTTAACCATTTTGGGGCCGGTAGCCGCTAAGCGTTGACGATAAAAATGGAAACGTGACATACGCAACAGTTTATGTGCTGTTTGCTCTGCAGCCCCATATTGCGCAGCCATCTGCTGTAATGATACTGCTCGGCTAAAACGCACCAGCGAGTGGCGCCCTGAAATTAACACTATCAGCAGTTTAGCAAGCCAGTTTGGCGCGTGTGCTTCGCCGAGTAACCATTTTATGCTGTTTTCTTTGCCGGGTGCTCTGCCCCACAACAACGATACTGGCACAAGTTGTGCGTTTAAGTCAGGGTCATCAAGGTGAGCTTGCAGTAATGCTTGCCCTTGTGCCAAGGCAGTTGTTTTACCGCGTGTAAACACTAGGGTGTGGGGCTTCTCTAAAAATAAGGTACGGGGGTGACTTGTGCCATTAAGACTGACGTCGTCGGCGGGATCAGGCAGATCCAGTTTATGACAAATACGGCGGATAGCTGCTAAGTCAGCGGCAGATTCGGTCGTGCAAACATAAAACAAAGGGCGGCTTGTAGACAGTGCCAGCTCAGTAATGGGTTGCTCAGGGACTGTTTTATACTTCAACAGTGGCCACATCGGCCATTTTAATAAGGCTGCAAACAATTTTACCGGCCGGAACATAGCCATCTCATCCAGAGTTAAATACTGTGATATAGCATAACATGGCCGTGCCAAGTAGAAAATTGTGCCGCAACACAGAAACTTGCAATTGTAATACGCCTGTATATACTCACAGTATTCACTGTACAGGTAAACAGCACTATGAGACCACTGACGCCACGACAGGCAGAAATTTTGCAATTGATAAAAGATTACCAGCAAGATAGCGGTATGCCACCTACACGAGCAGAAATAGCACAGCAATTAGGTTTTAAATCGGCAAACGCTGCAGAGGAGCACCTAAAAGCGTTGGCTAAAAAAGGCGTTATAGAAATGATGCCGGGTACCTCACGTGGTATCCGGCTGGTAGAAATGGATGAGCCCGTGCAGCTAGGGCTGCCACTTATTGGTAAGGTTGCTGCTGGACAACCTATTCTTGCAGCTGAACACGTACAGGAACATTACCAGGTGGATGCGCATTTATTTAAACCGCATGCTGATTTTCTGCTGCGCGTGCAGGGCATGAGCATGCAGGATATTGGTATCTTGGATGGTGATTTACTTGCGGTACACAAAACGCAGCAGGCTGAACCCGGACAGGTGATTGTGGCCCGGGTAGACGAAGATGTAACTGTTAAACGTTTTCAGCGAGACGGCAGTACAGTGTTGTTGCATCCGGAAAATAAAGATTTCGATGTGATTAAGGTTGATCTCAGCGCGCAGCATTTTGCCATTGAAGGTTTGGCTGTAGGCGTGATTCGTAATGGAAGTTGGTTGTAATTTGTACTAACCTCAATAAGTTATTTTGCCATAAGCGCTGGTACGACCACTAAGGTTTGCCGGTGCTTTTGTTATTTAGGGGTTTACACTGATTGCGATTTGGATAATTCTTAGGCTGTTACTGATTAAAAAATAACAATAGAATCAGTTCCGGTTTCAGCGCTAGCCCCGAAACCGATAATAACAATAATAAACTGATGAAACTTCAGACATGGGTTCGGTGTGGGTGAGTAAGAGCCGTGTAGTACTGTGTACTTAGTTTCTGCAGTTTGCTTTGCAAAATGACAGAGGAGAAGTCCAGTGACGAAAACGCGTAGTCTTCGTTGGTCGCTGCCAACCCTGCTTTTAGCTGCAACAGCTAATGCAACAGATATGCCCCTTAATATGACCAAAGGGGTAACAGAAATTAGTCGGCAAGTTTACGACCTGCACATGACCATTTTTCTGATTTGTTGTGTTATTGGTGCAGTGGTGTTCGGGATCATGTTTTGGTCTATCGTTCGCCATCGAAAAGCGCGAGGTGTGCAGCCAGCCCAATTCCACGAAAGCACCAAAGTAGAAATACTCTGGACTGCTATACCGGTATTAATTCTAATTATTATGGCCATTCCGGCTACTAAAACCCTTATTGCTATGGAAGACACTACGCAAGCAGACGTCACCGTGGTTATTACCGGTTCACAATGGAAATGGCATTACAAATATTTAGAACACGATGTCGAATATTACTCACTCTTAGCAACGCCAAAGGAGCAAATTGTCAATAAGCTCGCTAAAGGCGAAAATTATTTGCTGGAAGTAGACCGTCCGCTCGTTATTCCCACCGGTAAAAAAGTACGTTTTTTGATGACCTCTGATGATGTTATCCATTCTTGGTGGGTACCTGCTTTTGCCGTCAAAAAAGATGCTAATCCGGGTTTTATCAATGAAGCATGGACCCGGGTAGATGAACCCGGTATCTATCGCGGCCAGTGTGCTGAGCTTTGTGGCAAAGACCATGGTTATATGCCTGTGGTGGTTATTGCGAAAAGCCCTGCAGACTTTGACACCTGGGTGAATGGTGAGGCTGAGCGCATAGCCAAAGCTAAAGCGGAAGAACAAGAATTGCTTGCCATGAACATGGGAATGGATGAGTTGATGGATGTTGGTGAGCGCACCTACACTGCATATTGTGCAGCCTGCCATCAGCCGAATGGCGAAGGTTTACCGGGTATTTTCCCTGCGCTTAAAGGCAGTAGCATGGCGTTAACTGATATCCCGGGGCATATTAATATTGTGCTGAACGGTAAAACAGGTACAGCCATGCAAGCTTACGCCAAGCAATTAAGTTTAAAAGAAATTGCCGCGGTAATTACCTACGAGCGCAATGCCTGGGGTAACAATACTGGCGAATTAGTGCAGGCTGCAGACGTCTACGCTGTCATGCAAGGTAAAGGGGAATAACGGATGAGCGCAGCAGTGACAGATCATGAACATGATCACGAGCATCATGACCATAAACCCAGCGGCATAAAGCGCTGGTTGTATACCACTAACCACAAAGACATCGGTACCATGTACCTGGTGTTTGCGCTAATCATGTTTTTTATTGGTGGCGCCATGGCAATGGTGATCCGGGCTGAGTTATTCCAGCCGGGTATGCAGTTCGTTGAGCCGAACTTCTTTAACCAGATGACCACAGTGCATGGCCTGATTATGGTATTTGGCGCGGTAATGCCTGCCTTTACCGGCTTAGCCAACTGGATGATACCGATGATGATTGGCGCGCCGGATATGGCGCTACCCAGGATGAATAACTGGAGCTTCTGGATCCTGCCATTTGCGTTTTTAATTCTATTAATTTCGCTGTTTATGCCAGGCGGTGGTCCGGCGTTCGGTTGGACATTCTATGCACCGTTATCAACAACCTATAGTGGAGACAGTACCGCATTATTTGTTTTCTCTGTGCATATAATGGGTATATCGTCCATCATGGGAGCGATCAACGTTATCGTTACCATTTTCAACTTACGGGCACCAGGCATGACCTGGATGAAAATGCCACTGTTTGTATGGACTTGGTTAATTACCGCGTTTTTGCTGATTATGGTTATGCCGGTATTAGCCGGTGCAGTAACAATGGTATTGACCGACAAATATTTTGGCACTAGCTTCTTTGACGCCGCCGGTGGTGGCGACCCGGTATTGTTCCAGCATATTTTCTGGTTCTTTGGTCACCCTGAAGTGTATATCATGATATTGCCAGCCTTCGGTATCGTGTCGAGTATAGTCCCCACCTTTGCGCGTAAACCCCTGTTTGGTTATGCCTCCATGGTTTATGCCACATCCAGTATCGCGATATTGTCGTTTCTGGTATGGGCGCACCATATGTTTACCACTGGTATGCCAGTTGCCGGGGCCTTGTTCTTTATGTATTGCACCATGTTAATTGCGGTGCCGACCGGGGTTAAAGTATTTAACTGGGTGGCGACAATGTGGCGCGGTGCTATGACGTTTGAAGTGCCGATGATGTTTGCGCTGGCCTTTATTGTGCTGTTTACCATCGGTGGCTTTTCTGGCTTGATGTTGGCGATAACACCGGCCGACTTCCAATACCATGATACTTACTTCGTGGTAGCGCATTTCCACTATGTGTTAGTAACAGGTGCGGTGTTCTCCATTATTGCGGCGGCCTATTACTGGTTACCGAAATGGACCGGCTTTATGTACGATGAAAAGCTGGGCCAGTGGCATTTTTGGTGCTCGCTTATTTCCGTTAACTTGTTGTTCTTCCCTATGCACTTTGTTGGGTTGGCAGGTATGCCGCGCCGGATCCCTGATTACGCGCTGCAATTTGCTGACTTTAACGCCTTTATTAGCATCGGTGGTTTCCTATTCGGCGCGTCACAGCTGCTTTTTGTCTGGCTAGTGGTGAAATGTGCACGAGGTGGAGAGAAAGCGACAGCGCAAGTTTGGGAAGGTGCCGAAGGTTTGGAATGGGAAGTGCCGTCACCGGCGCCATATCATACTTTTGAGACGCCGCCACACGTGAAGTAGGAGCAAACAATGGCACTGAAACATCAGCCTTTAACCGTAAAATTAGCCGTCATTGCATTGGCCATGTTTGGGTTTGGTTTTGCTTTGGTGCCGTTGTATGACGTGTTTTGCGACCTGACGGGTTTAAACGGTAAAACCGCGACAACTGCGGCCACCGCTGACGCTGCGCAGATTGATATTAGCCGCGAAGTGGTGATTGAGTTTATCGCCCGACCCAACAAACAGATGCCGTGGATTTTTGAGCCAGAAGTGCGTCGTATGACGGTGCATCCCGGAGAAATTCATATTATGAATTACTTGGCAGAAAACCCTACCGGACGCTTTATTGTGGGTCAGGCTGTGCCATCGGTTTCTCCTGGTCAGGCTGCATTATACTTCCACAAAATTGAGTGTTTTTGCTTCACCCAGCAGAAGTTGGATGCCGGTAAAAACATGCTAATGCCGTTACAGTTTTATGTTGACCCAGCGCTACCCAGTCAGTTTTCTACTATTACGTTGTCGTACACCTTGTATGACGTGACGAATGGCTGGACTGAAAGCACCGCTGAGTCGACCCAACTTGGGGAATAACATGAATAAAACCTATGAAAAATATTATGTTCCCGCCCAAAGCCCATGGCCTATTGTCGGTGCCGTGGCGTTGTTTTTAATTGCTTTTGGTGCAGGAAACTTTGTCAATGAAGTAACAAAGCAACAACCTGGTTTTGGCGGCTACATGCTGGCAGCAGGCTTTGTTGTATTAATTATTATGCTGTTTGGCTGGTTTAAAAACGTTATTGATGAATCCATGAGTGGCTTATACAGTGCACAGATGGACCGCTCTTTTCGCCAAGGCATGAGTTGGTTTATTTTGTCTGAAGTGATGTTCTTTATGGCGTTTTTTGGTGCGTTGTTTTATGGCCGTGTCATTGCACTGGACTGGTTAAGTGGTGGCAGCAATAACGCCATGACATTTCAACTGCTATGGCCTGGTTTTGATGCTATGTGGCCGTTGCTGAAAACACCTGGCGGCATTGAGACGCAAGCGATGCCAGCAACAGGATTACCACTAATTAATACGGCGATACTGGTCATTTCGTCTATTACACTGCATTTTGCTCACACTGGTTTAGAGCAAAACAAGCGTGGTCAACTGAAGTTAATGTTACTGGTAACCTTATTGTTAGGTGCAACTTTTCTCAGCTTACAAGTGTATGAGTATATCCATGCCTATCGGGATTTGGGCTTAACACTGGCATCGGGTTTTTATGGCAATACCTTCTTTTTGCTAACCGGATTTCACGGCATGCATGTGACGTTGGGAGCCATAATTTTACTGTTTGTGTTCTTTCGTGTGTTAAAAGGCCACTTTACGCCAGAGAAACATTTTGCCTTTCAAGCTGCGGCCTGGTATTGGCATTTTGTTGATGTTGTTTGGCTATGTTTGTACTTTTTTGTCTACGTACTGTAACGCGTTAATACGGTCTGGGGTTCTGTTGTATGAGCCCCAGCGCCAAGGCGATAAAAATAATGATCAGTACTATAGCGGAGAACAATACCCGTCTACCAAGAAACTGTGACATTTTTACGCTGGGATCAGGTGCTTTTAACATCACCACTCCTGCACGTATCAGGTTAAATACAATAAAAAGTAGTAGCGCTATGATGACAAGTTTAAGCCACATTGACAGAGCTCTCCGGGATAAGTGTTATGCGCATTAAGCTGGCTAAGCAGATTTTTGCCTTTAACCTGCTTTGGGTTGTAATCACTTTGACTGCTTTTGCTATTTTAATCAACTTGTCATGGTGGCAGCTAAGCCGCGCCGAAGAAAAAACGCAGCAGTTGCAAAGACTGGCGCAGTTGCAAAGTAACGGTGCATTGCGGGGCGCGCAGTTAAATCAACTTTCAGAAACCGATATTGATGGTGCACCATTTCAAGCACAGGGCCGCTGGTTAGCGCCTTTTATTTGGTTGTTAGATAACCAAATTGTTAATGGCAGAGTGGGGTACGATGTCGTTGTGCCGGTTCAGGCTGAAGGACTTAGCCAGCCACTGCTGGTGAATCTGGGGTGGCTGGCGGCTACAGACCGGCGTGATACTTTACCGCAATTACAAATCCCTGTGTCGTTAAAGCTTGATGGCCTGCTACGCACTCAGCCCGACGGTTTACTGTTACTGGGGCAAAATGCTGAAAATGACGGTGCCTGGCCAATGCGTATTCAGCAGGTTAGTTTTGCAGAATTGTCGGGTATTAGCGGCCTGGCGTTGTATCCTGCCTTGTTATATCAACAACAAACTTCAGATTTTCTACCACACTATCAACCCGTTGTTCTGCCGCCCGAAAAGCATAGAGGCTATGCATTGCAATGGTTTTTACTGGCAGTAGCCGTTATTGGTGTCGCACTTGCTGCCAGTCATCATGGGAAAGCAAATAATGAATAAGAAAAAATTTCTGCTGTTATTTATACTTTGTTGCGGCTTGCCGTTACTGGCAGCCAAGCTCGTGCTCGAGATGGGCTGGTATAACGGAGGGTCGTCCAGCAAAGGGGCGTGGCAGCAAGAAGAGGTGTTTTTACTCGCTGCAAGCCAGGAAAAAGCGCATTGGCGTCTTGCGGTAGCGCCAGCCAGCGAATGCTCGGAGCGTTGTCAGCAAGCACTTTATACCGTGCAGCAACTCTATGTCGGCTTAGGGCGTAAGCAAGAACATGTGCAGCCGGTTTTATTAAGTGATGCGTCGCTGCCGGAAGAATTTAATAGCTTTACCCTCCTCGCTGCAGCGCAAACTGTACCTGCCACACTGCAAGATCGCATTTTACTTATTGACCAGCAAGGCTTGGTGTTGCTGAGTTATGCCATGCCAGAAGAAGCAGATATGGCCAGTACTGCCAAAGCCATACGTCAGGATTTACTCAAATTGCTTAATTATGACCGGACCAAAGTATGAAGAAACAACAATGGCTGGCTACCATCGCCATTTTCCTGACTATGGGTGTGATTTTATTGGGCGCTTATACGCGGTTAACCGATGCGGGTTTAGGCTGCCCGGATTGGCCCGGTTGTTACGGTTTTTTAAAAGTACCGCATCAGGAGCATCACATAGAAGCGGCGCAGCAAGCGTTTCCGGAGCGCCCGCTAGAACCACACAAAGCCTGGAATGAAATGATCCATCGTTATTTCGCCGGTAGTTTGGGCTTGCTAATCGCCGCTATTTTTTTTAGCGCCTTGTTTCGCCGGCAAAGCCCAAAAATGTTGCCGGGTATACTATTGGCGTTAGTGGTTTTTCAGGCTGCGCTGGGCATGTGGACCGTTACATTAAACTTATTGCCCTTGGTGGTAATGGGGCATTTGCTCGGTGGTTTTTCATTGCTCTGTTTGTTAGCCGTACACTGGCTAACATTGCATCCGCAGCATCAGGTACAAGAGCCTGAACTTCGAAGTTTAAAACCTTTGGCTGCGCTGGCTGTGATGGTATTGGTCGGCCAAATTGCACTGGGTGGTTGGACCGCGGCAAATTATGCTGCATTAGCTTGTATTGATTTACCAGTGTGTGAAGCCGGTTGGATAGATCGGCTCAATGTCAGTGAGGCATTCGACTTACATCTGGGGCACGATGATTATGAGTATGGCGTGATGTCTGCAGAAGCGCGTCAGACGGTGCATGTATTTCATCGACTCGGTGCTGTCATTACCGTGCTGGTGTTGTCAGTTTTTTTAGTAAAACTTTGGCGACGCGCTACCAGTACAACGATGAAACGGTTAACAGCAGCCGCTGCGTCATTGCTGGTAGTTCAGTTTAGTTTGGGCGTGCTGAATGTGGTGTTACATTTGCCTTTAGCCAATGCCGTAGCGCATAACTTTATTGCTGCAAATTTACTTATGCTATTGGTACTAATTTACGTCCAAATACATCGCAGTAACGCACTGTTAAGCAAGGAAACGCTATGACCGTCATAATAAAAAGCAAAGCCGGTGTAAGTCGCCTACACGATTACCTTGAACTGACCAAGCCTAAAGTCGTTGCTTTACTGGTTCTCACTGCATGGGTTGGCATGATGTTGGCTGTGCCGGGACTACCTAATTTATTGACGGTAATTGCTGCAACAATAGGTATAGGCTTGTTATCAGCTGCCGCGGCTGCAATGAATCACGTTGTGGACCAGCGTATCGATGCGCAAATGGCGCGAACTTACAGCCGGCCCGTTGCTAAAGGTCGGATTAGCCCAAGTCAGGCAATCACTTTTGCCTTTAGCCTTGCACTAACTGGTTTTGTGTTACTTTATCTGACGGTTAACGCACTTACCGCATGGTTAACCTTAGCCAGTTTGTTTGGCTATGCCGTGGTGTACACCATGTTTTTAAAACGTGCTACGCCGCAAAATATTGTTATTGGCGGCCTGGCAGGGGCCATGCCTCCACTACTGGGGTGGACCGCAATAACCGGTAGTGTTGATGGCCACGCACTGCTGTTGGTGATGATCATTTTCGCCTGGACACCACCCCATTTTTGGGCGTTGGCAATTCATCGACGTGATGACTATGCCAAAGTTAATATGCCTATGTTACCGGTAACGCACGGTATCGAATTTACAAAGAGTGTAATTTGCTTATATACCGTATTGCTTTTTTTAGTATGCTTAATGCCCTATTTAGTTGGCATGAGCGGGGCAATTTATCTGGTGGGTAGCGCCTTGCTCAATTTGCGTTTTATGCAGTATGCCTGGAAGCTTAAATTTGACGCTGATAACAGTACTGCAATGGCAACCTTTAAGTTTTCAATAACACACTTGATGGTATTATTTTTGTTGTTGCTTGTAGACCACTATTTTAAGGTGTCGCCGATTTATGTTTCGTAATTTAACCTACTTATTGTTGGCCGCCGGGGCATTGATTGCTGGCGTTATGTTGTATCAGCTGTCGCAGGTTAGCGCAGAGCCTAAACTTGCCTTGGTTTACCCGCAGCCAAGAGCTTTAGCCGATTTTAATTTAACCGATCATCACGGCGAAACGGTTAATCGTGAACGACTTTATGGCCAATGGACGCTGGCGTTTGTGGGTTATACTTCTTGCCCGGATATATGTCCATTAACCTTGGCCAAACTGGCGGGTGCACAACCAAAGCTGGCTGAACAGGTGTCACAGCCGCTAAAGGTCTGGTTTATTTCAGTTGACCCGAACCGCGACAGTATTGAACAACTGAACCGCTATGTAAGCTACTTTGAACAGGCCAGTGTGCTTGGGATGACTGCAGGGCATGACCAGTTGTTTCCATTTGTTCGGCAATTGGGGTTAATGTATGCCCTTAGCAGCAGCACGTCGCAGGATTACCTGGTGGACCACAGTGCCTCTGTGGTATTGATTAATCCGCAAGGCCAACTGGTTGCCATGTTTAAACCCCCAATGCAAGTGGGAGAGTTACCAGTGATTAATGTTGAGCAGCTGTTGGCAGATTTTCCGTTAGTGCTGAACAAGCTTAACGCGGGTTAAGCCAGGGCTGGGAATACCAATAAAAATAGCCTTTTTTACTGAGTGATGGCGCAGTGCAATTGTATCGCGCCCGGCCTTTGCCTAACGCTTTGCTTGCCGTAACCGTAAAAGTATCGTCGTCTAACCACTCTGGCGTAAGCACTTCACTGCCAGCAAAGCATTGCAGCTGGCTGCGAACAAAATCATTCGCTTTTAACGTAAGTGATAGTGTTGGCGGATTGGCGGTGATCACCGGGTCAGCACCATGATAGTGCGTAATCTGAAATGGCAAGGTACGCAGTTTCTGAGCAAGACTTTTTATGTCGGCATAAACCCCAGCGGCTGGATAACGAGGAATGCGGGTTAAAACAGTCGTACTACCAATAGCACCTGATTGTTGACCAATACCAATAAAGCCAAGTTCCTCAACCAGCTGCTCTAACGCTGCACTGTATTCACCGTAAGGGTAGGCTAACCACTGGTGGCGTTGCCCGGTGTAGTGTTCAATTTTATCTTCCGCACTAAGTATGCTCTGACGCATGCGCTCAAGCCATTGTGATTTGCTTTCACCTGCGTCGGGCTGCGCCATATGTTCATGCCACATCGCATGGTTTGCTACTAGCACGCCGTCATCAGACATTTGCTTAACTTGTTGCCAACTAAGCAACGGACCATCGCCTTTATCAATACTACCCGGGCTAATAAAAATGGTATAGGGGTAACCAAATTCCTGCAAAATCGGGTGTGCCGTCGTAAAATTATTGGCATAACTGTCATCAAAAGTAATGACAACGGCATTGTCGGCGACAGCCTTACCCTGTTTCAACTGTGCAATTAATGTATCCAGGCCAATGACCTGAAATTGGTTGTCTTTAAGGTGTTGTAAATGCTGGCGCAGTTCGGCCGGTGTAACACTGGTAACGCGTGGAGTGTCGGTTGCGACATGATGATAAATTAACATCACTGCCGCTTGAGCAGGCAGCATTACGGTGAAAAATAAGCTAAAACATAATACTAAGGTTTTCATCGATAACATACCCGTAAGGCGATTAAAGCACAGCGGCTTTATAGCACATACGGGTTGTCAGTGCAGCTTTAGTCAAGCAATGCAGGGCGGGTTCTAGTAGTAAGAATGCTCACCGCGTTGGTGTTCAGTAATATCTCGTACACCATTAAGTTCGCCACTAAAGCGGTTTAGCAGTTCTTTTTCAATACCTTCTTTTAGCGTTAAATCAACCTGTGAGCAACCGTTACAGCCACCGCCAAATTGAAGTACAGCTACACCGTCGCCGGTCAGCTCCATTACTGACACCCGGCCACCATGGTTTGCCAACTGTGGATTAATTTCACTGTCGATAACATATTGCACCCGCTCCATTAATGACGCGTCGTCACTCACCTTGCGTACTTTGGCATTCGGCGCTTTTAATGTAAGCTGCGAGCCCATCTGATCGGTAACAAAATCAATTTCAGCATCGACTAGAAAAGGTTTACTTTCGCTGTCAACAACGGCATCAAAACCGGTGAAATTTACTGTTAAGTCAGAATCCTCTACCGCATCTGGTGGGCAGTAAGATACGCCACACTCCGCTTGTGCCGTGCCTGGGTTAACCACAAACACGCGAATATGGGTGCCGGCAGGTTGTTTGGATAACAGCTTGGCAAAATGTTGTTGTGCCTGTTCAGAAATTGTAATCATAAGAGAGTACCTGACTAAATTACTAGGTTAATCGCTATGATACTCTTCCTGTTTCTGTGATGCCAGTCCTGCTTGAGTTTTGCGTCCGATATGGCTAACTTAGCCGCAGCATAGAGGATATCAAACATGAAATATTACACCTTAGTGGCGCTTTTTGCCTTTAGTTGTTATAGCAAGGCAGTTACAACTTATGTGCCAACGGTTAAAGATACAAGCCTGCCAACACCTGAGCAAGTGCTGGGTTTTAAGGTGGGTGACTGGCATATGCGCCATGATCAAATTCAGCGTTATATGGAGCAATTAGCTAAGGCATCACCACGCGCTGATTTAGAAACTATTGGCTACAGCCATGAACAAAGGCCGCTATTGCAGCTGGTTGTTTCTTCACCTGGCAACCTCAGCAAGCTTGAGCAAATTAGGCAGCAACATGTTGCTGCTGCACGTTTGGGCGAGACAGCATCTGCTGATGCCCCGGTGATTATTTGGCTGGGTTACAGTATACATGGCAACGAACCAAGCGGTGCTAACGCGGCGTTATTGGTAGCGCAGTATCTTGCTGCCGCTGAAAACAACGAA
Organism: Rheinheimera baltica; assembly: GCF_030731985.1. Taxonomy (NCBI): domain Bacteria; kingdom Pseudomonadati; phylum Pseudomonadota; class Gammaproteobacteria; order Chromatiales; family Chromatiaceae; genus Rheinheimera; species Rheinheimera baltica. The sequence goes on from NZ_JAPJDY010000003.1 coordinate 78,140, forward strand.
GTAAAGAACTGGCTGGATAACGCCGTCATTATTATACAGCCCAGCATGAATCCAGACGGGCATGACCGGTTTGCCAACTGGGCGAATATGCATAAAGGCGCAGCACCAGTCGCTGATCCGCAACACAGAGAGCACAATGAACCCTGGCCAAATGGCAGGCCGAATCACTACTGGTTTGACTTAAATCGTGATTGGTTACTGCTGCAGCATCCGGAAAGCCGGGCGCGTATTGCACAATATCAACAGTGGTTGCCAAATATTGTTGCTGATTACCATGAAATGGGAACGGATAGTACATTCTTCTTTCAACCAGGCATCCCTAGCCGTAACTATCCACTGACACCGAAGCGTAATTTTGAACTGACACGGGCACTGGCCACGTTTCATGCATCAGCGTTAGATAAAGCTGAGCAACTTTATTTTACCGAAGAAAGTTTCGATGACTTTTACATAGGTAAAGGCTCTACTTACCCGGATATTCAAGGCAGTGTGGGTATCTTGTTTGAACAAGCCAGCAGCCGCGGTCATTTGCAGGACAGTATCAATGGGCCGCTTAGTTTTAGCGCCACTATCCAAAATCAACTTACCGCCTCTCTTTCTACCATTCGCGGTGCTGTAGCTAAACGGGTAGAGCTATTAAGCTATCAGCAAGAGTTTTATAAATCGGCCTTGCAACAGGCTAAAAATAGCAAAACCCGCGGTTATATTTTCACTGAATCCGACGACACAACCCGCTTGGCTGGGTTGCTTGACGTGCTGCAACGACATCATGTCGACGTGTTTAAACTCAGCCGTGACTGGCAGGACGGCGACATAACGTACCCTGCTGAAAAGAGTTTTTATGTCCCACTGCAGCAACCGCAATTTCGCTTGATTAAGGCGATGTTTAGTACTGAGAAGAACTTTGCAGATAATACTTTCTATGATGTTTCCGCCTGGACACTGCCCTATGCTTACAACCTTCAGTTTGCTGGCGTTAGCCGGGAGCCAGCGAAATCACAGCTTAGCTCGTCCTGGCAAGCCAGTGCAACGAAACGCGCGGCCTTGACCCCAGGAGCCTATGCCTATGCCTTTAACTGGCAAGATCAGCAAGCCCCTCTGTTATTACAAGCGTTGCTGGCTGAAAAGTTAGTGTTGCGCGCTGCGATGAATAACGTCACGGCGACCAGTGGCGAGAGCGAGATAGCTTTGGCTGCCGGGGCAATGGTTTTGCCTGCCGGTTTACAGCAGCAACCAGACTGGTTTGCTCGCTTACAACGCGTAAATCAGCAGTTTTCCGTGCCGGTTTATGCGATTAGTTCAGGCTTAACTGCAAGTGGTAGCGATTTAGGTAGCAGAAAATTTGTGCCGGTAGTATTACCCACCATATTGCTATTGGCCGGCCCCGACATTAACTCTACTGAAGCCGGAGAGGCTTGGTATAACCTGGAACGTTTGGCAGGGATATCCCCTACGTTAGTCGAGCCGCAACGGCTGCGACAGTTAGATTTAAGTCGCTATAGCCATATAGTACTGCCAGATGGTAACTACAATGCGTGGCAAGACAAGGAAATCAGCCAGCTAAAACAGTGGGCAGAGCAGGGCGGTGTGCTGTGGGGGCATAAGCGTGGGGCAGCGTGGCTGGCCAAGGTGGGTTTGCTTAAGGCGGGGGTATGGCAGGGCGAAGAAATGACCAGCCTTATTCCACAGCATAATTTAAGTTATCAAGACAAAGAGATGCTGGCGGGTAAACAGCGTATTGCTGGTGCAATTTATCAGGCTGATCTGGATTTAAGCCACCCACTGACGTTTGGCCTTACCCACGCCACGTTACCAGTGTTTAAAAACAGCACCATGTTATTACAACCCAGTCAGGCGCCTTTTGTTAACGTAGCCTTGTACAATACATCACCGCAGCTAGCCGGTTACACAGCGCCAGAGTATGTGCCACGCATTAGTCAAAGTGCCGTATTGCTGGCACACAATATTGGAAAAGGGCGGGTAATTGCTATGACGGACAATCCGGTATTTCGAGGATACTTTTTCGGTTCCAGCCGACTATTAGTGAATGCGATGTATTTAGGTACGGCGTTTAGCACCTCTGCAGATTAATCAAACAAGGTAACGGCCACGGTCCAAAGGCTAATATGCTTTACACCGTGGCGGCGTAATAACTGACATAATGTATTAGCTGTGGCGCCGGTGGTAACAACGTCATCAACCAACGCCACGTTGGCGGGTAGCGGTTGTTGGCTGGATAATGCAAAGGCTTTTCGCAGGTTGCGCTGCCGCTGCTTGCGGCTTAAACCAACCTGAGCCTGTTGCTGATGTGGTCGATATAGCACGGTTAACAGCGGTAATTTCAGCTGTTTTGCTACCTGTTGCGCCAAAATTTCAGCAGGGTTAAAGCCACGAGAGCGTTGTTTAGCCCGGTGCATGGGCACATAAAGGATAGCATCTGGCAGTTTGCCACCTTGTTGCTGATATTGATTTACTATTGCTGCCAGCTGCTGTGTTAACAGATCACCTGCAGCTAGATCGTGAGAAAATTTCCAGCGTTGTAACCAGTGCTGATAAGGCAACTTGTAATAGCTCACGCTTAATAACGTATCAAAAGCAGGTTTATGCAAGCCTCGGGCGACATGTGGCAACCAGAGCAAATTATAATGGCACAAAGCATAAGGTAGCTTAGGTAGAGCCTCTTCACAGACATCACAAAGCTGGCAGTCAAAACGGTGTACCGGTAAACTACACCATAAACAGGGTGTCGGTAATAGTTCATGCCATACCTTGTGCAGCGCCTTTAACAGGTGTTTTAGCAAACTAATACTTCACTTTAATTTACAATATTGCAACTATGGCAGGCGAAATGAATTCTGACAAACCGGTGTTGGTTTTACTGCATGGCTGGGGGGTTAACCAGGGCGTTTGGCGCACCATTGTTGCCGGGTTGCCCGATACCATAAAAATACTTACGCCTGATCTACCCGGTTTTGGGAATGCTACTGCCTTCCCATCGCCGTACAGTTTAGACGCTGTTTTAGACTTTATGGCGCAAGATATTCCCGATAATAGTTATGTTGCCGGTTGGTCATTAGGCGGGTTACTGGCTATCGCATTAGCGGCTAAATATCCGCGTAAAGTAAAACGCTTAGCGCTTATTGCCGCGTCGCCGTGCTTTTTAGCCCAGCAAGATTGGCCCGGTATGTCAGCTGCTGTCATGCAGCAATTTGCTTTGTCGTTAAAGAACAATCTGCCACAAACCATTGACCGTTTTCTTGCCATTCAAGCAATGGGTAGTACCAGCGCCCGTAATGATACCAAGCAGTTAAAGCAGGCTATTTTGGCTTATCCGGCACCACAGGCCGAAGCAGTAGAAGCCGCGTTGCAACTGCTTAGTCAGTGTGATTTAAGAGCCGAATTTAGTACACTTAATCAGCCAGTGGCAGGCTACTTTGGTAGGCTTGATGCACTGGTTCCGGTAAGCGTTGTAGAAAAACTCAAACAATTACAGCCAGCAGCACAGTTTGATATTGCCGGGCATGCCTCGCACGCGCCCTTTATTTCACACCCTGATAGTTTTTTAATCTGGTTAAGATCATGGCTTGGTTGAAGTTTTCTTGAAATAGTCTATTAGCCGCCAGTCTTAGGAAGGTATAGACTTTCTTTTTTGGCTGTTTTGGTTAATAATTAAACACTATTTGCTAAATGTGCGGGAGTTCTACCATGGACATTCAATCTGCGTTGTATTCGGGTGTACAAGGTTTTCAACGGGCGAGTGCGGGCGTAACCGACGCCACCATCGACATTAACCGTCAAACCCGGGCTGCACAACAAAATGAAACAGAACAAGCCATACGTGAAACTGATGCGCCTCAGGCTTCCAGACCTTTACAATATGCTGCTCAGCCAGAGCCGGTCATTAACAGTTTGGTGCAACTGGGCCAGGAAGAACGTAATGCCCAGGCCAATACTCGTAGTATTCAAACTGCTGATGAAGTGCTAGGCACGGTTATCGATATCAGAGTATAACGAAATTGCTGGTGTCAAATTATCCCAATGTCAGTATCAATACGGCGAACCCTCCAACGGAGATGGCGCGTCGTGATGCTGTGCGTCGCGATTTATTTGAACCGGTAAAATCGGCAGAAAAGACCGGTGCCGAAAAACCGGTAGTTAGCGATGAAAAAGCGCGCGTTGCAGGTTCAAATAATTCTACAGTTTCACTTTATGATGCCAACGGCAAAGAAACCGAAACCCAACAAGCTATAGACGGACGTGGTGAAGGACGCTCTGATGAACAGCAGGGTAACGCCAGCGACCGTGACAGCGATGATTCAACGCAGCAAGATGCTAAGCAACAGGATGCGAAACAGAAGCAGGTTGAACAGCAAGAACAACGGGAAATCCAGGAACTTAAAAGCCGGGATATGGAAGTAAAGGCGCATGAACAAGCGCATGCTGCTATCGGTGGCCAATATGCTGGTGCGCCAAGCTATACTTATCAACGTGGGCCCGACGGCCAGCAATATGCTGTGGGCGGTGAAGTACCCATTGATATATCGCCTATTGCAGGTGATCCGCAAGCGACAATTCAGAAGATGCAGCAAGTTCGTTCTGCTGCCTTAGCACCGGCGGAACCCTCTGGTGCAGACCGGCGCATTGCTGCGGAGGCAATGCAACGCCAAATGGCTGCACAAGCCGAGTTAGTTATGCAAAGCGCGCAAGCGGGTAAAGCGGATTCTGCTAGCGATACGTCGTCAGATGTGGGCGTTGCCGGTGATGTTACGGGCGCTTCTGGCAAAGAAACCTTTAGTTACACCATGAATGAGCAAGATGGCAGTGCTGCCATTGTTACCCCTCAGCGAGATACCTTTGCCGCTGGCGCTGAATATGCGCTGCGTCGTAATGTTGTATCCAGCTTTTATGCCCGCGCCACCGAGCCGCAGAGCAGGCAGTTTAGTCAACAAGCCTGATCTGCATCTGTCTTACTATTATTTTTTTAGTTTCGCAAAAGCTTCAGCAAAGGCATTACCCATAGCCGCGTTATTGTCAACCGGTTTTGCCGCACGTGGTGCCGGGTTTCTATTACTTTGTGAGTGACTTTGTGCATTACCCTGCGCCCGCTGTGCCGGTTTATCGGTTGTTTTAGGGGTGGGCTGCTCATCTAAGCGCATGGTTAAGGCAATACGCTTACGCTCAACCTCTACATCCAGTACTTTTACCTTCACCACATCACCCGCTTTAACCACTTCGTGTGGGTCGCTAACAAACTTGTCGGTAAGCGATGAAATATGCACTAAACCGTCCTGGTGCACGCCAATATCAACAAAGGCACCAAAGTTGGTTACGTTAGTTACCACACCTTCCAGCAACATGCCTGCTTTCAAATCTTTTAAAGTTTCCACACCGTCTTTAAAGCTGGCCGTTTTAAACTCGGGGCGGGGGTCGCGGCCGGGTTTATCCAGTTCTTTTAAAATGTCAGTAATGGTGGGCACACCAAAACTCTCATCAGCAAAGGCTTTGGCATCAACACTTTTTAAAAAGCTGCTATTACCAATTATTTGCTCAACGCTTTTTTGGTGTGAACTAAGAATTTTTTCTACCAGCGGGTAGGCTTCAGGGTGCACACCAGATGCGTCCAGCGGATTTTTACCGTTGTTAATACGCAAAAAACCGGCTGCTTGTTCAAAGGCTTTTGGCCCTAAACGTGGCACTTTAAGCAGCTCTTTACGCTCGTTGAAGCGGCCATTGCTGTCACGGTGAAATACAATATTCTGCGCCAGAGTTTTATTTAGGCCGGCAACCCGGGCTAACAGCGGTACTGAGGCAGTATTTAAATCTACGCCAACAGCGTTTACACAGTCTTCTACTACGCCATCGAGCGACTTAGTTAATAAACTTTGGTTTACGTCGTGCTGGTACTGGCCTACACCAATGGCTTTGGGTTCAATTTTTACCAGCTCGGCCAGTGGGTCTTGTAAGCGGCGACCAATAGAGACAGCGCCACGTAATGACACGTCTAAATCCGGAAACTCCTGTGCAGCGAGCTCTGAGGCGGAATAAACCGACGCACCGGCTTCTGACACCATGATTTTCTGTATCGCTTGGTTGGGCAAGGCTTTCAGTACTTCCGCGGCCAGTTTATCGGTTTCGCGTGATGCCGTGCCGTTACCAATGGCGATCAATTCCACCTTATGTTGCTGGCATAGCATGGTTAAGGTGCGTACCGATTTATCCCAGGCATTTTGTGGCGCATGCGGAAATATGGTGGTTTGTGCCAGCAGCTTGCCAGTTTCATCAATGGCGGTAACCTTAACGCCGGTACGTAAGCCGGGATCCAGTGCTAAGGTTGTGCGCATACCGGCTGGTGCTGCCATCAGTAAATCTTTTAAGTTGCGGGCAAATACCTTAATCGCTTCTTCTTCGGCTTTTTCCCGCAGCTCGCCCAGTAAGTCGTTTTCCAGGCTAAGGTGCAGTTTTACCTTCCAGGTCCATTGCACAGCGGTGCGTAAAAAGGTGTCTGCTGCACGGCCTTCATCTTTAATATTAAAGTGGCTGGCAATCATCTGTTCGCACAGGCTGTGTGCGGTTTCTTCGTTAGCATCTGGTACTAATTGCAACTGTAAAACGCCTTCGTTGCGGCCGCGCAGTATTGCCAGCGCCCTGTGCGACGGTGTGGTTTTCCAGCTTTCGCTGTAATCGAAGTAATCACGAAATTTAGCGCCGTCTTGCTCCTTCCCCGCGACAACGGTGCTTTTAACCACGGCATGTTGTGCCAGGTGCTGGCGCAGCCGCGCTAACAAATTGGAGTCTTCGGCAAAGCGTTCCATTAAAATATATTTCGCGCCATCCAGTACGGCTTTCTCGTCGGCAAAGCCGGCATCAGCATTAATGTAAGCTGTGGCTTCAGTCTGCGGGTTTAGTTTGGGGTTTTGCTGCAGCGCATCGGCCAGTGGCAAAATACCCGCTTCAATAGCAATTTGGCCTTTGGTGCGGCGTTTGGCTTTATAGGGCAGGTATAAATCTTCTAAACGGGTTTTATTGTCGGCAGATAAAATGTCATTTTTCAGCTCAGGGGTTAATTTACCTTGCTCGTCGATGGTTTTTAAAATCACCTGGCGACGCTCTTCCAGCTCACGTAAATAAATTAAGCGCTGATCTAAGTGGCGCAATTGCGTATCGTCTAAACCGCCGGTAATTTCTTTGCGGTAACGGGCGATAAAAGGCACTGTTGCGCCTTCGTCCAACAGCGCTATGGTAGCAGCAACCTGTTCCGGACGGGCAGCAATCTCTGCAGCAATTTGCTTAATAATGATAGACATAAAGAAAAAATCCCTGATAAAAAACACTCTTGTGGGTGATAAACGTCAGTCTAAAGACAGTAATATAAGCTGATTGTCCACTTTGTGGGGTAAAAAATCCAACATCCTGTGGTTTTTGCCCCTAAAGCGGCGTCTAAACCCCTCGTGTAATGTAATCGTTATTAACTAAATGCAGTTTGACTTTACAGGTTATTAAATCTTAATAATTATATTGCCAATTTTTGGTACCTAATTTAATTTACTTTTTTTGCTTAAACTCCCCTGTTTAGCTGGGCAGTAAAGTAATAATGGGTTTTTATCTTGATGACATTACAGGAGAATATAAATGACAAAAAAAGACGAGTTTTTAACCCAGCCCTCTAAACAGGAAATTGGTGAAGCGGTAGCCGAACTGGCGCGCAGCCTGATGAAAGACCCGAATGGTCTGGCGTCGTTATTTCAGCAAGAAGACGATATAGCAGAAGAGGAGCTGACAGAAGAAGAGTTGGCAGAGCAGGTGGCGTTAGCCGAGCAAATTCGACTGGCTGCCATGACGGCCACTACGTCGTTGCCGGAAACGCTGGCCGTGCTGGACCGCATTAACACCCTGCTGTGGCAAACTATCTGGCAAGACGAAGCGCTTTCACCCGGTGAGTTGCAGGTAACAGATTTAATTTTGCGTATCGGTGAACTGGAAGCCTATAGCTTTGCACCTTGGTTGCAGCAATGTTTATTGCAAGAGCTATCCGCTATGGCTGAAAATGCCGACGATGAAGCCTGTATCAACTCAGCAACGGCGGTTGTCAGTACGTTAAACGGCATCGCACACCAACTGTTTGATAGTAATTGTTATGACGAACAACCCGCTGATGGCATCCCTAATCAGCAAGACGCCTTTTATGAGTGGTGGCCTTTGGCAATGCAAATGGTGCTGGACATGTATGCCGATGACGACGACATCGATTTTGATGAAGATTTTGATGACGCCGAGCCGGAGGAGTTTAACGAGGCCCAACTGGCGTTTATTGAGCTGTCAGTGCTGGAAAAATATCAGTTTTTGGCGCAGCGGCTACAGGCTTTCGGTGTCGATGTTACGCCGCTAAAACCAGCGCAGATAAAAACGCTGCAGCAACAAGACTATTTCGACTTCACAGAAGCCCTGGTAGCGCTTATCCCAGAACGTACTAATAGTTTTTCTACCGAGCCGTTTGGTGCTTATACCGAAGAAGAATTACGTGATTTTTACCCGCAGCATTGGCAGGCAGCAAGCGAAGCGACCAGCGGCGAATGGCAGCTACAGCAATTAAGCTCGGAACTGAGCGACGAAAACGGTGATAGCGAAATCAACGTCAGTTTTACCGCCTTTGGCCAACTGCATGAGTGGACCTATACGCATGACAGCTCTTATTCAGACACCAGCTTTTTGGACGATTTAACTGAGTTTGCCGAGCAGCACTTAACCGGTCGCTTTGTGTTTGATAGCCAGAATGAATACGAGATAGGCTATGCGTACCTGCCTACTGCAGCCGCCGACGAACTGCAGCAGTATCTTAGTACTGCCAACTGCTAATTCGAAAAAGGATATTTAGGGTCAGTTAGTGTTGTGCTGACCCTGAGTACTCTTTCGCTGATCCACTCACGAGTGTTGACGATGACGAACTTATATCAAGCTTCTGATTACTGGCTTACTAAAGACAAAGCCTGGTTAGCTGAACGAAAAGCCAAATGGCAGCGTTTATCAGGGCGGCTAAAAGCTATAGGATTCAAAGGTACAGATATTCGTATCTATGAAAGGTATTTTCTTAAAGGCCACATCAGTGTCAATGACCGGCGTGACATTGGTCTTGGTGTTATGCCTGAAATAAAGCTGATTCTGCAGCTAGCCTGGCACCCAAGTGATGACGAAGCTGTATGGTGGCAGGTAGCAGAAGAAAACAGCAAAAACTATGATGCATTTAGTTATGGCTACGACCTCATTCAGAACTATGGGTATACCTTTATTCATAAAGAAGAGTACCGGCCTGAGTACGACAATGCGATTTTCAGCGGGAGGGAAGCTAAGCTCTATCAGTTTTTCTTTGTCAACGACAGATGGCGTGCTCTCTTGACAAATTTGGATGGAAAAGCAGGCCAAATTGAATTCGGTTATCGTGACCTTTTCAGGGCGTTCGTTGGCTTGTTTAATACGATTAAGATTAGGAATCTGGAGAGCCAATTTATTTTGTATCAATCTTTTCCTATGCAAATTGTATCGCCAAATTCACCAGCATTTACCTCTGAGCTATTTTTAACATACCGATCTCTAGACGCATGGTGGTGGGGGCGATTTGTCGAAGACATAACCGTGTTAGCGGAGTTCTATGTAAATCGACTAAGTATTGTGGCAGCGCAAAGAGAGGTTGTTGAACAGTGGGCAACACAGATAGCGAGATCGGCCCCGGAATGGCAAGCTTTTTGGCAACAATGTTTGCAAGATGCGCAGGCTAATTATCACCAGCCAGCCGTGGCTGCTGTTTCGAAACAGCCTGAGCCGGAACAGCCTGAGCCGACAAGTTCACCCGATGCGTTTGCTGCCGAGCCCTGGCCTGACGAACTAGTAGCGCTGAAGCAACACCTGGAGCAGCAGGGTTATCCGGTGACCACCACTGAAGCTGACGCCAATGCCATATTGCAGCAGCATTTTGCCAATCACTGTGTGTACTTTGGTAGCTTTATTGAAAGCATGCAGTTAGAGACAGAAGATTACGACAAACCTTACCCGGCCTTTACTGCGCCATTACAAGCGCTGTGTGATATTAAAGGCGACGCCAAACTCAGTTATACCCGCCGTGGCGAGCGCATCACCATTAAGGTTAATGGTGAGCGTCTTGGCGTGGCGGATTTAGAAGAGCCCAGCGAGGATGAAGACACCAGCGCCTACTTTGCCGCAATAATCCGTCTGGCCCAGCAGTGGTTTCCAGGGCAGGTATTTGCCTATGGTTATGAATCACTGCATTTATACATATTGCCGACAGAGTTAGTGAGCTGGTTGGAGGCTAATGGGTTTGAGAATTCACTGAACTACTTTGGTGACGCAGCAACGGCAGAGCAACCTTTAGCCGGCTTGGCACTGGTATTTACCGGTGTGTTTAGCGCAGGCAGCAGAGAAGAGATGGAAGATGAAGCCGAACAACTGGGTGCCAACGTACAAAAAGCCGTAAACAGCAAAACCAAATATCTGGTGTGCGGTAGCAAGGTAGGTGCCAGCAAACTAGCTAAAGCCGAAGCGTTGGGGGTGCAGGTGCTTACCGAAGCGGAGTATCAGGCGATGATTAGTCAAGGCGATTCTGACCCCGATTATCTGTGTAACGCGCAAATAAGGTCGTGGCAAGCCGTTGCAAAAAAACTTGAAGACATAGATTTGCAGCTGTTCGAATTAGTGTGCAACGGACTTGACTTAAGCTATCAACAGGGGCTTTTTGCCTCCAAGGGATTTGGCGTCTTTATTTTGTCCGTGACTAAGAATTTTATTTCTCGCCGAGGATGGATTAGCGTTGGTTTTTCCCCGTTAGGTAGAGAGCTACGACTGAGCTATGCGGTTGTGGCTCAGAATGGCAGATCGATTCAAGATGAGCTGACCCACACAGTAACATTGAGCACCAGGTGGCAAGTAAATCAGGATGAATTGGATGAGTTATTGCTGCTACTTTGCCAAATGATCTGCGATAAACTCAAATGGGCTAAAAAAGATGTTCGATAGGGTTGCGAAAGCAGATGAAAATAAACGGGGTCAGATCAAAATTAAACTTTCAATAAACGGGGTCAGATCAAAATTAAACTTTCGAAATTTCAGTTATTTAATTTTGATCTGACCCTGAGGGATCCCCACGAATTTAGCCCCCGCATTCAATGTTGTAACTCGTTGTATCTAGCAAGTGTTTGCAGTGGCGCAAGGTACTGCGCCACTGTGTTGTTGTAAACATTACCTGCTTTGCCACCGCTCTTAACCCCAAGGTATGAAACGATAAGACACGTTTATCCCGATAGCTGTTTGCCTGGAACCGGCGTTGCTGATTGGCTACGGTCAGCCCAACACCCAGTAATATCAGCACTAATGAAGCTAAATTGCTCAGCAGCAGTAACAAGCTTATTCGGTGTATTTTTGTACTACCGTTTTTCTCGAATCCCAGGCCAAACTGCGTGCTTTTCATATCTCTGAAGCTCTCTTCTATCTGCATACGTTGGCGGTAAATTGATACGACCTGTTTGCTATGATGGCTGCTTTGCGGCAAGTTAGAAGCAAGTAGCCATGGTTCTGTGTTTCCTCGGGCATGTGTTTTGGAGGTTTTTGACCGTTTCATACTGCCATCTGCATTACGCACATGGCGACCTTTGCTTTTTTGCTTGTATAACGTCAACAAGCAGGCAAACGGGTTGTATTGTGCAATCTGTGCCGGATATTGTTTCGGTTTGAGCGTTGCTTTGGCAAATAACCGGCCAATACACTGCCAGTTTGCACCATTATCAGTGGTATAAAAATTCGGCTTACGTACCCGGCCGACAAAGTACCAACCTAATGCTTCAATTTGTCTGAACCAGGGCGCTTTAAAGCCAGCATCAGTGACAATCACCGGCTTACATTTTGCTGGCAGTAGCTGAGACAACGTCTGTAAAAACAGCTTATGAACAGCGGGTTTTTCTTTTGTACTCAGTGGATGAACCTCCTGGTACAGGGTGATAGGCCGACCATCGAATGTCAGCACTGCTCGCAGTAAAAAGTGTCTGCCTGCTTCATCTAAATCAGACCAATCTATGCTTATCGTTGGGTGTTTAGCAGTACAGAAGAAGCGACATACGGCTCCGTAAATTAACGTTTGCTCAAGCAATAAATGTGTATTGGACAGCAGCCTGTCAGCCCGCTTAATGTTATGTTTTTCATAGGCATTAGAGTGAATACCCCGGCCAATGCTGGTGACGGTAGCGGCACTGCCGTTTGCCAGGCTTTGCACGCAATCAATCACTGCTTTTTGTCTGGTTGCATGCATTTTGGGTGTGACAAATGAAACGATATTGGTCAAGATAGTACGAACATTCATGGCTGTTTGGTCTCAGTGATGTTTGGCGATTGATCTGATCACCGAACGCCATGAATGTTCCTTCTGAGTTCATCTTTTTGTTTTAGCTAATAATTTTGTGGGGATACCTCAGGATCTGACCCCAATTATTTTGTGCCTTTAGCTTTGCTGTTGATGTTTCTGACGGAATACAGCGGCTTGGCGCCACTATACCTGCATATTCTGGGTATTGCGTTGCTGCTGGGACGCCTGAGCCATGCCTGGGGCGTACAGCAGTTGAAAGAGCCGCTAAAGTTTCGGGTATTTGGCATGGTACTGACATTTTGCGTGTTGCTGTTGTCGGCCCTTGCCATACTGTTGCTGTATGTTAGCAAAACTCTGCTGTAATACAGCCCGTGCAATACACGGGCTGCTAACACGGGTTAAAAGTTACTGATGGTCACCGGCTGTGCCTCGCCGCGGCGGAACACATTGAGTTTGCCGCATTGGGCAAAATGGTTACCACTGGCATAAGGCGCACCGGGCTGGCTAATATCAGCCTCCCAACCCGGGCCATTACTGATAAAGGTTTTCAGCTCAAACCAGCCATTGGCGCTGCGACTGCAGTCCATCTGAACATCCAGCATCCAATAGTGCTCGCCATACTGATTTAACGGCTCTTCACCATAGCCATCCAGCGCCACAGTGCGCTTGGCCCCCCAACTGGCTGGCCACAGTTTAGTAGTCCAGTCGGCTGCCGTGCCCAAGGCCGCGCTACTCTGGCCGCTTTCGCTGCCATACCAGTCCAGATATTGCTCGTTTTGCTTCCAGGGCGCGGTAGTAGGGTTACGCAGGTTGTTGTGCCGGATCGGCAGTGCACACTGGTAGTTGCTGGCGGTGCAGCTAAGGCCCAGATTCGCCGCAGCATAATTGTGATCGATACCGCCGCGGATAAACATATCCTGGCCGGCAGCGGTCACGCCATACACAAACACCACCGTTCTTTGCCAATCAGCCTGGTCTGGCGTCGATTTTTTCCACAGCGCATAGCCGTCGTCGCTCAGTGCTAAAGTCCAGCCTGCACCAGGTTGCCAGTCGCCAGGGCCAATTTTTACCGCTAACCGGCCATCGACAATAGCGGCATAACGGCTGGCATCTGCCACCTGTACCGCGACACTGGCGTCAGAGCGGATGTTAAGCTCGCGGCGCAGCGCTATTAATGCCTGAATGGGCTGATACAGGTTCCAATCGTACACGTGGGCCCAATAAACTGACGGTATGCCCGGGTGGCTTAAGATATAAGCATAACCTTCCATTACTTTGTTGCAGGCTACCGGCCAATGACTCTGGCCATTGCCGCACATTTCAGATGGCCCGGTGTCGTGATTGTCGACAAAGGTCACCATTTTTTGCGGCCACCAGCCAATACCGCCCGCCGGTTGATAATTATTGCTAAGCCGCCAATATTGATTGGCATTGAGTGCCTGATTTAACAAACCTTTAGTCGTAAAATCGAACACGCCGCAATCACCGTCAGCGCCGTTAATAAAATCGACCAATTGCTGGCGGTGGCCATCAACATTGTCGTAATTCAGATCAGTCCAGACTTCACCGACACAAAAATCAGCCCCGGTAGCGCGCGCGTACAAGCCAGCGTAGTAGGCGCTATAGCCTTTAGAGTAGTCAAACCGAATACCACTAAAACCGGCAGGTTTAAGCACATTATTGATCCAGCTGATAATATCGGCCTGCACTGTAGCATTGCTATGGTCCAGATCGCGGGCGGCATGATAGCCATCACCGCTGTCCCAGTTGCCGCTGCCCTGGCCCCATTCATCGTCGCGCGTGACCGCCCAGGGGCCCCAACTCGGGTTAGTAAAATCTGCCCAGTTAGTGCTGCCAACCCGGTGGTTAACCACGATATCCGCTACCGACTTTACCCCTTGTTGTGCTAACGCGGCGGTGGCTGCCTGTAATTGCGCGGCACTGCCGTAGGCAGAATTAAGATTATTCAGCTGCCTGGGCAAATAGCCCTGGGGCGCAGCGGCATCTGACACCGGCGGAAACCAAACATGGCTGACGCCCAGTTGCTTAATGCTAGACGCATTGGCCTGCATGCTGTTGTACCAGTCAGTTTGATGCGAGTGCCAGTGAAAGCCCTGTAACATCACCGCATCGCTGCTGTGTTGCTGCTCACTGCTGTGTGCCCCCGACGCACAGCAAAGCGCCAGTGCTGCCAATGCATAGCGGCAGCCTGAGTTAACTCGTAGCATAGTTCTCTACCTTGTTATTTTCGGTTGATAATAAGCCGCGCCCGACAGCAGACTTGCATCACTCCCCCGAGCAGCAAAACTACAGGCAAAAAAATACGGCAGAGCAAGTTATTGTCGCAATAGCAGCAGAGTGCAAAATGAATACGTATGCAAAACGAAAATGAGTTATTAATGCAGTGTTACAGGAACAAGACGGCGAAGCTAGTTGGCCTGAGATAAAAAAGCCCGTGCGTTGCACGGGCTGTAGATCTATTGTAAGCGTTACAGCAACCACACCGCCCCGGTGTGATTGCCACGGAGATCAGAATGGCAACAGCTTCGCCAGCTTGTCTGGCGTATCAGCGGTCGGTAGCTCTTTAAATAGTGATAAACGGGGTCAGATCAAAGTTAAACTTTCGAAATTTCAGTTGTTTAATTTTAATCTGACCCCAATTATCGGACGAAATGCGCCCGCTAAAGCGCTACCTGGAGCAACAGGGCTATGCTGTTACAACTACGGAGCCCTCGGTTTATGCCATTATGGAGCAAGTGTTTGCCGACCGCAGCATCATCTTTGGTGGTTTTTTGGATGACCTTTATCTGGAAGACGAGGATTACGAGCGGCCTTACCCGGCATTTACCAAACCTCTTAAGATGATATGCACGCTAAAAGGCGATGCCAAACTGAGCTATGCCCGCCATGGTGAGCGGGTGAGTATTAAGGTCAATGATGAACGCATCGGAGTGGTAGATCTGGATTATCCGGAAGGGCCAGAGACAGCGGCTTACTTTACCGCTGTGGTGCGCTTGGCACAGGTTTGGTTTGCAGAGCAGGTGTTTTTATATGGCGACGAGATGACACAGCTGTGCATATTACCAAAAGAGCTGGTGGTATGGCTGGAAGCGAATGGCTTTGAGAATCTGGCACACAGGCTGGTTGCTGATACCCAGCGCAGTGCCGACTACCCCTTACGCGGTTTAGTGTTGGTGTTTACCGGTACGTTCGGTGATATGAAGCGTCATAGCGTGGAGTTTGAAGCTGAAGTGCTGGGTGCGCGGGTGCAACAAGTGCTAACGCGTTTAACCGATTATCTGATATGCGGCAACAAACCAGGTGCCAGCAAACTGGCTAAAGCTGAAGAATTGGGGGTGACGGTCATCGACACCGATGGGTATCAGGCATTGGTTAGCCAAGCGGAGTAACGGTGCTTGCAATCCCGCCATTTGAATGGATGGGTGCCCCCAATTATGTGGTTACCCGTAATGCGCTGTTGGCTGGTTTTGCAGAAGAAATTATTAATGAGTTTTTTGATACAGAATTAGACGAAGTAAACCTGGAGACCGGATACATGTGCAGTCAGCAGTTAACCTATCACGAGCGGATGCTCAGTTGCGTTGATAAAAGCGCCTGGAAACTGGACGACAAAGCGTGGGTGAAAGCACGCAAAGCGCAGTGGGCTGACCTTAGTAAAAAGTTAAAAGCCAGTGATGAAAACAGACATAGTTTACTGACCCCTAAAACCATTAGTTTTTGGAAGCATTACTTTTTAAATTGTGAACTGCCTTCCACAGAGGCGTTACTAACGTTTAAAAACTTGGATATTAATCCGCTTTTTATTCTGTGGTTCCATCCAGACCAAAGTGAAGCTAATTTACGCCAGTTAATGTCTCAGTTAACTGAAGCATTTACAAATCGCGGGGGAGATGTAAGGGAAGATACTGCAAACTATTGCTTGTCTCTGTTTTCTAGATGTTTTGACGGGTTCTGTCAACGAAACGCGCTACTAGGTGATGACGGCGTGTTTGGTGGGAAAGAGCGACTGTACCTGCGCTTGATTATTGGCAACAATACTGAAGGTTTAATTCCAACAAAGTGGTTAGTGACACTCGACGCCTATTTTTTTGACTGGTTTAGAATGTTTTTACTTAATCCGAGCGCTGCACCTGATTACCCACATATAGAATTAATAGATTATTATTTGGCAACTGCAGAGCATTTTGAAATGACTCAAATTGATTGGAAATTCTGGAGGCAGCGCTTAGCCCTTCAGCTTGTTTACTATTTTGACGAAATAAAAGATCAGTTGCAGCAAGAGCCGGAATGGCAGAGAAATGCTCAGGAAGCTGTAAACAAGATTAGATCAGCTTTTGAACATCGGCAATTGGTTGAGATTTTACATTGTGAATGGAAATTTGTGACGGAGGAGCTGAGAACACAGATTATTTCAGATGAGCTGATTAGATTGGCCAGTTACTACCCGGTATATGAGCGTGCAATGAAGTCAATAGCCTAAGATAAACGGAATCACCCATAAGACTCTCGGAGTCAATAGAGTAACCAAAGCGAATAAGTTAATTTTGTTCTGAGCCTGAGGCATCTTTTCGTTAATTGTACTTTTTCGAATTAATTAAATAAAAATATGGATTTTGATTTATGGCTGAAATTAACGCCCGATATGTAATTCAATTCAGTGATGACGCAGTAGCAGATTGCTTTTTACAGCTGATTGATTTAGCAGAGAAAGATGGTTTTGCGGCAATGTCTTTTTGTGAAGACCATTTTCCAGATTGTAATTTTCTGCAGGGAGAAAACTACTCTATAGCGGTAAGTAACAGCAATGGTTTGCTTATCCAGGGCGACATTTCATCCGGAACATTGAGTTTTGATGATTATCTGTTTAATAAATTCTTGTCACAGCCGTGTATTGAAAACGCCGTTGTTGAGTATTTTTTTGATCAAACTGGCGACAAAGAAACATTTTCTGTTCATAAAACTAAGCCTGTTTCATCAGGTCAGGTTTACAAATATCTTGCGGCAGCTGACAGCGCTATCGGGCTTGGGCTTGCAGTGGCCAAAGGTAACGCACGTGCTGTGGAAAAATTGCTCAGCGAGGGGGCCGACGCCAATGTTTGTTTTAATGGCGCTCCTTTGATATGCATCGCGGCAGATGCGGCAAATACTAAGGTGTTGCGCTCATTGCTGGAGCATGGTGCCGCGCCTGATGCAATTGATCTGTCGACTGAGCTATACATTGATAAAACTAAACGGTCCGCACTTCATTATGCTTGCCTGTCCGAGAACCCGGACGCGGTGCAATTACTGTTAAAACACGGTGCGGCCCCGGATGTTCCAGATGCCATGGGTAATACGCCATTGTTCGCCGCAATTTTCCTGGTACAAAACAAATTGATAGCCGAGTTACTGCTTGAGGCTGGTGCGAACATAAATGCGCAAAATCACGACGGTTTAACACCTCTTATGCTATTAGCCGAGATGTTAGTTGATGAAGATGAAACCCAGGACTACATAGACTGGCTGCTTAAGCAAGATGTTAATTTTAATCTTGAATGCCATCGCGGAGGAAACCTACGATGGTACGCGGGGGCAAACAATATGTTTGCTGCATCGCTGGATGCTTTGGATTTTACTGCGCTTAAGGCACCGAATGACGCATACTGCCAGGATACACCTGCCAACCTTATCACTGCTTTGGTACATGGTGATAGCGCAGCGTTTCGCGCGCTTTATGCGGCGGCAGAGGGGTTGTCTAAGCAAGATTTAGAGAATTGTGCCTATTACTGCGCGTTATATAACCGTTTAGATGAGCTGAAAATATTGGTAGCTGATAATGTAGACACCAATACGAGTAATAGAAATAGAAACCCCCTTTTAGTCGCTAAAGACTGCAAAAACACAGATATAGTAACGTTTTTAACACAAGTCCATGCACAGAGTATCGCGCAAGAACAGAGTGAAATTACAGATGTAAAAACACTCTACTTAGCTTTTGTTCAGCAAATTCTCGAGTTTACAAAAAGTGATGGCGTTAAAAACGTGTCGTCACTTATTGCCTTAATGACAGACGAATACAAACAGCAATTTGCTGAAAGCGAAGATGACTTTATTCATCGATTTCAGTTTTACGGCTGGGGCTACACAAGAGAATGCCAGGTTGAGAGGTTTGAGCATGATGGGCCGAACAAAGTGACAGTCGTGCGGGAAAATCTAATTAATGGCTGGCCACACGTCGAGTTTAAGCGAGTCGGCAAAGGCTGGAAAATTTCTGATATAAAAAATAATTGAAACAAGGGCAGTGGCAATTAAACATGCGCCAAGTTGCCCCCTTTATATTTCAGTGTTCAGTAATACGGCTCTAACTGTTGCGCAGTAAGCATGAACAATCAGGACCCCGACGAATTTAGCCCCTGCATCAGGGTTGTAGAAAACGTTTTAGCCATGAAGATATTTTCAGTATGATGGCATGGTTAACTTAGCTGTATGGGTGTACATGTAATGGGTAATTTCAAAAATTTAACGGTAAAGCAGCAGTTTGTATTGGCCTTGGTTGGTCTTATATTGCTTAGCTCAGCCCTTACGGGAGTGCTGGCGTATAACCAGTCCAGGCAGCTTGTAGTGACACGAATGCTGCAGCATGAAATGCCCTCAGTTGTGCGCCAGGTAAGCTTGACGCTGGAAGGCCAAATAAATCAGATGACGGCGGCAACGCAGCAACTGGCTGAGAACCCCTACATATTGCGCTGGGCAGAGGCGGGTTTCCCGGCTGATGAAGAAGCCTTACTGTTAACGCAAATTCGTAATGTTAAGCAGCAACTTCAGCTTGATGCAGCCTCCTGGGCCGACAGGCAAAGCGCCCGCTATTGGAATCAGGATGGTTTTTTACGCACCTTAAATCATGAACAAGACGGTTGGTTTTATGCGTTTCGAGATTCTAACCAGCCCACTAATGTAAGTTTGTTTACGGAACCGAACGGTATTACCCGCATGTTCGTAAACTATCAACAAGTGAATGGTCGGGGTTTGTCGGGTATTGCGTTGTCACTGCGGCAATTGGTAACGTTTTTACGTAATGTGCGTATTGCTGAAACCGGCTTGGTTTATATTGCTGATAGCGCAGGTAATGTCATTATTCACCCAGATGCGAAGCAAATTGGTGGCCAAACCATACTGCAGCGCTATGGTGCTGACGTGGCGGGTAAGCTTATCAATAGCAAATCTTTGGTTACCGAAACCACAGAGCAGCAATTATTGGTGAGTGTGCCGGTGCAAGGTACCAGCTGGTCGGTGGTAGCCCAGGTGCCGTTACCTGAAGTGCTGGCGCCGGTAGAAACGCTGCGCAATACCTTATTGTTAGCTGGCCTTGCTGCTGTTGTGATTGCTGGCGTACTGGCCTGGATTTTGGCCAGTTCACTTACCCGTCGTTTGCACTCTGTTGCCGAAACACTGGTGAGCATTGGCGACGGCGAAGGTGATTTACGTCAGCGTTTACCGGCGGATGGTGCGTTGGAAATGCGCCAGATAGGCAGCGGTTTTAATAATTTTGTTGATAAAATCCATCGGTTAGTTACGCAATTACATAACCAAAGCGAAGAGCTGCAAAGCTCAGCATCAAAGGTAGACACCAGCGCAGCCAAAAATAGTGATTTAGCCTCTGAGCAACGAGACCGTCTAAGCGGCATCGCTACGGCAATTGAACAGTTGTCTAATACCATTGGCGCGGTTGCGGCTAATGCGTTGCGTGCAGCGGATACGGCAGATCACACCAACCAAAACGCCAGCCGTGGGCTTGAGGTAATTGGCACTACCAGCGACAGCCTGCAAAAGCTTACTTTGCAAGTCGACAATATTGCTGCAGCAGTTGGCGCTTTAGCGGCTAACTCAGACAAAATTGGCTCTATTCTTAGTGTTATACGGGCTATTTCAGAGCAAACCAATTTGTTGGCACTTAATGCCGCTATTGAAGCTGCGCGCGCAGGAGAGCAAGGCCGGGGGTTTGCGGTGGTAGCTGACGAAGTACGCCAGCTTGCACAGCGTGCGGCAAGTGCTACCGACGAAATTCAACAAATGATTGATCAACTGCAGTCTGAGTCGCAAAGTGCAGTAATTATTGCGCAGGACGGCAAACAAAAAGCCAGTGACAGTGCAAAATCTATGCAGCTTGCTACGGCTGAACTGCAGCACATTGTCGATGGTATTAAGCAGTTAGATCAGTTAAACCGTGAGGTGGCAACCGCAACTGACGAGCAGGCCTCGGTGGTACAGCACCTTGGCGAAAGTGTGCATAGTGTGGCGCACCTTGTAGATGACAGCGCTGAGTCAGCCGCGTCACTGGCCGGGTTTAGCGTGCGTTTGCGTCAACTTTCTACTGAGCTTAATGGGCTGATTGACAGGTTCGTGGTGTAACCGGCTAAACGGTAGTATTTTGATAACTAATGCTATTGATAAACCACAATTTTTGCCCGGTCGGTGTTGGCACCAGTGCGTCGTCATCCACAGCTTTTTTCAGCAACGCCCGCGCCATAGGTGAGTCGATAGAAATGTAATCTTTGCGGCGGTAAATTTCATCCGGCCCGACGATACGAAACGTTAATTGCTCGCCTTGCTCGTTTTCAATCTCGACCCAGGCGCCAAAAAACACCCTGCCGTCTTGTTGTGGTGAATACTCAACAACTCTTACGGCTTCGATTCGCTTTCGCAAAAAGCGTATTCTTGAATCTATTTGCCGCAGCAAGCGCTTGTTTTCTTTGTAGTCGGCGTTCTCGCTGCGGTCACCCAAACTGGCGGCCCAGGCTACTTTGGCGGTGACGTCAGGGCGCTGTTCGCGCCATAAATAATTCAGCTCTTGTTGCAGAGCTTCCAGGCCCTCGGGTGTGATCAAATTGGTGCGCATTCGTCGCTTAAATACCAGAAATTCTTACGTTGGATGGTAGCAGTTTTTTACCTTTAGCCGCTATCTCAGTGCCATAAATTTGACGATAGAATTTTTTATAAGGTTGGCTTTCATTAATAAACCTATAATAAACAATGGCATAAAATTATTTAAATAATATTTCATCGCTGTCATTTAGGTGTCACAAAAATATGCTAGCCAGCTGCGGCGCCCTTGGCTATAGTTGGATTACGACGTAATAAGAGGCGAAGCGCATGAAAACCAAAGTAATAAGCGTATTAATGGCAGTAGCAGTAATGACGTTAGCAGGCTGTTCTACAGCACCGGCAAACTATACCTATGTTGTTGACACTGATTTAGCCGAACAGGCAAATAGTTTAACCCGTACCCAGGCGCATACCGGCCATGTGGTATGGTTGAACCCACCGATGAAGCGCGTACCGGTTAACGAACAAAAATAACCAGACAAACTTTGTAACACAAAGAACTGCCAAGGTTTTTCGCCGCGGCAGTTTTTTCGTTTATAGTGAAGCAAATATTGTGGAGACTTCACTATGGCCAGTTCAGAAACCCCTAAAATTCTTGTTGTTGACGACGATATGCGTCTGCGTGCGTTACTCGATCGTTATTTAGTAGAGCAAGGTTACATTGTACGTAGCGTGGCCAACTATGAGCAGATGCAGCGCTTAATGGAGCGGGAAAACTTTCATTTAGTGGTGCTGGACTTAATGTTGCCGGGTGAAGATGGTTTATCAATTTGTCGCCGCCTGCGCCAGCAGGAAAACGAAATTCCTATTATTATGCTTACCGCCAAAGGCGACGAGGTAGACCGCATTATTGGTCTGGAGATGGGCGCAGACGACTACCTGCCTAAGCCGTTTAATCCGCGTGAGTTATTGGCGCGCATTCGCGCCGTAATGCGGCGTAAAAGCAAAGAGTTACCTGGCGCACCTAGCCAGGCAGAAGGCGTGGTGGAATTTGGTCCGTTTAAATTTAACCTGGCCACCCGAGAAATGCGCAAAGGTGACGAGTTATTGCCACTAACCAGTGGCGAATATGCGGTGTTAAAAGTATTAGTCAGCCACCCGCGTGAGCCGTTGTCCCGCGACAAGCTAATGAACCAGGCGCGCGGCCGGGATTATTCTGCCATGGAACGCAGCATTGACGTGCAGGTGTCGCGTTTGCGCCGCATGCTGGAGGATGACGCTGCAAACCCCCGTTATATTCAAACAGTATGGGGGCTGGGTTATGTGTTTGTGCCGGATGGTAGCGTAACCTAGATGCGTTTATTACCACGTAGTGCTTTTGGCCAGACGGTTTTTTTAATTGGCTTTTTGCTGTTGATTAATCAGTTGGTATCGTACCTGTCGGTGGCATTTTATGTTATCAAGCCGACAACACAGCAAATAAACCACCTGATCGCCAAACAAATAAAAGTGGTGTTTATTGATGTTGGCCACGCACAGCCGGTGCTGTCTACAGAGCTAACAAGTCGCTTTCAACAGGCGACAGGTATTGAGGTGTATACCGAGCAGCAAGCCATGCAGCAAGGTTTGGCTGAAGCCAGTTATTACGGTTATTTTTCTGATCTTATGTCGCGTGAATTGGGCGGTACGGCCGAGGTGCGGGTAGCACAGGGCGAGACGTATGCATTTTGGGTGCGCCCTCCGCAAGCACCGCATTATTGGGTTAAAGTGCCACTTACCGGACTGGATGAAACAGACTTTTCTCCCCTAACGTTTTATTTATTAATGATTGGTGTGTTAAGTGTGGGCGGCGGTTGGTTGTTTGCCCGTCAGTTAAACCGGCCGTTAAAAAGTTTGCAGCAAGCGGCATTGCAGGTGGGGCGAGGTGAATTCCCACCACCGCTTGCTGAAAACAAAGGCTCCACAGAAGTGATTGCTGTAACCAAAGCCTTTAATTACATGGCACGAGGCATTCGTCAGTTAGAGCAAGACCGGGCACTATTAATGGCCGGTGTTTCCCATGACCTGCGCACACCCCTTACGCGTATCCGCTTAGCCTCCGAGATGATGGACGAGCCAGACAACTGGATCCGCGATGGTATTGTTAATGACATCGATGACATGAACGCCATTATTGACCAATTCATTGATTATCTACGCCACCATAAAGAAGAATCTGGTCAAAAAGAAAACCTCAACACATTGGTCATGGAATTGGTGCAAGCCGAGCATTTGCAACAACGTAATATTGTCACGCAGTTGGCCAGCGACATACCTGAATTAACGTTAAGACGGATCGCTATCAAGCGCTTATTGAATAATCTTTTAGAAAATGCGCTGCGTTATAGTGACGGTGATATTGAAATTTCTACCGGTTTTGAACGCAATCGCAAACGGATATATTTACAAATACGTGACCATGGCCCCGGTATTCCGGAAGAGCAAATGAAAGCCATGTTTGAACCGTTTACCCAGGGCGATGTGGCTCGCGGCAGTGGTGGTTCTGGTTTAGGCCTGGCAATTATTAAAAAGATTGTCGATATGCACCATGGTGACATTACCCTACACAACCATGCTTACGGTGGTTTGGTGGTAACGGTGTATTTACCCTATAAATAATCCTACCTTTAGTATTAACCAAAATAGTTAAATATTGTGCGGTAACTAACTTACATTGTGACTTGCTTATGTGAATAACTGCCTTTAATTAAACCTGAGTTTTTAAAAGATAGACCTAACGTGTAGCGACGTGTCCAGTTAACTAAAGCGCAAAAAAAAGCCTCCATTAAGGAGGCTTTTTGCTAAGCAATAAGCTTAAGCTTTACGAAGTTTACGACGTAATCTTAAACCAGCTAATGGGACTAACAACAGGCTTAACCAGCCTAATGCACCACCGCTGCTGCTTTCTTTCTTATTCGTCACAGTCGCTGATACGCTAACCGCAGAGGTTGATACCGTACCGTCGCTTGCAACAACCGAGAACGTAACTGTTGAGTCGCTACTTACTTCAGGAGCTGTAAATGTAACGCTGTTAGACGTTGAACTTACGCTTACAGATGGACCTGCTGTTTGCGTCCAGGTGTACGTTAGCGTATCGCCGTCAATATCAGCACCGGTAACGCTCAGCGTAACACTCTTACCTTCTTCAACCGACTGTGATGCGCCTGCTGTTAAGGTTGGTGCATCATTCATTGGCGTTACCACTACGTTTACTACCGTAGGTGCTAACTCAGTGCCGCTTTCATCTTCAGCAGTGTACGTGAAGCTGTCAGTACCATTGAAGTTAGCGTTAGGCGTGTAAACTAACATGCCAGCGTCATCTACTGCTACTGCACCA
Organism: Rheinheimera baltica; assembly: GCF_030731985.1. Classification (NCBI taxonomy): domain Bacteria; kingdom Pseudomonadati; phylum Pseudomonadota; class Gammaproteobacteria; order Chromatiales; family Chromatiaceae; genus Rheinheimera; species Rheinheimera baltica. Next base: position 102,700 of record NZ_JAPJDY010000003.1, read on the forward strand.
TTCATTGGCTCAGATACAATGCTTACGCCTGAGATCATGCCATCTGCAGCTACATTGATTTTGTTAACAGCGTGCAGTGATTCGCCGCCGCTCATCACTTTAATGTTGATTACTTTGCTTGCGTTATCAGCATCATTTGCCAATACATCAATAGCGTCAGATACGGCGTCTTCAGCAACAGTTATTGTGTCAGCAACACCTAAATCAAGCATGCCGTCAGTTTCTAACTGGTAACCTAGTTGCAGTGAACCACCAACGATGTTGTTTAGTTGCACTGCTGTGCCCGCAGCTGGAGCCGTACCGGTTCCGTTATAGAAGCGTGAAGTACCCGCACTACCTGTTGCATCTTCAGCACCAACGGTTACGTTCGCTGGTACAGAATCTACACGTAAGTAATCAAAGAACACATCTTGTTCTGTGCCACCTAGTTTGACCCATGTTTGGAAGGTAAAGCGACCAGCCGCAGCATTGTCCCACAGCTCAACATCATTCCATTCAAATACCACATAGTCAGACACTAAACCAATATGTAATGTACCTGCACCGCTAGCACCGCCAGCTAAGTCAAAATCTGACCACATTGACGCTAACACATTGTTTGGTGCAACAGACGACGGCAATTGTTGGTTGGCAAAAGAGCCCGTTGTATCACCACCACCAGCTATAACAATGCCGTTGTCACTTACAGTGATAAGGTTATAAACGGTGCCGTTGTATACATAACCACCTAAACCGGCTAAGTTGAATGTTGCTGAGAACTCGTCACATTCACCTGGGCAAGCGTATGCGGTAACACCTAAATCTTTAATCGAGGTATTAAAGCCAGCGAAGCTCTGTGTGGTAAAGCGTCCAACATTCAGGTTACCTGTCCAGGCAACACGGTTTTCAGAGGCATCAAGTAAGAACTCAGCACCGTTTGACACCGCAGACATTTCTGAATCAGCAACAATCTTAGTACCTTGTGGTGCAGAGATTTCAACGCTGATTTGATCTTCGAAAGTTTTGTTGCTGAAAAACGCAGCTACATCAAGCGCTTTAGCTGGGCTAAGTGTGCCAGAACCCGCTGTTGCGATAGATGCTGCATCAGGAGTTTCTGATACATATAACGCAATTGGCATGGTCGCTGTTGGCACTGAGCTGTCGTTTGATGCAAAGTTAATGCGGCCAAACTGCCAGGTACCGTAAGTTGAAGAGGACGTATCTACCGCTAACATGAATTCAGCAGAGTCTGTGTCAGAACCCATTGCACCTAACGTAAAGGTATCATTGCTTAATTCTGCTTGAATGGCCGGGTCATCAAACTCTACAGTCGCTGTCCAAGTAGCATCAGAATCAGCCATGTTACGCAGGGTGCGCGTTACATCACAGCTGGCTATACAAGGGTCTTGTGCCCAAGATGGTTTGTCAAAGCTTAACGCTGCAGCGGTAGCACGTGTCAGGTCTAAACGGCCTGCACCCAAATCAAATGGTGTTGCTGGCGCTGAACCATCTTCTTTTTTTAAGCCGTCGTAAACAGACGAAGAGGTTAATGCGGTTTTAATTTCAACAGCAGTCCAGTCTGGATGCAGTTGTTTCATAATGGCCGCGGCACCCGCTACGTGCGGAGAAGCCATTGATGTACCGCTTTTCAAGCCGTACGCGCTGCCTTCAGCATTTTCATCAGGTGAAGTCGCTGACAAAATTGAGCTGCCAGGCGCTGCGATATCCGGCTTTAAGCTGCCAGAGTCACCGTTAGGACCACGAGATGAGAAATCACTCATCAGGTTAGCAAATTCAGCATCAACTACGCGCTTGGTATTGCTTTCAATAACAACAGAAACAGCTGCTTCACCATCGAACATCGCTTCAATGTTCTCGCCGCTGGCTTTAGAAATCATTACTGCTGGTAACGTGGTGTCTGGTGCGGCCATAGTAATCGGCTCGCCCGCTGCGCTGTTGTAAACCACCACGCCCACTGCACCGGCATTCATTGCGTTATCTATTTTGTTGCTAAATGCACAGGCACCACGAGAAATTAATGCTACCGCATCCTTAAACGTTTCTGCCGGGAATGCTACACAGCCTAATGCATTTTCTGGGTCGGCCATAGCTGCAGACATGAGTGGCCCTGTAATATCGCCTTCCAAACCTACAAAGCCCGAACCACTGCTGGCTACCGCTAGGATATCGTCGCCACCATTAATTTGGATTGTGTTGGCAAAGAAACGACCGTGCGTGGTACTTGCTACTGATAAACCGCTTTCAATACATGACGGGCAACCAATAGTTTGCGCACCTGGGCCATCATTACCGGCTGCTGTAACAACAACTACGCCAGCATCTTCTGCTGCTTTAAAGGCAACTTGATATGGACTGGTTGCTGGATCTGCACCGGCGCCACCGCCCCATGAGTTGTTGATAACATCTGCGCCGTCTTTTACCGCCCAGTCAAGTGCTTCAAGCAACATTACGTTTGAACCACTACCGCGGTTGGCTGGTGTTTGGAACAGCGCTTTATACGCCATAATATAAGCACCTGGCGCGACACCAGAAATAGTTACTTCAGAAAAACCGTCTTCTACCGGATTGCCATCAGCATCTTTAGGTACAATTTCAGTTTGACCATTAAACTTAATGGTAACCGGGTTACCTGCAGCCGTACCCGCAACGTGTGTACCATGGCCGCCTAAACCTAGCGGGCTCATGTATTCGTCAGGGTGAGTTACAAATGTTGGCGTGCTGTAACGTGCTAAAACTAACTTATCATTACAGAATGCTTGATCAAATTCGCTACAGTAATCTGTGTCAGGTAAGCCATCTGGCTTAGTAAAGTTTTCACCTGAAAACATGGGGTTTTCCGGACGAATACCGCCATCGATGATCGCAACTTTGACACCTTTACCGGCGTTCATGCTGCCACCTAAGCTTTCCCATACTTGTTGTGCTTTAACAATGTTTAATGAGGCATCCATCGACTCATAGTACATTTCTTCTTTGTATACTGCAGTTACGCCTTTCATCGCACGCAGCGTATCGTAGATGTCTTTGTCAGAAGCAACGACCACGGCATTCATTACGGTGTCATAATGACGATCGACTTTTGCGTTGGGTAATGCCGATTTTAATGTAGACGCAAATGCAGATCTTTCAGCTTGTAATAAGGATGCTTGTGACTTGACGGCTGATGAGGTCATGTCAAGCTTGTTGCCAAGCTTCGCTTTGCTCGCAACATCTGCGCTAGCCACGGCACTTAACGGTGACTGTTCTAATTTAACGATATAGTAATTTGGGAATGACTGTTTTAACTGAGAGCCTTTAATAACTTTATCGTTTTGCGTTGTTTTAACGATCTCAGGGCTGTAAGGCTTTACGTCGGTAAAGTCAATGGCGGACACGTGGCCCGAGATAGCAGCAGCAACGGAGACTGCAACTATGGATTTCAAATAGTTATTATGTGTTTTCAATGGTTATTCCTCTGGTTCCAGCAAAAATTATCTTTTTTATTTCCGATCATTAAATTACAAATGTAAAAAAGCAGATGGACTCTCGAGCATATCTCCATTAAAAAACAATTTAAAGCGATTTTTTAAGCTAAATTTCTTAATAAACAGGGCGATTTGTAAACTAAAGTTGCACATTAGATTGCTCTTTGATGTAAAAACGCAATTTAGCCTTTAGATTAAAGCCGAGAGCTTTTTTGTTAAGTGCTGTAATAAGCGTTGTTCTTGCCAATATTGATTGTGCGACAGCGGGTTCCAACTGGCCGCCAGCCATCCGAAAAAGCCGCCGCTGGCGTTCACTTCAATATCGTCAACTAATTCAGCATAGCCTGGTGATAAGTCAGCCAAGGGCCAACCCAGCACATCATCCTTATCGAAGTAGTTGTGCCAGACAAATTCATTATTGGGTTTGTTAAACGGAATAATTTGCTCCATGGCGTGAGCGGCAACAAAAATAGGAATATTACACCCCGTGGTGAAAAGCGCTGTTAGACGGTCACCACGTAAGAAGGCTATATCAACTGCTGACAATGGTGTATCACCACTGATGCCTGCTTGATAACGGGTTATGTCCTGCCATATGCCTGCTGCAGGCTTAATGCCTTTCTTGGCTTGTTGTGCATCCCACAAATAACATGACAGCACATGACATCCCAAGGAGTGCGCTAATATCACCAGCTTGCCATCCTGGCTGAGTTGTTGTTTTGCCAGGTAGAGTGCGCGGGCAATTTTTAGCTGGCTGTAATGGTAAAGGCTGTGTGGCTGCTCTTTACGATGTTCCAGCGCTGCGGCATCAGCAAAGCCAAACAACATAAAGCGGCGCAATTTGCTCCAGCGTAGCCTTGAGCCAAGTGCCTGCCAAACCCGTTTTTCGTTGTATTCTAATAAGTCTTGGTAATAAACGGTGTTGCAATATAGCTGTTGCGCTTGCTGAGAAAGGCTTTGCTGCAGTCGCTGAAATAGTTCATCGGCATAATCAGGCTGGGTTTCTCCCATACCGTGTAACGTGACAAGGGCCACCGTTTTCATTGGCTATTGCTCCTGGCGTTGGCGACGTTGCTCCAAATAGGCATACAGGTGCTCGGTAAAAAAACCATGCATTAAGAACCGTTGTCCCAAATTCCAGGGCCCAACCAAATAATGCGGGTATTTGTTGTATGCCATTTCTGTCAGGGTGTTGTCGCCAATCAGATCCGCTATACGTTTGGCTATGGACTGATCCAAGTTAAAACCATTGATGGCATCGCGGTATTCTTCGCGGGTTAGTAACAGGCAGAATAAACACATAAAGAGTGCATGAGCGCTTTCAAAATCAAGCCACTGTGTGCGTTTCTCTGTTAACTGAAACGACGACATATCAATAGGTTGCCATTGTTGCCAGTTTAGCTCAGTGGGCTTTAGCGGCTGTTCGGGATGGTGCCAACTGCCCAGCTCAGCAAACAAACGAAACAGCTCTTGATCATGGTCTACGAAGCTGGCGTGCTGCATATCGGCAATGCTTTTAGGGTATAAATTTACAAGGTTAGCTGGGCTGCCAGGGCTGTTGGCAGCTAAAAAGTTAAGGATATTAGACTCTGTCGCGTAGTGTCGCAAAATTAACAGGTTAGCTTCACGGCTGACAAAGTGGCTGCAAAACCAGCAAATCAGCTTTTGCAGATGTTTGTGAGCGCTAAACTGCGGTAACGGTAAGCGTTTAAAAAACCAAATAATATGTAACAGCATGGCGAAGATAAATTGCAGTAACGGACGCACGCCCCAGCGCAGTGGATTTTGTAAATCTTTCAACCAAAGATCCAGTGCCGCTTGCTCGATGGGCAATGAATTATCATTAGCAATGGCGTTTAAATACGCGCTGGTTTTTTTACTCATTTTCACTTTCTTCCAGTTGCAAACAATACAGCCGGGCGGTAACACGAGCGGTTCGCTCTATATCGTTCAATTGCTGTGGGCTTTGGCACAAGCGGTCTATTAGCTGATACAGCTTTTGCATATGGCCGTCGTCGTTGTTGCCGTGGTAGCGCATAAAACGGGTGTAACTGCCGTCACCGCCGGTAGTGTGATCAATTTGTGCTGCCCAGCTATTGGCCATTTTTTGCCCCAGGCCTTCAATAATCCACATGGCACCGACAAGATCTACCGGGTTGGGTTGGCTAGCGCGATACATTAAAAAGCCATGCAAGGCTTCGGTGCCAATATTGCGTGGCGCGGTTTGTATTGTTGTTAATTGCCCACCTGCTGCAACATAATCTTGCTCCAGCATTTCATAATCGCGATGCTCTTCCCGGGCATGGCCAATGATAACAGAGCGTACATCGCTAAAACTGCGATCGAAGCTGGACGCGCAACGACTGATCCAACGCGAGCCTTCGATAACCTGTTGGCGCCAGTTGAGTAATAGCTGGCAGTAGTCCGCTTTACTAAACTGGCCGCGGTCCAAGCGCTGGATGAGTGGCACCCGGCCTAGTTGGCGTTCAAATTCAAACCAAACCCGCATTAATGATTGTAAGCATTGTTGGGCTTGCGGGGTTAAAACGTGTTCTGTCATTCAAGCCTCCACGACAGTCAGTTGCATATAGGCATTATTAAAGCGGCCACTTTCTGGCACCATACATAATATGGTGTCACCGGTACGGTATGTCTGCGTGCGGCGAAATTCGTCTAGCATAATAAAAATGGAGGCGCAGCCCGTGTTGCCGCGGCTGTATAAATTGCTGTACCACTTGTCTTCAGGGATACCTACGCCAGCGCGCTGCATCATGTCGAATATTTTGTCGCGAAAGTAATGTGACGAATAGTGACACAGTACATGATTAACCTTGTCTGGTTGCACTTTGCCCTCGGCAATCAAGCGTAAATAACCATCTACGCCAAGCTTAACGATATTCTCTAATAGCCTGACATCCTGGCGAATAAGCAAAGCACCGGCGGCCTCTGCCTCAGCGTAGGTGGGATAGTCTTGCCAGCTGCGCTGATCTTGCCCCGAGGTTGGATAACCAACACTCATGCACACCGGGTAGGCATCGGCATGGGAAAAACTGCGGATCCAGTCGATACGAAAACATTGGCCACGCGGCGTTTGCTCTAATAGCAGCGCGCCCGCGCCGTCTGACAACATCCAGCGCAAAAATTCGGCGTTAAAGTCAACTTCAGCCCCGGCCGCCTCGTAGCGACTGGCTTTAAATAAACGTGATGTCAGCTCGCTGGCCACAACAAGAGCATTGGTCTGCTCACCGGCTTTTAAATTGGTGTAAGCGGCTTTTAGCGCCATCATGCTGCTGGAACAAATGCCATGGCTGCTATGCAGCTCAATATCACTAAGCCCAAGCTCGGCTTGTACCATAGAGCCAAAGCCCGGCAGCACTAAGTCGCCTTGACTGGTCGCGACGCTTAACATCCTGATGTGGCGTTTCCCCAGAAAGCTTTGTTGCAAACAATGCTCGGCAGCTTGTGCGGCCATGGCACTGTTAGATATAAAAGTGGTGTGATTCGCATCCATAGCGTAATGGCGGGTTTTGATACCATTGGATTGCAAGATGCGTCTTTTTAGCCTGCTGGGCTTACCATGCACACAGCCTAATACCGTTTCAATTTGGGTGTTATCTATCGGCGGGCCGGGTAAAAAGTGGCCGCTACTGGTAATAAATACGCTCAAGCTGCTTCTCCTTTACGCTGTAAAGCCACTCGCAAACAGCGCAGATTTTCTTCCATATACGGCAAGACACAAACAATCGCCATAAAGCCCAGATAGTAGGGCAGATAGCCGTCACCGCCATGAGCATAAGGCATTGGAGTAAAGGAAAATTGTCCCTGCCAGTCCAACGTTATCAGCTTGATAAAAATGGGCCAGTTAATCACCACAATAAGCAACAACATATACAGTGGTAATGTAGCCAGATAATTGTGTGCATGCATTTCCCATACACTGATGTGGCGCTTTGGCGCGGCATAGTGCACGTCGTAATGTGCCACGGCTTCGTGTGCCAGCCAGGCTGCAATGCAAATAAGCAAAATAAGGACATTAACCTGAAACAGTAAGCACAGCAGTATCGGCAACGCCATTTGCAGGCCCATCAAAGAATGCACGAGAGATTCTTTTAAGCCAGAAGTATGTTCAATGCGGGTTGCCCGATGGCAGCACCAGTCAACAAAACCGGCAATACCCCACAACGGTAAAAAGACGTACAACATTAACTGGATTAATAGCTGGCTGGTTTGCAACACCTTACTCCTTCTGGTGCAGTGACAGCGCAATACTATAACCTAAGGTTAACTTTTTGTAGATGATATTTTGCGGTTTTGCCACCTGGCCAGCCAGTAAAGCACTGTGCCCAGTAGAACAAACAATGCTGAAACGATGGCCGATGCTAAGCTGATTTGCAGCGCTAGCCAGCCACAGGCAGCAATGCCCAGCAGCGGGATAACATAGCCACCGGCTAAGACAAAACTGGTCGATGTGGCCATTTTGGGTCTCAGTATAGGCACTGCTGCACAGGTTAGGCTGTAGAGTAGTACTCGGGTTAATACCGTGGCAGCCGCCAGCCATAAAAAAGAACCATACAACGTAAGCAGCAGTGCCAGTGCACCAAAAAAGGCAATCGAATTTGCCGGCGTTAAAAAGCGCGCATTTACCTGACCAAACCAGGCGGGCAGGCTACCGTCCTCTGCCAGTGCGAAACTGGCACGTGGCGTGGAGAAAATAGCGCCCAATAAGTTCGCTGCAACAGAGGCGACTACACCCAGCATTAATACTAGCGCGCCGACACTGCCAAACAAGGTGTTGGCAACGTCCAGCAGCGGTGTGCTGGAGCTGGCGATAGCTGGCACGGCGGCTACGCTAACCAGTTGAATGCCTATATAGAGTAAAGTAACCATGGCAAGCCCCAGAATTAACGCGCGGGGAATATCGCGGGCGGGGTTTGTTGCTTCACCGGCCGGTACCACCACAGATTCAAAGCCAACAAAGGCATAAATCAGTAACAAGGTTGCTGCACCAAAATTATAAGTATGTTCACCACTAAACACACTGCCGATATGCATACTGGGCAATACCATAGTGCCAAGTGAGATAACGCCGGCGACGACAAGCATAACCAGCACCAGAAACTTAATAAGCGTTAAACCGGCCAGCGAGCGCATGGTACGCACGGAACCAACGATATTAAGCAGTGTAAGGCTGGTGACAATAAGGCTAAGTAACAGCCAACGGTTAATGCCTGTGGTGGCGTCAGGCCAAAAGTAGCCAATACTGTCTACTAACAGCACGGTGTTAGCGGCAAACGATACCAAACGGGCAATGTAATACAACCAACCGGCCTGAAAACCAATAAAAGGTCCAAACGCCGCCGTACCATAGCGTACCGGGCCACCACTACCCCGAAAATAACTGGCTACTTCCGCCATGCTAAGCAGTATCGGCAGGATTAACAGAGCGCAAAAAAGGTAAATTAGCGGGCTAAATTCGCCAGCGAGTTTAGCTGCGCCGCCGGGTAAGCCAAAAATACCTGCGCCTATTAATCCATTTACCACCAGCAACCACAGGCTCCATACCCCCAAATTACGCGGCAGGCTGGCTTGGCTAGTATGGGCTTTGGAGGTGTCAGGCATGGCAAGTCTCTCAGGCGGTAACGAATGCAATAGTGGGCACTATAAAATGAATCATCACGTTATGCACCTTTAAGCGCGCTGGCGTACCGATGGCGTTATTGCATTTGTTTATAGTCCATTACCTGCCAGCGCATTTTTGTGCTGACTGAGCTGTGAATGAGGTTTCTATGAGTAACCACAAAGATCAATACAACGGCGAAAAGGCCAACCGAAGGCTGCTGGTGCGGCATTAACGCACTGGGGCAATGATTACTGTCTTGGAAGGATTATAGAATGAACAAGTTAAATTCAAATTGGATGTTGGCAACGGCAGTCGCGTTGGCACTTAGCGGTAACGTTATGGCAGATGACAGCATGTCAGCTAAAGAACCAGGAGCGACTCTTGTGAACGCACGTCAGGAAGCACAAATTTGGACAACCTATGCGCTAAGCCCCTATTTGCGAGCCACAGACATTAGTGTTTCTGTGCGGGATGGCAAAGCCACACTTAGCGGCAACGTTGAAGAAGATGTGCATAAAGAGCTGGCAGGAGCCATTGCAGCCGGTGTTAACGGCGTAAAAGATGTCGACAACAAGATTAAAGTGGATGCCGATTACAAAAAGCCTGATCGTGGCGATAGCCGGGGCTATGGCGATGTCGTGGATGATGCCACCATTTCCACCGTAGTAAAGTCGAAGCTACTGTGGAGTAAGCATACAGAGGGTATGGAGACCGAAGTTAAAACCACAGACGGTAAGGTAGTGTTAAGCGGCACGGTTGCTAACATCCAAGCCAAACAGCAAGCAGAGAAACTGGCGAAAAATACTGATGGTGTGCGTTCGGTAGATAACAAATTAGTTGTGAGCAATAAAAAAGCCAGCCACAAAGGTGATGACAAAGATGATGCGGACGAGAGCACTTTGATTGCCGACAGCTGGATCACCACCAAAGTAAAATCCATGTTTATGTATTCCAGCAGTGTAGCCAGCTCAGACATTTCGGTTAATACCGACAAGGGTATCGTAACCCTAAATGGCACTGTCGATAGCGGCGTAGAGCAAGCACTGGCAATTGAACTGGCGCAGAATATTCGTGGTGTTAAAAGTGTTAAATCCAGCCAGCTTGTTTTTTAAGCGTTTTTTTCCATTAATGTGCGGTAACGCACATTAATGCTTAATGGTTCGCGTTATTTTTGGTTACAACAATTTAACTTGATGTTTGTGGCTTAACAGTAAAATGCCAGAGGATATTATGAATGAACCTCAGTATACCAACCTGCATGCGCTGCGCCATGTAACATTGCAGCTGAATTATGAAGCGTTAAGTGCAGAGATGATTCGCATGCGCTGCGAAGTATTACTGCAACATAATATTTGGTATCAGCAACAACAGCAGTTGCAACAGGATAAAGCGTTGTTAGCTGTGGCATTGCTTCAGGCTGGGGCGATGAATGCGTGTACGCAGACAAAATTGCAACAGCTGGCTCACGACAGCCAATGCGATGTGTTAACCCAAACACTTAACCGCGGCATTATGTTGGATCGCATTACACATGCCATCAGCGTAGCCAAGCGACAGCACAGCCAGTTCGCTTTGTTATTTATTGATTTAGATAAATTTAAACCCATCAATGATCAGTATGGCCATGATGCAGGCGATAGCGTGCTGCAGCAGGTGAGTAGCCGTTTAACCGATGCCATTCGTGATAGCGATGCGGTGAGTCGCCATGGTGGCGACGAGTTTTTACTGCTGCTAAATGATATTAAAAATAGCCAGGACGTCAGGCTTTTTACCGACAAGTTAGTCAAGGCGCTGGCGCAGCCCTATGTGCTGGCGCACGGCAATGTTACGGTGCTGGCCAGTATTGGTGTGGCGTTATTCCCTGAACATGCAGACACGGCAAAAACACTGATCAGCTATGCAGACGCGGCAATGTACCGAGCGAAACAACAAGGTGGTGGCTGCGCCTGTTAAAGTTCAAAACTCAGCTGATATTGCAATGCGCGCTAGAGCACCGACAAGGATGTTGGCCTGCTCTACAGTAGCGCAGGGTGCACTTTTGCTGCAGCCAGGGTTTATCAGGAGCCACCGATGAAAACATCCACTATTAATTCTGCATTTATTTCCTTTCCGTTATACCGAAGCGCTGCCAAAAGCAGTTTTTTGCTTGCGGCTTTATTGCTAGCGGCTTGTTCTGCTTCACCTAAGGTGCCGTTGGCAGAAATTGCGTCGGCAGAGCAGGCTATTGCTAATGCTGAGCGCGCTCAGGTTATTCGTTACACCAGTACTGAGTTAAATACTGCGCGTACTGAGTTGACGGCGGCGCGCAATGCGGTACTGGCAGACAACCTGCCGCAGGCACAGCGGCTTGCACTGCAAGCCCAGCTTAGCGCTGAGTTGGCCATAGCTCAGGCAGACTTGCTTAAAGCCCAGGCAGTTAATAAAGATATGCAGCAAAGCATTGATGCGGTGCAGCAAGAAGCTCAGCGAAACCTATCCGGAGGCACCCTATGAACGCCATTAAACATTATGCTAAAACCGTGTTGAGCTTAAGTGTCGTTAGCCTGTTTCTGGCGGGCTGCGCAACCGCACCCAGCAGGCCCGAGGGGGCAGCAAATGTTCGCCAACAACTGACTACGTTGCAAAGCAATAGGCAACTGGCGGTGTTGGCACCATTGGCGATAAAAGACGCGGAACTTGCTGTTATTGCAGCAGAAAAGCCAGAAAAAAATACCCTGCTGGCCAACCATAGAGTCATTATGGCAGAGCGAAAAGTGACGATGGCCAGCACAGAGGCGCAAACCCGGCAGTTGGAGTTAGAGCGAAGTGGATTAAGCCAGCAACGTGATGCGGTAAGGCTAGATGCACGGACGCGTGAGGCCGCCAATGCGCGAGCTGATGCTAATGATGCACGCAGTGACGCCGAGTTTTCCCGCACGCAGGCCAGTAATGCCAGAGCTGAAGCCACTAAAGCGCGTGAGGCCGAAAGTGCGGCAGCAGGTAGAGAAAATGCCGCTGTCTTTGCCGCGGTGTCCGCTCAGCGCCAAGCCGATGCTGCGGCCGAAACGGCAACCGCGTTAAGGGAAAAAATAGCCGAACTGAATGCACGACCTACAGATCGCGGATTAGTTGTGACCTTAGGGGATGTGTTGTTTGACACCGGCCAGGCTAGTTTGAAAAACAGCAGTAGCATTCATCTTGATAAATTAGCATTGTTTTTAAATGCTTATCCGTTGCGTACCGCGCAAATAGAAGGTCATACCGACAATGTCGGCTCTGAGGCGGCGAATATACTGTTATCACAGCGCCGTGCTGATAGCGTTAAAACCTTTTTGATGGCACAAGGCATTGCAAGTAGCCGGTTGAGCGTTGCTGGTAAAGGCGAAACCAGCCCGCTGGTCAGTAATCTTTTAGCGGATGGCCGTCAGCAAAACCGCAGGGTAGAAGTGGTTATTGCCAACCTTGATGAGTAAACAAAATGTGTCCGCTAAGCGCGCTGGCGCACTGAGCCGGCGTTTACATCAGCGCATACTGGTGTCTTGACAGCGACAATGTTGCCGTTGTTGCACCAGAGCGGAGTTTTTATGGATAAGCCACTAGATACAAACAGTACCAACAACACCCACAACACCTTTAGTCGTGGTGTCGATTCCGCATCAGGCAGTATGCACCGGGCGATTGACAGCGCTGCTGATGCGGCGTCACCGGCCATCAAACAGATGACCACCAGGGCACACAATACGGTGGATAAAATGGCAAATGGTGCAACCCATGCCGCCGATGCGTTGGCGACAAAAAGTACGCAACTGCACCAGTTGCAGCACCAACTCACTGAGGGGACGCGTGCACAGGTGCGTAGCCACCCGTTGATGTCGTTGGGCATTGCACTGGCAGGCGGCGCCTTGTTCAGTTTATGGCTTAGCCGTCGCTCGGGTAGCAGTAATGCCGGCTGATACAACAAAGGCACCCGCTTCGGCGGGTGTTTCTGCATCAACTGATATCAGTGCTGCCGCCGTTGAATGGTGGAAGCAGGCCAGAGTGTTGGCATACAATCAATTGCAACTGTTTACCCTTGAGGGCGAACGGGTAGCCATTAGTATGGTGGCGCTATTGGTGTTTGGCCTACTGGCAGGCTTGCTGGCGCTGAGCCTGTGGTTTGCGGTATTGGTACAAGTTCATTTATTCGCACTGTATTGTGGTTTTTCAGCATCTCAGGCACTGCGAGTGGTGATGGTAGCCTTGTTGCTAGGGTTATGGGCGGTGCTGCGGCGCTGTCGTTATTACAGCCGCTTATTGCGCTTTCCGGCAACGATGCAAAGCCTGAAGTCTGCTGTTGCAGCAGCAGGTGAATAGTATGTCCAATCTCAATCTTCGTATCGACCAGTTACAACAGCAATTACCCCAGCAGCGTGAGCAGTTGATGGCACAAACCGCTTTGGTAAATGCGGCACTGCGCGCCAGGCTAACGTCACCAACGGTGCTGGTACTGGCAACGGTAAGCGGGGCCTTTATCGGGTTATGGCTGCGTAAACATGATGGCAGTGAGGCAGATATTGCTCAGCATAGCACTGGGCATACCCCGTATACTTCAGTGTTGTGGCAAAGCGTATTTCAGCACAGCATTCGCGAGCTATGGCGTTCCTTGCTTAGCTGACCGCCGTTGCATGTTATCTGCGGTGGGTTCGCCGAGTAGTCGCCGGTAGTCATCTTGCCCTGCCTGATAACATTCGCATGCCGCATGCTGCAGCGCATCACGGTTTAAAATACTTATCATCCCTCTACTGTAACTAATCAGTTGTTGCTGCTGCATAATGCCGGCGGCAACGGTTACACCACTGCGTCGCACGCCAAGCATATCGGCCAAAAACTGGTGTGTTAGGTGAAAACTGTGGCTATGTGCCCGGTCATAGCTCATTAATAACCAGCGTGCCAGGCGTGAATCCAGCTCATGAAAATGCGCACAGGCAGCATTTTGTGATAATTGCGACAACAGTACAAATAAGTACTGCTGTAATAAATGCTGTAATTGTGGACACTGCAACAGCAATTGCTGCAAGGTGGCAAGGTTAATACGCCAGGCAGTGCCAGCGCCTTGCACTACCGCCTGCATAGGCGCTGTAGTAATCCCCAGTGCCAGCGTAACGCCCAGCATACCTTCATTACCAATTAACCCCATCTCTAAGGGTTTATGCCCGGTCACTTTCGTTACCAGTGAAATAAAGCCACTAAGCGGGAAATATAAGTAGCGGTAGTGCTGCTGGCTTTCGCACAACACACTACCAAATTCCAACTCGACAACTTCACAATGTTGCAATAGCAATATTCGTTCTTGCTCTGAGAGCAAATTAACCAAATGATTAGTGATCGGCGCATAGGGTAATGCCGACATGGCGGAGGCCTTTAGCACGGGCGTTGCCAAATTGGCACAAGACAGGTGCTGTGCCGCCTTGAAAGCTGATTATACGCCCCGCCATACTGGCGTTCTGTGCGCTACGGCACGCATTAATTGCTAACTTGCATGCGCCAGCTTAGCGTGTGGCTGTTGTTATCCAGCGCCAATATAATGCAGGTTGTGCTAACAAATATTGCTGAACCGGCTTTAACCACATTGTCATCCAGTGTTAATACCGCTTGTGTAGAAGTAAGCGTACTCTGCTGGCTAATATGTATTGTATAACGGCTGCTGCCAATATTAACGGTAGCGCTAAAACCAGGCCAATCTGCGGGTAAACAAGGTGCCAGGCGAATATGGTTGCCATGACGGGTTAAGCCAAGCAGGCTTTCAATGCCGGTACGATACATCCAGCCTGCAGCACCGGTGTACCAGCTCCAGCCACCACGGCCAATATGCGGTGCCACTGAATAGATATCCGCCGCGACAACATAGGGTTCAACTTGATAGCGGTTAACGTCTGCTGGTGTAAGCGCATGATTTAGCGGATTTAACATGCTAAACAGTTGATGGGCGGTAGCAGCTTGCCCCAGTTTGGCAAACGCCATGACAACCCACATAGCCGCATGGCTGTACTGGCCGCCGTTTTCTCTTAATCCTGGTGGGTAACCTTTAATGTAGCCAGGGTTGCGTGAAGTTTGGTCAAATGGCGGGGTAAACAGCAATAATAACTGTTGCTGCTGTTTTACCAGCTGTTGTTCTACAGCCGCCATAGCTTGTTGTGCGCGTGCGGGTTCTGCTGCCTCTGATAGCACGGCCCAGGATTGTGCAATCGAATCTATCTTACACTCTTCGCTATGCTGGCTGCCCAGCCAGCTCCCGTCGTCAAAAGTAGCACGTTTATACCAGTTATCATCCCAACCATACTGTTCCAGCGCATTGAGCAATTTGGTGCTGTGGTCTTGCCATACAACCGCGCGCGGGTCGTTGCGCGCCGTGGCTAGCGGCATAAACTGGCGTAATGTGAAGTGCAGCAGCCAGCCCAGCCAAATGCTTTCGCCTTTACCCTCGTTGCCCACCTGGTCCATACCGTCGTTCCAGTCACCACTGCCGATAAGCGGTAAACCGCGATTGCTGCTAAGGACAATGGCTTGATCAAGGCCGCGGGCACAATGCTCAAACAGTGGCGCGGTGGCGTCGGTTGGCATGGGTTGAAAAAAGGCATCATGCTGGTGTGGCCCCAGCGGTGGGCCTTGCAAAAACGGGATCTTGTTATCTAACACGTCGATATCACCTGAGGTAGCAATATAGCGGGCACAGGCAAAAGCTAACCAGACTCTGTCATCAGAAATACGGCTGCGTACGCCCTGGCCGCTATGCGGTAGCCACCAGTGCTGTACGTCACCCTCAGCGAATTGACGTTGTGCCGCGCGCAATAAGTGCGCCCGGGTAAGTTCTGGTGTGCAAAAGCTTAGGGCCATCGTATCTTGCAGTTGGTCGCGAAAGCCATAGGCGCCACTGGCTTGATAGAATGCGGCGCGGGCATAAATGCGACAGGCAATGGTTTGATACAATAACCAGCCGTTAAGCATAATATCCATGGCGCGATCGGGCGTTTTAACCTGTACTGCCTGCAGTAATTGTTGCCAGTGTTGGTGCACTTGTGTCAATACGGCGGTTAAATCTGCTTGTCTATAATGCTGTACCAGCGCCAGAGCGCTGGCTTTGTCGGCCGTTTGGCCAAGAAAAAACACCAGTTCTATTTGTTCGCCGGGTGCCAGGTTAACGCTGTGCTGCAATACCGCGCAGGGGTCCAGCGCGGCACCACTGCTACCGCTAAGTGCGAGTTGCTGAATCAGTGCTTGTGGCCGACTATTGCTTTGGTTACGACCAATAAACTCGGCGCGATCGGCAGTCCAGCCAGACAGTGGCGTGCTACTGCCCAGCGCGGCGAAGGCGACTCTGCCGGCAAACGCGGTCTGCCAGGGGTTTTGTGCCAGCAACACCTTGTTGTCATGATCAAACTCACTAATTAAGTACGGCGCACTGGCGGCGCGATCGCGGCCCAGCACCCATTCTGCGTAGGCGGTAACCTGCAGTTTTCGCTGTGTTGTGCCGGTGTTGTGTAACGTTAGACGGGAAATCTTTATTGGATGGTCCAGCGGGACGTATTGCAGCAAGCTAAGCCTGATCCCACTGGCCTGATGTTGAAAACGGCTGTAGCCAAAGCCATGGCAGGCACGACGGTGGCCACCGTCGTTAATCGGCGAGCTGGAAGCCGTAAACAGCTCGCCACTTATTTCATCTTGCACATAAAGGGCTTCACCACTGGGGTCGATAACCGGATCATTTGACCAGGGCGTTAACTGGTTTTCGCGGCTACTTTCGGCCCAGCAATAACCACTGCCACTAGCCGACACCTGAAAACCAAACTGGGCATTGGCAATCACATTTAGCCAAGGCATAGGCGTGCGTTGGTAATTATGCAGCAAGATAACGTATTCGCGGCCATTACTGGCAAAGCCGCCTAAACCATTAAAAAACTCTAAATCTGTACTCAGGTAGTCAGCGGTCGCACGGCTATATATGTTGCCCTGCGGATTGGCGGGCGTTGGTAGTGTTTTAACCGGCGCGGCAGGCTGCAGGGTTGGTGCGGCAGCGAAGCGCTGCAGTTGGCGCTGTAAAGTGCCACGCCGTGCATACAATACTACCCGGGCGATGGACGCCAGTAAGGCCCTGCTGCTCACGTTCATTAAGTCGCCGCGTAATGTATAGACATTGCCATTGGCAAGCTGCGGTACATTTTCCAGCGGCATCGCTGTTGGCCGACTTTGGCTGCTGCGTACTAACGCCTCTATCGCCGATTGTAAATCTTGAATATAAGAATTAGCGCGCTCATTAATTATCACCAGATCAATGGGTAGCCGTTTCAAACGCCAATACTCGTGTGCACGCAACAACTGGCGCACGGTATCCAAGTCTTCTGCATCGTCAATGTGCAGTAATACGATGGGCAAATCACCCGATATGCCATGTTGCCAGATGCCTGACTGTGGGCCTGCACCACGGCTTATAGCCGCAGGCGGTGCCCGAAAATGACTGTCGTGGTAAAGCAATGGCGCAGTTAGGCGCTGGAACAGCGCGGCTTCAGCCACGGTGATACCCAGATGACGCAATTGCACCTGGGCCAGTGTCCAGGCCAGGGTTGCGGCGCGTTCAAAAGCACTGTATTCGTTATGTTGGCTGATCAGTTGCAGCAGTTCGTCACGAGAGCGGGCAACCAAGGTCCAAAAAGCGACTTTCAGTTGTTTGCCAGGCGCCAGCGTTACCGAAGGGCGCAAACTGAGAATGGGGTCAAGTACCGTACCGCTACTGTTGCTTAATGGTTGGTTGTGTTGCATGGCATCTGCGTGTTGCAGGCTGGTGCCCTTGCCATAAAACTTTGCCCGGTCTGTTTCGTATTGCAATGGGGCGCTGCTGGAGCCTTCAAGCACGACAAAATGCCCCAGCCAGATTGGCTGTTCCTGGGCGGTTCTTGGCCGACGCGTCGCAATAATAGCGCCATATTCGCTGACAAACTCCGTTTGGACAAATAACTTAGAAAATGCCGGATGCGCGTTGTCGCTGGCGGCGCTGCTAAGCACCAGTTCGGCGTAGGAGGTAAGTTCCAGCTGCTGTTCTTGTTGGCTGTGATTACACAAGCTAATGCAGCGTACTTCACCATTGTGCTCGGACGACACCACAACGGTGAGCTTGGCGCTAATATTGGGCTGTTGCACGCTAAATTCAGCACTGTCTTCGCTAAAGGTGGCCACATGTTTATGCTGGGCGGGGGCGTTGTTTGTCGGAAAAGGCTGTAGGCTGGCGGCCCACGCCAGCGCGTTACTACGCTGGCGCAACAAAATGTAGCTGCCGCAGTTGTCCAGGCTGCTGTCGGCGTGCCAGCGCGTTATGGCAATGCCACGCCAATGGCTGTAGCCACTGCCTGCCGCACTTAGCATTACGCTATAATTGCCATTGCTCAGCAGATGGGTGTGAGGTGAGCCTGGGGCTGTTGGGTCTAACCGGCGCTCGGTGAGCGACTCACTGCTGATGCCTGCAGCAATGGTTACCGCCTCGGCTTTGGGGTGAATGTTCAACACGTCGCGTGGTACGCGCTCTTGCAGCAACAGATCGCAGGCGCTGATCATGGGTTCGCGATGGAACCGGCTTCGCATCACACCCTGCTGTAGTGTGTTCAATATGGCAATTAAGGTCATGCCTTGATGATGTGCCATAAAACTTTGCACCAATACCGGCTTTTCAAGATCAGGTAAGCGTGTGGGGGTATAATCAATAGCTTCAAAGAAACCATAGTCAGCAAGGGCGCCCATTTTTTCCAGCCTGGCAAAGTTGTCGCATGCAGCGGGTGCATCCACCATACTGGCTAATGCAGTGGCGTAAGGGGCAATCACCAGATTTTGCGCCAGCCCGCGCTTTAACCCCAAGCCTGGCACGCCAAAATTAGAATACTGATAAGTTAGGTGCAAATCACGGGCATTGTAGGCAGATTCAGATATACCCCAGGGGATATGGTGTTGCCTGGCATAGCTAATTTGCCGCGCCACAATAAGCCTGTTGCTTTGCTCCAGCAAACTGCCCACAGCAGCACGCATTACCAGTGAGGGCATAAGGTATTCAAACATAGAACCAGACCAGGATAACAGCGCTGCGCCTGCACCCAGTGGCGTAGCGCTTCGACCGAGCCGGAACCAATGTTTACTGTCGATATCGCCCTTTGCAATGGCAAATAAGCTAGCGAGGCGTGCCTCGGAGGCAAGTAAATCATAGCAGCTACTGTCGAGTTGATTATCGGGGACCGCATAACCAATCGAGAGCAAATTACGCTCGGTATTCACTAAAAAGGCAAAATTCATTTGCATTGCCATGTCACGGCTTTGTGTTGCCAACGCCGCTAAGCGCTGTCTTAAGCGGCGCTGCTCACCTTCATAAGCCTGATAATCCTGATGATGCTGATTAAGTGTCTGCACGAAAGCTTGTAAATAAAACTGCAGGTTAGGGTTAGTATTGCTGCTGGCCTCCTCTGCGTGAACATCTGTGGTTTGCTCGGAGTATAGCGTTAGCGCGCTGCTGGCTAGCGCCAATAAGGTATTATGTCGCGCGGCAAGGTTAACGGGCGTAGAGAGTAAGTGTGCTAGCTGCTGCAATGTACGGTGTAACGGGGAGTAATACGCTACTTCGTGATCACCATCTTGCAGACTAAGTTGGGCTAATGCCAGGGTATCCGATAGTCCTTGCAGCGCCAGCGGTGCTGATAAATCTTGCTGCCAGTCTTCCAAACTATTCGCCAGCGCCAACAAATGCCCGGCTAAATTGCCGCTGTCGACCGAAGAAATATAGGCCGGGGCTAACGGTTGCAGGCTCTGGGTGTCATACCAGTTAAAAAAGTGTCCCTTAAACAAACTTAGCTGCTGCAAGGTAGCAAAGGTGTGTTCCAGTTTTTCTGCGCTGGCGGTGGTGCCAAGCCAGCCAAAATCACGCGCGGTAATTATCGACAACAAGTACATGCCAATATTTGTTGGTGAAGTACGGTGAGCAATAACGGGCTCGGGGAGTTGCTGAAAGTTATCTGGTGGTAACCAATTATCTTCAGCAGTGACGAAGCGTTCGAAAAATCGCCAGGTACGACGTGCTACTAAACGCAGGTTATTCGCCTCATCGACTGACAGCGGTAGCGTTTTCTGCTGGTTTGTTGGCAGGCTAAGCCAATACATCAGCGCGGGAGCAAGGCTCCACAGCGTTAGAAATGGCATCAACAACACAACATTATGTGGCGCCCACCACACCACCATACCGCCACTTAACCAGGCCAATAACACCCCCGGTGTCATTTGGCGATAGTAGCCAGCCAGCGTAAGCCGTTGCTGAGCGCCATTTTGCGCGGCGGTAACCCATTGCAGCAGATGTTGACGGCTAAATTGCAACCGCCACAGCGTAATGCCAACGGCATGGCTCATTCGCCAGGCTTGATCGGCAAGTAACACAATATTTAGCATGCTTTGCGTCAGCGTTTGAGCTAAGTCGGTTAGTAGATTGCCATACAGGCTGCGAAGCTGAATAGCGCCGCCATTTTGCAGGATGCTATGGCGGGGTAGTAGCGTAAAGCGGCGGGTGAGTATGGTAGGGAGTAGCAGTATAGCCAACACCACTAACGTGGCGTTAATCGAGACAGGCATTGGCAGTAAAAGTGCCAGCAGCAGCGCAACAAAGCCGGCGGGGCTCAATAATGAGCGGCGCAGATTGTCGAGCATTTTCCAACGCCCCAGAAGCGGGATATGGGCTTTTATGCTCGACGTTGAAGCAAATATAGCCCGGCCCAACCAGGGCAGTAATTGCCAATCGCCACGGGTCCAGCGATGTTGCCGTTTTACCGCGACATCATAGCGGGTGGGGAAGTCTTCCACTACTTCGACATCTGACACCAAACCGGCCCGGGCAAATATGCCTTCAAACAGGTCATGGCTTAACATGCTGTTGTCAGGTACGCGGCGGTGCAGGGCGGCACTAAAGGCATCGACGTCATAAATGCCTTTGCCGGTAAAAGAGCCTTCAGTAAATAAATCCTGATATAAATCTGATACCGCGCTGGCGTAGGGGTCAATGCCCGCTGGGCCAGAACTTAAGCGCAAATAACGCGAGCTCTGGCCGGTTAATGCCAGCGCTGGAGTTACCCTGGGCTGTAACACACCGTAGCCAGCAATTACCCGTTGCTGCAGGGGACAAAACTGTGGCTGATTCAGCGGGTGTGCCATTTTCCCCACCAGTTTAATGGCCGCATTACGCGGCAAGCGGGTATCGGCATCCAGTGTAATGACGTAACGCACATCTGCTGGCACCAGGTTAGACAGCTGTGGATATTCTGCGCTGCTGCCACAAAACAGGTTTTCGCCAGTACCTCGCAATAGTAGGTTTAAGGCGACCAACTTGCCGCGTTTACGCTCGTGGCCCATCCAGGTGTTTTCACTGGGGTTATATTCACGTGTGCGGTGCAGTAATAGAAACCGTGGCCCGGCAAGGCCTATACCATAACGCTGGTTTAACGTGACCATACCCGTTATTGCTTGTTGCACCAGGGCATGGTCGGTTGACAGGTGTTGCGTTGGCGCGTCAGTAAAATCTGTCAGCAGGGCAAAGCTAATATCGCCAACGCCAGCTGCCAGATAATGTTCTTCTAACCGCTGCAGTTGTTGGCGTAGATCTGCGCTGCTGGTAATTAACGTGGGTACTACAAGCAGCGTACGCAGTGCTGACGGTATGCCCTCTGACAGCGCCAGTGCCGGTAGCAGTTTAGCACTGCTGTAACGGCTAGTGATATTTTGTAGTAAGGCGCTGGCCAATTCACTAAGTGGAATGGCCGCAACCAGCACGAGCCAAAACCATTGCAGGCCCGTTGTGCCAAGTAACTCACCAACGAACAGTAACAATAGGATGCTAAGCAGCGAAAACACGGACAAATATGCTGCCACACCGCCTTTGGCAATGGCGAAGCGTAACCAAAATTTAATGTTGCGTTTAATGTTTAACTGGCGTGCTAATGCGGCTTTGCCGTTGCCAAGTAAATAGTAGCCGCAGTCTGCTTGCCGTGCTTGCTGTACCGGGTCTTCGCAGTGCGCGGCGGCAATGCTGGCATTGTGTAACACGGTGGCGGTAACCTGTTGTTCTGTGCATTTTGCACTACGAGCCAGTTGTTCGATGGCGTTGCGATACAGATTACGGCTGGCAAAGTCCATTTCTGCAAAGCGACTGCCCGCAACCAGTTGTTGATCCACCAGACTTACGCTTTCAAACAAGTCAGCCCAGTCGATAGCGGAGATACGGCGCATGCTGGTAATAACATTTCGCACGCTGACATTGGACGCCCCGAGTCGTTGCTGGGCGCGAAATACCACATCATCGATACTGTCTTCACGCTGGCTGAGTTGTTGGCTAAGCCAATGCAAAGCCGGGGTGACACTGGGATCTTGATCTCGCAGCCGCTTGGCCAGTTGGGCGGCAAAGTTATCATTAAGCGGGATGTCGTATTTTCGAACTTCGTCTTGCCACTGTACACCGGCAATTAAGGCATCAGCGAGGGCGTCGGCCGCAGCGCGTTGTTGCAAACCAAGGCTAATTTGATCGGTTAATCGGCGTAGGTTTTCAATTAATACAATGCGCAGCGTAATGGCTATGGCCCAAAGTTCACCAATGCTTAGTGCTTGTACTTGCTGATAAGCCGTTAAAAAGCGTGTCAAAACAGCCGGGTCAAAATGGCTGTCGGTATGAGCAATAAATGCCCAGGCAATACCTAATACCCGTGGGTAGCCGCGAAAAGGGCCGTTGGCCAGTTTGGGCAGTTGCCGGTAATACCCCGGCGGTAGATCGTCACGAATTTCACGGATTTGTTGCTCAACAATATGGTAGTTGTCGAGTAGCCATTCTGCCGCTGGCACAATGCTATGACCTTTCTGCAGTTCAGCCGCACTAACATGATATGCGGCTAGCAGAATATTGGCGTTCGCGGTAAGCCGTTGTTGTAATGCCGGGCGGCAGTATTGGCGTAGCTGTGGTAAAACACCCTTGTTGCTGTCAACGGGCTGTGCTGCAGCCAAACTGTGGGCGTGCTGCTCCAGGCGTTCAACGCTAAATAGCTCGGCGCGTATCGGCGTGGTTTGCTGCCACAGTTCGGCAGAAAACCACAGCATGTTGTATGTGCGCAGCACGAAGAACGGATAAGCAAAAACTGTGCAGACAGACCTCCACACCGTTAGGCTGACGGTTCGAATAAATAAAGGCATAATAACCTGTAGCGAATTGCGTTGAGAGAGGCAAAGTAGCTTAGCGCTGGCTTAATGCGCTGTCGGTGCGTTGTCGTACATAGTTAACGCGAGGGCAAAATACTTAAAGAAAACCTGCCAGTGCTAATTGGTTACTGCCGTATTGGAAAGAGTGGCTTTGTTATGGTCATTTGGCAGTAAGCGGTCTGTTTCAGCTTTTACAACGGCATAGCATTCGCAGCTAAGCGCTTCCAGTTTTCCCCGGTTGGTTACGGTAATATGGCCACGGCTGTAGTCAATTACGCCTTGCTTATGCAGACGACCTGCCGCTTCGGTTACGCCTTCGCGGCGCACGCCAAGCATGTTCGCGATAAGCTCTTGTGTCATCACCAGATGGTTGCCTTTTAACCGGTCTAATGACAGCAATAACCATCGACACAATTGTTGCTCAATGCTGTGATGGCGGTTGCATACTGCGGTTTGTGCCATTTGTGTAATTAACGCCTGGGCGTAACGCAACATTAAGTGCAGTAACTCGCCGTGGCGATTAAATTCGTCTTTCATGCGCTGACCCAGCAGGCGATAAGCAAAACCTGCGCTTTGCACCAGTGCGCGGCTGGTAGTACTTTCGCCGCCCATAAACAAGGCTACGCCAATTAAGCCGTCATAGCCGACCACTGAAATTTCTGCCGAGGAACCGTTTTCCATCACATACAGCAAGGATACGATGCAGTCGGTAGGAAAATAAACATAGCGCAATACATCACCCGATTCATACAATACCTTGCCCAGCGGCATAGGAACTAATTCCAAATGCGGCAATAAGCGTTGTTGAACTTCAACAGATAGAGCGTTAAGCAATTGATTGTCCGTTGGCTTGTGTTTTACAGCAGCGTGATGCTTTAATGCTGTTTGTAGCATAACCTTTCCTTGTTAGTGTGGCTCATGCGTAAAAGTATAGTTGAACAAACTGTTAACTCTGTGCGTTAGCGCACATAAAACAGAAACAGATATTATTTAACCCGCATGGCATTTTTTACTGCCGTTACCCCTGCAACATCACCAGCGACGCGCACCGCGGTATTAATGTCTTCTGCTGAATTAACGAAGCCACTTAACTGCACCACGCCTTTAAAGGTTTCGACATTAATTTCACTTACTTTGAGCGAGGCGGTATTTAAAATAGCCGCTTTAACTTTGGTAGTGATTACCGTGTCGTCGATATATTCGCCAGTGCCTTCGCGGGTACTGGTGGCACCACAGCCTAGCAGTGTCAGGCTGAACAAACTGAGAAAGAATAACGCATATATATTTCGGGTTGTCATTAGCGGATGCTCATTGGTAAAAAACAGTAAGCATATCGGCATAATCGCAGTAGCTCTGTGCGCCATCGCACGTTCAACATTATTTGTGTTGTGAAACGGTTTTGCTGCTGTTGTGTTGTGCAGCGCACATACAACGTTAACGCCGCACTGCATAGTTAAGCTTCATATGCCGTTAACAGGTAGAACTTTATGTTAGAAACCATCATTGTACTGCTGATTATTTTGTGGGCGCTGGGTCTGGTGTCGTCGTACACCATGGGTGGCTTTATTCATCTACTGCTGGTGCTTGCTCTGGTAGTGGTCGCCGTTCGTCTGATCCGTGGCCGCAGGATATGACCATATAATTATCCGGCTTAGCGCAGAAACTTTTGTACGTACCAGCAGCTGGCGTGTATCTGGTACTGCTGTGTCTTGGCCCAATTTAAACCATGGCGTACCAGCTGTTCTGCCAGGCCTTTACCGCGAAAGGCCGGTGGCACAAAGGTATGATGAAAATCAATGTTGTTACCGTGTAGTGTATAGTCCAGTAGGGCTTCGGCACTATCCAGTTGCAGCACAAAACGCTGCTGTGCCGTTTGATGCTGCACTTCAGGCGTGGTCATGCCTCATCACCCAGCCAGGGCGTTTCTGGCAGTTGTGCCAGATGAGCGGCATAGCGCTCTAAATTAAAACTCTGCTGGTGTTCAATCACGTCAATCATTTCCGGCGCTAAGGCACAGGCAATCAATTCAATTGCCTCGTCGCGGCTATGGCCAGTCATGCGAAGTCGTAGCAGGGTTTCAGTAACTTGCTTAGGGTAGCTATCGGCCAGTTGGTTTTCTACAACTTCAAATAACATTGCCTGATCGAGCAGCTCTTCGCTCATGTTTACCTCGGTAATGTGGTGCAATATCGCCAGTATGGAAGAATTCCCCGTGCTTGCCAATCAGTAGAAGAAAAAAGCCACGACTAATAGTAATTAGTGATGGCTTTGGCTAAGCTGGGAAACAGAAATAATCATACAGAACAATAACGATGCAACAACATACTCGCGGCTGGCGGGGCCGCTTACACGCTTTAGGCCCAGGTGTGCTGATGGCTACAGCGGCTATTGGTGGCTCGCATTTGGTGGCGTCAACTCAGGCTGGCGCGCTGTTTGGCTGGCAGCTGGCGTGGCTAATTTTGTTGGTCAATATTCTGAAGTATCCATTTTTCCGCTTTGGTGTTGAATATACCCTCACGCGCAAAGAAAGCCTGCTAATGGGGTATCAGCGTAAGGGGCGAGGCTATTTTTACAGCTTTTTAGTGCTGAATATCATTGCAGCGGTAGTGAATACCGCAGGCGTGTTACTGCTTACGGCGAGTTTGTTGCAGTATGCCTTACCGGGCAATATTTCACTGATGTTGTTGTGTTGGTCAATACTGGCTGCTTGCTTGCTTATTCTGCTACTGGGGCACTACAAGGCATTGGACAATGTCGCTAAACTGATTATGGTTTTGCTGACAATCACCACGGTTATCGCTGTTGTTATTGCCTGGCAAAACGGCGTGCAGGCTCCGGCTGACTATGTTGGCCCTTCGCCCTGGACGCTGGCCGGATTGGGCTTTTTGGTCGCATTAATGGGCTGGATGCCCGCGCCGATAGAAATATCGGCTATTAGTTCCTTGTGGCTAAAAGCCAAACAGCGACATACTCACATAACCCGTGCTCAGGGCTTGTTCGATTTTAATCTCGGTTATTGGCTTACCGCCGCCTTAGCGTTGGTGTTTTTGTCTTTGGGTGCTTTAGTGCAATACGGTAGTGAACAACCCATAGCGTTGGCTGGCAGTGCGTTTGCCCAGCAACTCATGCAAATGTACGCCAGTACTATTGGCGCTTGGTCTGAACCGTTAGTCGCCTTAATCGCTTTTTTATGTATGTTTGGCACCACCATCACGGTGCTGGACGGCTATGCCAGAACGTTACACGCTTCATTTGAGCAGTTAGGCTTGATTAAACACAAAGCAGCATTAAATTTTTGGCTATTAGCGCAAGCAGGCTGTGGTATGGCGCTTATTTTGTTTTTTAAAGCTGCGCTGGCACCCATGCTAACCTTTGCGATGACGCTGGCATTTTTAACCACGCCAGTGTTTGCCTGGCTTAATTACAGCCTGATGCGTGGCGATGGCGCCATAGTGCTAAACTGGCGGCTTAAACTGCTCAGCTGGGTTGGCTTAGCGTACTTATCGGGTTTTGCGCTGTTTTTTTTGGTTTATACGCTGTTTTTGTCAGCATAGCGCTTAAAACCATTTCACTATAAAGCTGTCGATTTTGTCGTTATCAGTAAAAGTCGCGTTTATTTCAAGCATGTCATGATAAACAACAAGTCTACCGTTAGTTTCAAAAGCATCAGGATGTTGGGTAATAAACTGCTGCCTGGTTGTAGGTAATGAAAACAGTGTCAGCAATTGCTGTAGTTGAGTTAAGCCGGAATTTTGTGTAAGAAGCGAAAACTGTACTTCGCTAAGCCCTGTTTCAGCATATACCGCAGCGAGTTCAGGCCGATACAGCTGTAATCGTTTTTGCTCTTTAGTGGTGCTGTAGTTTGTTGCCGGTAAATTATTCAGCATTTGTTCCCAGTTGGCTTTTTGCAACGGTGCCATGGCCGGTTGTGTAGCTTCAGTGCTAATGTCTTTTAGTGTCGGTAATTGTAATGCAGGTAATGGTGGTAATTCAGCATGCTCAAGGCTGATGTCGGTCAATTTTATCTGTTGCTGGGAAGATTCAATATCCAGATACTCGCTAAATATTAGTCGAATAACAGCTTGCTGTTGCTGTAATAAATATTCTGTGGCCGTTAGCTGGCTTAACGCTGTGGTGTAATGCGCCTTAAGTTCAGGTAATAGGCTGCGCTTGCTAAAAAGATTATCTAGTTGCCAGTCCGCTAATTTCGGATGGCGGTCAGCTAGCAGTTGACTGGTGAGGTCATAGGTAAAGTTTTCCGACGTATGCTTGGCCTGTACCAACTGATTATTTGCAAAAGTTAACCAGAGTTGATTGCCATAGGCCAGCATAAAATAATCGTCTTCATACTGGAAAAAGCTCTCGGCTGGTCCAAAAATGTCTTCGAGTTGTTGGCGGCTGCTACCAAGGGTTGCACCATGAAAGCCGGTATTTAAACTGATAGAGGCATCGTCGATCTCAGCTTGTTGCTTTGACGTGGCGGAAATAGTGGTATTGATAACCATCTTTATTGTGGTGTCATTTTCTGCGTTTCTATCAACCTGCCGCATGCCTTTGGTATCGAATGGCGTGGCTATAAATGGCTTAGAGTTGTCTTCGGTGCATAGCGAAATAACGTCTGCTCCAAGGCGGTAAATAATCTCTGTTTCTGCTTTTTCGTTGCTGAAAAATATTCTGTCTTTGGATAACTGCCCAATAACTTTAGTCAAGATGATGGCATCACCCTTACCTGACGCTTGTTGTTGAAGCTGTAACAAAGCGTCTTGCAGCACGTCAGCGCTTTTGCTGTTCGCATCTTGCTCGCTGCTGCCCGCTCTACTGACGGTTGTAATATGTTGTTTAACGCTATAATCACAACGTGGATAAACATCAAGTATTGGCACCAGCACAGCTGCCGGGGAGGTTGTAGTGAGCAGCGAAAGATAAATGCTAAAAATACTATTTGTTATCATTATTTTTTCTTGTCCAATGCCAAATGTTAATTAAAGTTAACATGCGACTGCGTTTAAGCCAACAGTGAATATGCAATTCGAAGATTGTGAAGTGGACAGTAATGATCACGTTACAGAGTATTAATTGGCGGGTATAAACGATTTATCCAAATTGTATTGGTTCATGACCTCAAACCACGCAGCATCTTTTTGCATTATTGCTACGATAAGGCTGAGCTCCTTGCCGAGTTTTTTATCACTGGTACTATACATTAAACGTCGTTTAACGTGCTCATGCGGGAGTTTGGCAATAAAGTAGGTGTTCTCGTCTTCGCCATGACTAAATTTATAGCGCAAGGTAGATAAACTGGTGATGGTGAAATCGCCGCGGCCAAGTCTTAACATGTCTAGCACATTATCTTCTTGCAATGTATCTACCCGGGTTAATACGCCTTGTTGCTCCGCTGCTTCTAACATGACGTAACGATAACCTTGCACACCAATGAATGTTTTCCCCTTTAGGTTTTCTAAATCATCATTTGTCACCGGGTTGGTTTTTAAGGAAATAAACACATCGTCTTCTTGCAAAATCGCTGACGTAAAACTGACTTTGTCTGCAAATTGTTTAAACCAAACTGGCTGAACACCTATCACAACATGGGGGAAAGGACGTTGAAGTATGGCGTTTATTCTTTTGCGGGGCATAAACTCGGTTTTAAAATAATAATTTTCACTATGCTGGTTCATATAATTCGCCAGGTCGAAATAGAGACCTTTTTGCTCACCAAGGTCGACGATGTAAGGTGCTTTCAAATGGTAGGTTAGCAGCAGCACTTCTTGCTTCTGTTGTGCTAAAGACGTAAAGCTGAAAAACAGCATGAGGGGAGAGAGTAATAGGTAGATTAATGCTGAGTGCATTGGCTTGTCCGTAAGTCGAGCTTCCGAACAGCATAGCGTAGGCTGGCAGCGCAAGCCAGCCCGCACTATTTACGGTTACAATGTTAAGGTTTTTTCACCGCGGGCAATACCCGAAGCGCCGCTGCGAACGACTTCAAGAATGGGCGTTGCTCCCAGTGCTTGTATAAACGCATCCAGTTTATCGCTAGTGCCTACCAATTGAATGGTGTAGGTGGCAGGGGTTACATCGATAATTTGGCCACGGAAAATATCAGCACAGCGTTTTACTTCTTCGCGTTGGCTCGCGCTGGCTTTTACCTTGACCAGCATGAGCTCACGCTCTATGTGCGCCGCTTCGCTAATATCAGATACTTTGACCACTTCAATCAGCTTATGCAGTTGCTTGCTAATTTGTTCGATGACCTGATCATTGCCATGGGTAACTAACGTCAACCGGGACAATGTGGGGTCATCTGTGGGGGCAACATTAAGTGAATCAATGTTGTAGCCGCGCTGAGCAAATAAGCCAACTAAACGTGCTAAAGCGCCAGATTCGTTTTCCAGCAGAACAGAAATAATATGCCGCATGTTAAGTCCTCTCTGTTTTGCTTAAGAACATGTCATTCATCGCGCCGCCAGGCACCTGCATCGGGTAAACGTGCTCTTTCGGGTCGATATGAATATCTAAAAACACCAGTTGGTCTTTTAACGCAAAGGCTCGTTCCAGCGCAGGTTGCAGCTCTTCCGGTGTGGTAACACGAATGCCAACATGGCCATAGGCTTCTGCCAGTTTGACAAAGTCGGGCAGGGAGTCCATGTAGGAACTGGCATAGCGGGATTCATAGTTCATATCCTGCCATTGTTTAACCATGCCCAGATAACCGTTGTTAAGATTGATGATCTTTACACCTAAGCCGTATTGCTTACAGGTAGACAGCTCCTGAATATTCATTTGAATAGAGCCTTCGCCGGTCACACAAACCACGTCGGCATCGGGGTAATTCAGTTTTACGCCCATTGCGGCAGGCAAACCAAAACCCATGGTGCCTAAACCACCTGAGTTGATCCAGCGGTTGGGTTTGTTAAATGGATAATATTGCGCGGCAAACATTTGGTGCTGGCCAACATCGCTGCAAACATAGGCGTCGCCATTGGTAATTTTGCTAACTTGCTCAATAACATATTGTGGTTTTAGTAGAGGTGCTGCTGTGTCATAGCGACCGCCATGTACCGTGCGCCACTGCTCAATTTGTTGCCACCATTGTGCTAATGCCGCGCTATCCAGTTTTTTCTTTTTCTGTTTAAGTATCGCCAGCATGTCGCGCAACACCGGTTGCACCAGACCAACAATCGGAATATGCGCATTCACGGTTTTACTGATACTGGCCGGGTCGATATCGATATGGATAATGGTGGCATCCGGGCAGAATTTCTTCGTATTGTTGGTTACGCGGTCGTCAAAGCGGGCACCCACCGCGAGGATAACATCAGCATGGTGCATGGTTTGGTTCGCTTCGTAGCTACCGTGCATACCCAACATGCCAATAAACTGCTTATCACCGGCAGGGTAAGCACCTAATCCCATTAACGTATTGGTCACCGGCAGGTTTAGTAGCTGTGCCAGTTCGGTTAACTCAGTAGACGCACCGCCCATAATCACACCGCCACCGGCATATAAAATAGGCTTTTTCGCTGCCAATAATGCGCTTACAGCTTTTTTAATCTGGCCGGCATGGCCCTGCTGTTTTGGCTGATAAGAGCGCAAGCTTATGTCTTTCGGATAATGATAAGCATAAGCCTGATTTGGCATAGTCATATCTTTTGGGATGTCCAGCACCACCGGGCCAGGACGACCGGTTTGAGCGATATGAAATGCTTTTTTAATTAAGTACGGAATGTCTTCCGGCCGGCGCACGGACATATTGTGCTTACAAATGGGCCGCGAGATGCCAAGCATGTCAGTTTCCTGAAACGCATCACCACCAATTAAATGGCTCATTACCTGGCCGGTTAACACCACCATAGGGATAGAGTCCATGTAGGCCGTAGCGATGCCGGTAACTGCATTGGTTGCGCCTGGGCCTGACGTGACTAATACGACACCAGCTTTGCCGCTTGCGCGGGCGTAGGCGTCCGCCATATGGGTGGCTGCTTGCTCATGGCGTACCAAAACATGTTTTACTTTATTTTGTTGAAACAGAGCATCGTAGATGTGTAATACGGCACCGCCCGGATAGCCATACAGGTACTCGACACCCTCGTCGGCAAGGGCCCGAATTACCATGGCGGCACCGGACAACATTTCTGTTGGTTTGGTTAAGTCGGTTGACTTAGTCTGGCTGGTCATTTTTCCATCTCATAGTTTGCTGTGGCAAAGAAAACACCTTGCGGCTTTACAGGTAAAGTCGCACTTGATGTACCTTAAAACCACGTGGGTGGCTTTATATTGTTTGCTACGTGAACTGGTTAAACAGAGTAAGCTGTTAAACTCAAACTATGGCGCTATGGTTATTTGCTGCTGTGCAGTCATTTTTTTGTGCGCAAGGTTAATTTACGTGATAGCGCAGCAGATGTCGATGCTTTTTTGGCGCTTAGTTCAGGTTTGACAAGGCTTGCAAAGACGTTACAGTGCCCACATAGTATTAGCAATTCGTTTGCTTTGGTTCATACAGGATTTTTCTTTCTTATGTCACAACCTATTGTTGATGTCTCAGTGAGTAATGCCCGTGAGGTATTAGATGCCTCAATGGATAAATTGGTGTTGTTTCAGTTCTGGTCTGCACGTAGTGAGGGCTGTAAACAGCTCAGCCCTATACTTGAGCGTATTGTGCAGCAGTATCCGCAACAATTATTGTTAGCCAGGGTAGACTGCGACAAAGAACCTGATCTGGCGATGCAATTTGGTGTGCAGTCGCTACCTACGGTCATGATGATTAAGCAAGGCCGGCCGGTAGATGGTTTTGCTGGCGTAGAAACTGAACAGGCCATTCGTGAAAAATTAGCCGCATACTTACCTAAGCCGGAAGACGATTTGCTGGCACAGGCAGAAGCCCTGTTAGCTACAGCAGATTACGCCGGCGCTTACCCGCTGTTAAAAGATGCTTTGACGTTAGCGCCACAGCGCACAGAAATAAAGCTTTGGCTGGCAGATACTGCGGTAAATTTAGGCCAGTTACCCCAGGCTGAAAGCTTATTGGAAGAAATTAAACTGGCCGATCAGGATGCATTGTATAAGTCAGTATTGGCTAAAATAGCATTGGCAAAAGAGGCGGCTGACACACCGGAAATTAAGGCGCTGGAAGCCAGGTTAACTGCTGAACCTGACAATGCCGAGCTTAAAGAGAAACTGGCGGTGCAATATCAAGCCGTGCAGCGCAGTGAAGATGCGCTGGCAGTACTGTTTAGCATACTGCAACACGATCTTAACTTTGGCAGTAGCAAAAAATTGTATCTGGACATCTTAGCAGCTTTACCTAAGGGCGATGCGGTTGCTTCATTGTATCGGCGAAAATTGTACAGCCTGTTGTACTAAGACACTAACGCTGAAAATCTGTCCAGATTTGGCGGATCTGGTCAGATAGCGTCATTGGGTCGAATGGTTTTACTACTACGTCAGCGCCGCCGAGTTTTTTGTAAGACGCAACTTCGTTACTCTGTACTTTTGCTGTCATAAATACGACAGGAACTTTGGCCAAATCATACTTTTGCTGTAAATGTTGCAGTGTGGTTGGTCCGTCCATGCCAGGCATCATTACGTCTAACAAAATAAGCTGTGGCGCAACGCTGGTATAGTCATCCAGCGCCTGCTGGCCACAACTGCAGGTATGCACAGTAAAACCGCCCACAGCTTCCAGCGCAATTTTAGCTACCTGTTGAATGGATGGATCATCTTCCACATGCATAATACGTTGTAGGTCAGTCATAAAAAGCCTCAGATAGTTGTGCTGTTTCGATAGCCACGGGCAGACGAATATAAAACTCTGCGCCATGATTTAATGAAGATTCAAAGCCAATATCACCATTCATTCTGGTTATCAGTTGCTTGCTTATGGCGAGGCCAAGTCCGGTACCGCCTTTAATTTTACTGTCTGAGCTGTCCGCTTGAGAGAACTGACTGAAAATAAGCGGTTTAAAATTGTCATTGATACCAATGCCATGATCTATCACCTTTACTGTTACCTTGTCGCTGCCGTGCTCAATGACAATATCAACTTCAGCATTTGGTGGAGAAAATTTAGCCGCGTTGGACAGTAAATTAGTCATCACTTGCTGCAAACGTAAACTGTCTACATTTACCCAAATATCATCTATTTTATCGTGTAAGTTAAAGTGTACTTTATACTGCTCAGCATAGTTCTTATTGTCCAACACTGACTTTTGCAGAATCGGCAATAACGGTTGGGTTTGCATATCAAACTGCATTTTGCCTGCGACGAGTTTATCCATGTCCAGTAAGTCATTTATCAGAATTTGTAATTTCTGCACATTCGCCATGGCCATACCGACCATTTCTGCGGCCTTTTCAGGTAAAACACCAAGAACCTTACCATGCAGCAGTCCGATGGCCCCAGCAATAGAGGTTAAGGGGGTGCGTAGTTCATGACTGACTGAAGAGACAAATTCATCTTTTAACTTTTCAATTTGTTTACGTTCAGTAATATCCGTTATAAAGCCATGCCAAAGAATACTGCTGTCTGGCTGTTTTTCAGGAACAGCCCTGCCTGCAACCCAGGCAACTTCACCATCCGG
This sequence comes from Rheinheimera baltica, assembly GCF_030731985.1. Classification (NCBI taxonomy): domain Bacteria; kingdom Pseudomonadati; phylum Pseudomonadota; class Gammaproteobacteria; order Chromatiales; family Chromatiaceae; genus Rheinheimera; species Rheinheimera baltica. Next base: position 136,572 of record NZ_JAPJDY010000003.1, read on the forward strand.
GTATTTTATCCGGTATTCAATTATCCACTTTGATAGCCGTTTTGCTGACTCAGAAATCGTACTTTTAACGAGTAAGACATCATCAGGATGAGTTAGGTCAAATACTGCTGAGGCGTCATTTAATACTTGCTCCGGCGTGAGATGATATATCTCTTTTATGCCATCGCTGCTATAAGGAAAGCTTGCTTTACCGTCAGGGGTTAGTTTGAACTGATATACCATACCAGGTAATTGGGCTGACACTTTTTTCAGACGTTGCGCAACTTCTACTTGCGCATCCAAATAGCGGCGGCGCTCTAACACGCTGCCGATCCAGCGCGCTAAAAGGCTGATAAATTCGATTTCAAGTTGGCTAAACGGACGTTGCCTGGCTTCTGCAGATGAAAAGTTAACCGTACCATAAGGGCTGCCTTCAACTAACACTTGCACGCCAATATAGCTTTCTAACTTAAAATTGTTGTAACAAGGATGGCTGGCGTATTCGCTAGCGTGCATTTGGTCAATAGCGATAACCTGCTTTGACTGCATTGTGATGCTGCAGTAAGTTTCGCCCAGGTCAAAATTAGCACCGTCTTGCAAGCTGTTATCTACGGTGTACTGCACAATAACCTGATAATTATTTTTTTCAATATTGCTGAGAATAGCTATCGGTAATTGCAGATAATCAGACGCTACATGCAGCGCGTCGCGCATTTGCTGGTGCCAATCTGGCGAAAAGCTGGCTGCAATATTATTAAGGATACTCAATGCATGTTGATGTTGTTTACTTTCAGCGGCTTGTTGCTGTTGCTTTGCCTCTTGTTCATAGCGCAAACGCGACATAAGTTGGCGTGTAACGCGCTGCATATCTGATAACAGCAAGAGTAACAGCAGTTCACTGACGAGATAAGCCACAGCCCATTTTTGTATGGCCGCCATGGTTTGCATTTGTTGATAATCAACCCACCCCAGATAAGCAAATAATGCCAATAGCAGAATGCTTCCTGCCCAGCTAATAAAATTGCTGTTACTGCTGACTCGTTGAATTATCATAGTAGCCTTTATATATTCGAACAGCTTCACTATAAAGCACAAGGTTGGCGCTGGCAAAAGGGTGATGGTATTTTATGGCGTTAAGCATTACGGATCACTTTCAACAACTCACGGCGTTGCTAAGTAATAACCGGGCTTTTTGGCAAATATTGCCATTTAATTGTGCTGAATTACCGTGGCAGCACAACGAGCTTAATGCCTACTTATGGTCGCTTAATGACACTGAAATCGCATGTCTTGATACTGATCCTAATGCACTGCAACAAGCTTTTTCCGCGTTTTTCCCTGCTGCGTTTGAGTTAACCAAGCTGCCTTCTCAGCCGATGCTGCAAGATGTTGCTGCGCTGCCATTTTGGTTAGCCAACGGAATTGGCGGGCGTAAGTTGCAACAAATTGACGCGTTATGTCAGCATTGGACTCCCAGTGCATTGCCAATTATTGAGTGGTGTGCGGGAAAAGGGCACTTGGGGCGTATATTAGCGCATCGTTTTACTCAACCGGTAACGAGTGTTGAATGGCAACGTGCACTTTGTGACGCGGGAGAGAAGTTGGCTGAAAAATATCAACTGCCGCAACGGTTTGTTTGTGATGATGTATTAACCCAGCCGCTGACTGCTATTCTGCAGCCAGAACAGCAAATTGTCGCATTGCACGCCTGTGGTCAATTACATATCACGCTTTTAGAGCAGATGGTGCAGGCGCAGTGCCGTCAATTGCACTTGGTGCCATGCTGCTATCACCTCATCCCCAATAGCCATTATCGACCGCTGTCTAGTCTAGCTCAGCAAGTGGATTTAACCTTATCCAAAGAAGATTTAAAACTTGCCGTGCAGGGCCAGGTTACAGCAGGAGACCGTATAGAAAAACTGCGCGCAACCGAAGTGCTTTGGCGGTTGGTCTACGATGAGTTACGTGCAGAGGTTACCAACGACAAGCAATATCGACCATTGTCTTCGGTAGCCAAACATTGGTTTACACACGAGTTAAGCGATTTTGTTAGTTGGGCGGCAGCACAACACAGCATCAATCTACCGGAGAACATTGACTGGGCCTGTTACATGGCGCGTGCTGAAAAGCGCGCGGCATTGGTAAAGCGTATTGATTTAATCCGGCATATTTTTCGCCGCCCACTGGAGCTATGGCTATCGCTGGATAAAGCGTTGTTTTTACAGCAGCAAGGTTATTGTGTGAGCCTAACTGAGTTTTGTGATTATCAGGTTACACCGCGCAACATTCTGCTGCGCGCTTATAAAGCCATCTAGCCACGAAGTGGAAGTTCCTGGCGGGAGCCAATCCGCTGGAACGCGGCTAAATCAAAAACTGGCAAAATGGCAAATAATCTATCAAAAATATCGGCTTGTATTGCTTCGTAATTCAACCAGTTTTTGTCGGCACTAAAGCAATATATTTCTATAGGTAAGCCCACTTCGGTCGGTTGGAGTTGACGTACCATCAAGGTCATATTCTGATTGATATCCGGATGCTGGCGTAAGGTATCCCGTACATAATAACGCAACAAGGCGATGTTCGTTACATCGTCAGATGCCAATAGGCTTATCACATCGGGCTGCTCAAAGAAGGCTTTTAATCGGCTGCGCTGTTTTAACTGTTCTAACTCATCGCCTTTGATAAAACGGATAGTATTAATATCAATATTAATAGCGCGTTTTATTCTGCGCCCGCCAGATTGTTGCATGCCACGCCAGTTCTTGAAGGAGTCTGATATCAGGGCATAAGTGGGAATTGTGGTAATGGTATTATCCCAGTTTCTGACTTTTACGGTGGTCAGCGCAATTTCGATGACACTACCATCAGCACCATATTTCGGCATTTCGATCCAGTCACCTACATTAACCATATTGTTAACGGCTATCTGAATACTGGCGACAAAACCTAGAATTGCGTCCTTAAATACCAATAATAATACTGCGGTTAACGCCCCCAAACCACTAAGCAGTAATGCTGGCGATTTGCCTAACGTGGTACTGATAATTAAGATACTGAACAAAATAAAGGTCAGTAACTTTAGTAACTGTGAAATACCCTGATAAGGGATAGTTGGGTTAGTAACTAAATGAGCATAGCTTTTGCCAATTAAGGAGATGGCAGCGGCAATGGCCATACCGATAAAAAGATAGAGATACAGCAGTACCACAATAGCTAAAACGGAACTCAGATGTTCGTAATGGCTAAACAAAAGAGGCGACAACGCTTGCAGCACTATAGCTGGCAGTAAATGCGCCACTCGGCTAGCCAGCTTGCCACGCTCAAGAGCTGTTTCAGTGGTTAACCGGCCATCTAGTTTATCCAGCACCCGTGCTAATATCGGCCTTAAAAAACCTCTGGCAAGATAAAAACATAGCGCTACGATAACAGTTGCAATCACAATGTTGCAGCCAAGAATAAAGGCTTCTAACCAGGGTTCAGGCCAGCGAACCGCCTGTGCTAGTTGCATCAATACATCATTTAGCATGGTAATTGCTCCGTAGTTTCAGCCAGGCAGTTGGTCTGATGGTACTGATAGATCAGCTGCTCCTTATGCTGCCAACGCTGGTTTAACCACTGCTGAAAACCTTGCCTAAATTGCTCATCATTGAAATAGTCACCGATAATATGTTGGTCAATCGGCAAGGTTTCTACCTGCACCACCACGCGTTTAAGTTTGCCCATAAGCATATCCAACGCAGCGTGTTGTGGGTTATCGGGGTATAAAACGGTAAAATCTAAAATAGCGTTAAATTGTTCTCCCATACTAGCCAATGTAAAGGCAATACCACCGGCCTTGGGTGGCAACAAAAACTGAAACGGGCTTTGTTTTTGTTGTTTTTTAGTGTCGGTAAAGCGAGTGCCTTCAACAAAGTTGATAATCGTTGTCGGTACGGTTTTGAACTTTTGGCAAGACTTGCGTGTTGTTTCGATATCTTTGCCTTTTAGCTCAGGCCGTTTTGCTAGTTGTGCAGCGCTGTAGCGTTTCATAAAAGGCATATCAAGTGCCCAGCAGCCCGTGCCCAGAAATGGCAACCACTTCAACTGATCTTTTAAGAAGAATTTCGGTTCTGGAATGCGACGATGTGCAACAGTGCTAACAACTGGAATATCAAGCCAGCTTCTGTGGTTAGATATCAGTAAATACCAACTATGCTGCTCTAATGTTTGCGCACCACTGATTTGCCAATCAACTTGGTTGAACAGGTTAATGATCGCCGTATTGCCGATAGTCCAGCCACGATAGCAGCCTTTACCGGCCAAAGCCGTTATGCGATGGACAGGTTTAAATGGCAGAAGGAGTTTAATAATACCCAGTGGTGTAACTAACAGCCCCCACAATGCCAGATTCAAACTAAACAACGCAAAACTGAAGGGTAACAACAACCAGCCCGGTAAGAAATGTAACATTACTGCTTAACTCCCTGTTTTAGCTTACTCAGCTGGCTGTCTTTGTGTTGCCAAAGTTGGTTTATCCACTGCTGAAAGCGCTCACGGTATTGTATGTCGTTGTAATCGCCCAGTAACTCAGGTGTAATTGGGATGATATTAATTTGCACTGTTATATCACGAACTTTACCGGAAATGTAATCCCAAAAATTGGGAATACCCGTTGGGTAATGAATCGTTATATCAAGAATTTTGTGCAGTTGTTCGCCCATAGCACCCAATACAAAGGCAGCTCCACCAGCCTTAGGTTTGAGTAAATGCGAATACGGAGATTGTTGCTGTTGGTGTTTATCAACGGTAAAGCGGGTGCCTTCGACAAAATTCATGATCGTCACAGGTTTAAAGCGGAATTTATCGCAGGCTCTGCGGGTTGTTTCAATGTCTTTGCCCTTTAGGTGCGGGTTACGCTGTAAAAATGCTTTGCTATAACGCTTCATAAAGGGGAAATCCAAAGCCCACCAGCACATACCTAAAAATGGTATATAAATCAGTTCTTTTTTTAGAAAAAATTTAATAAATGGAATTTTTCGATTAAACACATTCTGTAGTACCAGAATGTCTGCCCAGGACTGATGGTTAGCTAGGATCAGATACCAGTCTTTGCGGGATAGGGCTTCCAGGCCGGATACTTTCCAGCGAATTCGGGTAAACAAGCGCGTAGTTAAATTATTTACACTGATCCACGCTACGGCACAGGCGTCTAATAAGTAGCTCATCCAGCTTTGCCAGCGTACAACGGGTGGCAGTTTAAGAATGGCTAATAACATGATAGGAATGCACCAAAACAGCGTGTTAACGACATACAACAGTAGTGAAATAACGCCTGTTAGCGGGTGGGGCAAAAAATGTAACATAACAGCACCTGATATCCGTGACCGGTTAATATGTCTTCCGGTAAAAATAATAACAGCAGGCAAGCCTGCTGTTAACACATCTGATCAGTGGCTAGTTTACCTTAATCTTCAAAATAGGTGTAACCATAAACGCCGGCTTTTAGTTCATCCAGCAATTCATCTTTTTTGCTGCTAGCCATATCCAATCTTGCTAACTGTTTGCTGTAAGATGCAATTAGTTTATTGGCGTCAAACTGCACATAACGCAGAACATCAGCAACGGTGTCACCTTTAATGATGTTTGTTAGCTTGTAACTGCCATCATCCGTTAACTCAACGTGCACAGAGTCTGTATCGCCAAACAGGTTATGCAAGTCGCCTAAGATTTCCTGATAGGCGCCAACCATAAACATACCTAGCAGGTACTGCTCGTCTTCTTTATACAACGGCAGCGGCAAACTTGTTTCAATACCGTTACCATCCGCATAGCTTTTCAACTGACCGTCAGAGTCACAGGTGATGTCTTGAATAATGGCGCGGTGATTAAGTGGCTCATTCATTCGCTCTAGTGGCATTACCGGGAACAGCTGATCGATACCCCAGGCATCTGGCATTGACTGGAACAAAGAGAAGTTAACAAACAACTTGTCGGCCAGTTTCTCGTTTAGCTCATCGTGAATGGAACGATGTGAACGAGCGGATAAATCCAGATTCGCTTTTACCTTATTAATAGTGGCAAAGTAAATTTGCTCCAGCAACGACCAGTCTTTTAATGTCAGCAAACCGTGGACATACTGCGCATGTGCATCTGTAAAATAGTGTACAGCGTCATGATACGCTTCGATCGCAGTACGCGGCGTTACGTTTTGATATGCTTCCCACAAACCCAAAATTACCGTGGGTGAGTCTTCACTGGGTTCTGGCAGGTTAACCAAGCCAGGAGCCCGTTCAATATCGATAGCATCAGTAACCAATACCGCATGATGCGCTGTCATTGCGCGGCCTGACTCGGTAATGATATTAGGGTGCGGTAAGTCGTACTCATCACACACTTCTTTTAAGCCGTTTACTACATTGCGGGCATATTCCATCATGGTGTAGTTCATGGAGCAGGCAGAACGTGATTTTGACCCTTCGTAGTCAACACCCAAGCCACCCCCTACATCAACGGTGGTGATAGGCACACCCAAGGTACGCAATTCAGCATAATGGCGTGCGCATTCGCGAATAGCATTATGAATGTCACGTATGTTGGCAATTTGCGAGCCGATGTGAAAATGTACTAACTGCAGTAAATCTAGCTTGCCGGCGTCACGCAGAACGTCGATGGCTTGTAATACCTGGGTGGCAGTTAAACCAAACTTACCTTTCTCACCGCCGGTATTTTGCCATTTACCTTTACCTACCGAGTTTAACCGGATACGGATACCAATGCGTGGCGCCGCGTTCAGGTTATCAATCTCGCGTAGCAGCGTTTTTAATTCTGATAGTTTCTCGACGACGACATAGACGGTATGGCCCATCATTTGGCCAATAGTCGCCAGACGCAAAAACTCACTGTCTTTATAACCGTTGCAGACAATTTGCAGAGGTTGATCCGTCACACCTAAAATTGCCATTAGTTCAGGCTTACTACCGGCTTCCAAACCTACTTTACCACTGTCATGGCTGATTAAGCGCTTTACCACTGAAAACTGCTGGTTTACCTTTATTGGATATACCGCAGTGTACTGGCCTTGATAGTCTTTTTCGGCTTTAGCCTGTTGAAAAGATTTAATCAATGTATCGACCCGATGCTGCAAAATATCAGTAAAGCGCACCAGCACCGGCAGGGTTAAACCTTCGTCTTTAAATCTAGCAGTTAGCTCGGGAAAGCTAATGCCATTCTTACTGTGGTCTTGATCGGGATATGCCACCAGATCGCCATCAGTGTTGACATCAAAGTACCCATCACTCCATACCGCTACGTTGTAGGTAGAGCGTGCTTTTTCAGTGCCCCAGTCGGCCATTGTCGTTCCTTTAAAATTGAGATGTGCATAGTTTAAAGCCAATACGTTAAAGCTGCAGCAAAAAACATGGAAATATTTGTTCTTGGCGGCGTAAAAAGGCAAAATATACGGCTAATTTGTTTTGAGGGTAATACTATGTCTGGCGACAACAATTGGTTCACTGAAATTTTCGCCCCCAGCGGCAGCGCCTTTGGTTTGGCTATCACAAAAAAACTGGATGAAGTGCAGTCGCCTTTTCAGCATATCGAAATGTTTGAAACCACTCATTTTGGTAATTTAATGGTTATCGATGGCGTTATAATGCTTAGCAGCCGCGACAACTTTTTATACCATGAAATGTTGAGCCACCCGGTATTATTTACCCATGCTAATCCAAAAAACGTGGTTATCATCGGCGGCGGTGACTGCGGCACCTTACGTGAAGTATTAAAACACCCAGACGTTGAGACGGTAACTCAAATTGACATTGATGAGCAAGTTACCAGGATGTCTGAAAAATACTTCCCGGAACTATGTGAATCAAATAACGACCCGCGCGCCACATTGAAATTTGATGACGGTATCAAATTTATGCGTGAAGCAGCACCAGAGTCGGTCGACGTTATTATCGTGGACTCAACCGATCCTATCGGCCCGGGTGAAGGGTTGTTTAATCGGGCATTTTATGACAGCTGCCGCAAGGCATTGCGCCATGGCGGTATTTTGGTTCAACAAAGCGAATCACCGTTAATACATATGCCTTTACTAAAAGATATGCGCCAGGCCATGCAGGATGTTGGCTTTGACAGCTTGCAAACATTGCTTTTTCCACAAATGGTGTATCCGTCAGGTTGGTGGACTTGCACTATGGCGCGTAAGGGCGAAACCATAAATGGTTTTCGCGAAGCCGACGCAGCTGCTGCGCCATTCAGTACGGAATACTACAATGTCGCTGTACACCAGGCGGCTTCTGCGTGGCCAAACTTTATGAAGAAAGCATTGCAAAATGGATAAGCGCATAGTAGAAAAGTAAAATAAATAAATCGGTTTACTTGCGATTTTGGTAAGATTTCTGTACATTTGTTGCTCATAAGTGGGGTGTCGAATGAAAAAATTAAGTTACTTATTGGTTTTAGGCGCATTTTCAGCTCAAGCAGCTGTTTATAAGTGCGAAAATAATGGTGTTGTTGAGTTTAGCCAGTTCCCTTGTGCGGATGAAGCTGAACAAGTCGACATGCGCCCGCTCGGCACAGCAATGATTGGCACTCGCGGTGAATTTAAACAGCAAGTTGATGCTGTAAAACGGCAGGGCCGTTTTGTTGAGTTTCAAATTAGCAAACTTGAGCAGGAAAAGCAGGAGCGTTTGGATGAGTTGAAAGCTGACTTATACAAAATGCGCCGCAGTTATCCTAAAGCTGAAGAGCTTGCAGCACTTCAGCAAAAAATTGATAGATTAACTGAGCTGTACGATGAAAAAATCAGCACTGAGCAGGCAACCCTTGCTGGCTTAAAGTCTAAAGTTGTTGGTTTAGAACGTCAGTACGCTAAGAACTAAAAAATTTTATTAGCTTAGAATATAAAAAACCCCGCAGTTGCGGGGTTTTTTGTTATTACATACTGAACGAAGCTCTTAGGTACCAGTAGCGGCTTTCTGGCATATCATACGTCGACGGGTCATATCCATTAAGAGAACAGGATAAACATACCGGCGGCTCTTTGCCAAACAGATTGTTCACACCAAAGCTTAGTTGCATGCCAGAGAGCACCGCATCGGTGCTCCAGCTCAGCTGGGCATCATGGTAAGTGGTGCTACCTAGTCGATTACGTCCTACTTCTGGGTCATTTCGGCAGATGGCGAAGCTAGCTGCATCACCACAACTTTCCTCCAAATCACTGGTATAACGCATGGTCCAGCTTGCTTGCCAGGCGTCACGTTTCCAGTTTAAAGCCAGATTGCCACTCCACTCGGGAATTGCAGAATCATTAACTTCTATGCCGACAGTTTTGGGCTGTTGCTGGCCATTGGCATCCAGCACAGTGTAATCGTCTACCAGACTTGCTCGAAACTTAATGTCAAACTGACCGAATTCAGTTTGCGGTAATAGCAAGCCAACATCAAAGTCGAAACCAGAGGTCTCTATACTACCGATATTAGTCAGTACGTTGCTAAATTGGTCGATAGCGCCAAGCTGATTACGGCCTATACCATCGCAGAAGGTATCAGAAAGCGTTTGCACACACAGATTAAGCTGTGTCTGGGCATCTAACGCCTGTATAGCACCTTCCAGTTCATGTTGATACCAGCTAACACTGATATCCATCCGCTCAGACCATGCTTTAGCTACGGCAAATTCCGGGCTAAACACCACACCTAGGTTGTAGCTAGTAGATGTTTCCGGCGCCAAATCACGATTACCACCTGTAACAACGCTGATTTGCGGATTAGGTTGCTGATAATTTGCTGGCACGCCAAGTGTGGCACAATTTGCTATTAGGTCTGCCGTAGGTTGTGAACAGGGATCTGACAACACTGCATCAAAACCACTGGCCGAGCCAAATAATTCGCCAATATTTGGCGCTCGGAAGCCTTCTGACCAACTGCCGCGGAACAACAGTTCATCTTGCATCAGATAGCGGAAACCAATTTTACTGGTAGTTTCACTGCCAAAGGTGGAGTAATCAGAGTAACGACTGGCGAGGCTTAAATCCAATTGTTTAGCTAGTGGTAGATCTGCCAACAACGGCACATTGAACTCTACAAACAGTTCGTTCACATTCAGTGAGCCGGCCGTTGGCAGGGAAACCACGCCGTTATAATCACCTGCTACGGTTAAACCGTCTGGCCGATATTGGCCGGTATATTTCCGGTATTCCCAACCTGAGGCAAAACTCAGGGCCCCAGCAGGTAGTTCAACAATATCGCCGGTGATGTTAGCCGAATACAGACTCAGTTTGTTTTCGCTTGAATCCTGCACTACTGGCTGAATATAGCCGAACATTTCTGGTGTAATACTGCCAGCACCAAAGATGTTTAATGGTACACAGGCCGGATCAGCATCGCAGTTAGCCAAGGGGCCCAGTGCTGTGGCAATGCGTCGGGCGTTATAGCTGCCAAAATTGTTCTGCGTCGCCCGGTTGGTGCTGTAAGCCGCATTTACATCCCAATAGAACAGTCGGTCTGATAATTCCAACTGGCCCTCGATGCCACTACCGACGTAAAAGGTATCAACATTTTGTTCAAAACGACGTGCACCGCCTTCTACCGGCCGACGTCCTGCCAAAATTAAATTAGGGTTAGCACCTGACGCTACCAAATCGAAACCAAAAGGGTTGTAAGGGTTGTCAGCGGCTATAGTCAGATTATCTAACCAAAAGTTACTTGGTACGGCTGTGCCGATAAACATCGGCTCCGGTGCCGCCTGGTTCACACTATTACGTTGATTATAAAGTGCCCGTATATACCAGCTGGTATCCTGAGTGAATTGATAACGTTGTTGGGTATATAACGAAATGCGTTTATTCGGCGTTTGTAGCAGGTTATAGCTTGCGTAGTTAAAGCGGTCATCATTGGTAAAACAATGAAAATCGTCAGTTCGGTCACAACTTTCACCCAGTGCCGCATCATAATCAGGGCTGGATACACCTGCATTGGGTACCAGATCCTGGGTAAAACCAGTATTGGGATCGGTTATGATAAAGCGCCCACCCGGAATAGCAGAGCTGCCAAAGGCTAAACCCGTGCCGGGTACCGGCAGGCTAGACTGAGCTCTGGTATTGGCAAATACCGACTTCTGCTCGTTATAACTGGCCGCGATAAAGTAGCTGTGTTTATCACTTTCACCACCAAAACTCAGTTCAAAGGTGCTGGTATCACCGTCGCCCTTGCTATATTGACCAAAGCTGCTGCTGATGGTGGCGCCGGTCGATGAGCGCCGGGTAATAATATTGACGACGCCAGCGATTGCATCAGAGCCGTAGATTGATGATGCGCCGTCTTCAAGCACCTCTATCCGCTCAACAATTGCCAGTGGTATAGTATTTAAGTCCACTACGCCGCCTACGCCAGAGGCAGAACTTTCATTTACCCAACGGATACCGTCAACCAATACCAATACACGCTTTGCGCCAAGATGGCGTAAGTCGACAGTGGTTGCTCCTGCGCCAACACCGCCGCCATCTGGTGGAAAGCCAAAGTTACCGCTGGAGTTAAACTTAGTATTAAGCGCGGAACCTGAAGCAGTAATGTTTTGTATAATGTCGCCGATGGATGATAAACCAGAACGGTCTATAGCATCTCGATCCAGAATTTGTACCGGGCTGCGGCCTTCAAGATCAGTCTGTTTAATCCGGCTTCCAGTAACCTCTATACGTTCAACACCCTTATCAGCGGTATTGTCCTGGGCAAGGGTATTGGTTGTTGTCAAAGCCAGTGCACTGAGCACACTTAGCGATATCAGTGAATAATGGTTGCGCATGCAGTATTCCTTATTGTTATTGTCTGAATAACTGCTGACGGCATGCCTGATTACTCCTCTTAGTCAGGCAACAAGCAGTAAAATGAGCTTATCGGAGATTAGCTCAGGCAGTAGCTTAGCTAAGAGTTTGCGTTTTGTAAAAAATGTTTAATTTTGTTGGCATTATTGTGTTTTTTTGGAGTGCCAGCAACCTACTAAATAGCTGACAGAGAAACTTAAGGCCTCTGCATTATTAGGCTCGGTAGAATGAATGTGAGAGTTTTTGTGTAATTTGAATCAAATGCAGAGCGCTCGCTTCAGGCAGTCCAGTGCAAACACGTAGATCAGGGCTTTGATATTGCTAAATATTAAATGGTCTTTATTAATAAATTAAACACCACCGTTCAAGACGGTGGTGTATGCAGCATGGGTTTATTCAACAACCGGTTCTATATGAATCTCTACACGGCGGTTTTGGGTCCGGTTTGCGTCTGACGTGTTCGGTACTATGGGGTAATTTGGGCCATAGCCCTCAGTTTCTACCCGTATACCCTGCACATTTTGTGCAATCAAATACTGTTTAACACTGTCAGCACGTTGTTGAGACAAGTTCATGTTGTATTGATAAGGGCCTGTATCATCGGTATGACCCGCAATCACTAGCATGGTTTTAGGGTAATCACGCAATACTTTAGCGATGTCATTAAACACGGGAAACAAACTGGATTTAATGTCAGAGCGGTTCACATCAAAGGTAAGTTGAGCAGGAATATCCAAGCGTAACTTATCTCCGTCACGTACCACTTTTACGCCGCTGCCGCTGAGCTCCTGGTTTAATGCCTTTTCTTGCTTATCCATGTAGCTACCTACGGCAGCACCGGCTAACGCGCCAACCGCAGCACCAATCACCAGGCGTTTATCTTTGTGGTTACCCGTGGCTTTACCAGCAACTGCGCCAACAACAGCACCTATAGCGGCGCCTTTTGACGTATTCGAGTACTCCGTTGACGCACACCCTGCGATAACCAGGCTAGCAGAAACGAGAGAAATAATTATTGAAGCGTTGCGCATAAGAAACTCCTGACAATATTTGTGTATAGCTTAGTTTATACACCTGAATTCGTGCTGAACTATAACCACTTTATCTGCTTGGCATTGTTGAGTTTTTGTTTATTTTGTCAACATTGTTCACTTCGGGAGATTTTTTGAGTATTGTAAGCACGTTTAGTTGCCGAACAGTAAGACTGTGGCAGATATAAAGGATTGAATAATGACAAAAATATTGCGCTTGTGGCTTATATTAAGCAGTGTTTGCATACTGCAGCCGGCTGTCGCGGACGTTTATAAATGTACTGACGAGGCTGGTGAAGTTGTATTTCAAGGCGAACCTTGCCGGCAGGGTGAGGAAGTAAAGTTGGATATTCGCTTTGCTGAGCAAACTGAGCAGGCTGTGGATAACCTTATTACCGGAAGTTGGTGCGAAATAGGTACATCTAGTGTGCTTGGTGGTACCGTTGAGCAAGACAACGCCTTACGAAAAACCTGGATTTTTAGTGAGCGCCAAATGGTGCAGCACGTTAGCCAGGACCAACGTATGGATACGTTTAAGTACCCCATTCGTCAAGAGCCGGGTTCTTTTGTTGTTGACCACCCGGCTTACGGTAGTGGCCAGGTTAGCTGGCAGGTAAAAAAGCTGACTGATGATCAACTCGTTATTGCAGCATATGGTGGTTTTACCCATTTATCAGTTGGCAATTGCGAAATGGCTATGGCCAGTGCAAAGAATTAAATAGACATATAGACGCCTAAACTTTAAGCTGCTTACAATACAGCAGTATTAAGGTGTTTCTATGTTGAATTCAGCTTGGCGGCGCATTGTCATTAAAGTAGGCAGTGCGCTAATCTCTCCTAATGCAAAAGGCTGCTCTACCCGTTATTTACTCGCTATAGCGCGGTTTATTAGTGAATGTCGTCAGCAGGGCTGTGAAGTTGTGCTGGTTTCCTCAGGCAGTGTTGCCGCAGGGCGCTCTGCTATCGCTTTTGCTCATCAGCCTTTACCCATTAATATCAAACAGGCAATGGCGGCCGTGGGGCAGACAGAGATGATGGCTACCTGGAGCCACCTGTTCGATTTTCGCTGCGCCCAAATTCTGCTAACACACGACGATCTGGCTGACCGCCGTCGCTACCTAAATATTGATAATACACTGCGTACCTTATTAGCCAACCAGGTATTACCCATTGTTAATGAGAACGATAGCGTTGCTACGGCTGAGCTTCGGGTTGGTGACAATGATAATTTGGCGGCAATGGTGGCAATAGCGGTGGGTGCAGATGCACTTATCATTTGCTCTGACATTGACGGGCTTTATACCGCAAACCCGCGTACAGTAGCAGATGCCCGTTTTGTTGCTCAGGTAGATCAGATCACGGCTGATATATACGCGATGGCCGGTGATAGCCACCATGCTATTGGCACCGGTGGTATGGTGACGAAAATTCAGGCCGCTGATAAGGCCACACGCCAAGGCGTTGATACACTCATTATTAATGGGCAAAGTGCTACTAGTTTTGATGCGCTGCTGCGCGGAGAAAAAGCAGGCACTTTATTTGTAAAACAGCAGGATAAACGCAGCGCCAAAAAGCACTGGTTGTTACACAGTTTAAAAAGCCAGGGCAGCATAATGTTAGATGGCGGTGCAGCACAGGCTTTGCAGTTTAAAGGCGCTTCACTGCTGGCTAAAGGTATTATTGCAGTGAATGGGCAGTTTGATAAAGGCGATGCAATTTGGCTATGTGATGCCGAAGGCAAACAATTGGCGAAAGGTATTTGCCAGTATAGCGCTACTGAGTTGCAACTGATTAAAGGCCTGCACAGCCTGCAAATTGTCGACACTCTGGGTTTTTGTCCCAGTGAAGAAGTGGTACATCGGGATGATATTGCTCTAACAGGCTAAGACAGGTGGCTAATGAAAATTGCGGTAATAGGTGGCGGTATCAATGGTTTGAGCAGTGCCTGGCAATTGGCGTTAGCCGGACACAAGGTCAGCTTGTTTGAGCGTGATAGCCTGATGCAGGCCACTAGTGCCGCTTCGTCTAAGCTACTGCATGGCGGGCTGCGCTATCTGGAGCAAGGCGAATTTCGTTTAGTGCGTGAAGCTTTGCAAGAACGACGCTGGTGGCTAAAAAAAGCACCGCAATTAACGCGGCGTTTACCCATTTTATATCCGCTGTATCACGATTCACGTCGCGCGCGTTGGCAGCTAAAAATAGGCCTCTGGCTTTACGATAGTTTCGCTGGCAGAAAAGGTATTGGCCGCCATCGTTGGTTAACTGCGCAGCAAGCTTTACGTTGCTCTCCAAACCTAAAAGCTGAGGGGCTACAGGGAGCCTACCTGTTTTTTGATGGCCAGATGGACGACCAAAAACTGGGCATGTGGATGGCTGAGCAATGCAGCAAAGCCGGCGTTCAGTTGTTTGAGCATAGTCCGGTAAAGCAGGTGGCTGCTGATGCCAAAGTCTTGCTACACAGCGGCTGGCAACAGTTTGACCGCGTAGTTAATGTTGCTGGCCCTTGGAGCCAGCAATTACTGCAGCATTCGGGCTTAATGCAACAACCGCTGGATTTAGTCCGTGGCAGCCATCTATTACTGCCACCTATAGGCCGTTACGGCCATATGCTCGAAGTGCCCGGTGAGGCGCGTATCGTGTTTGTGTTGCCTTATCAGGGTAAAACCTTGCTGGGTACCACGGAAGTTCGACAGCACTTGGACGAAGCTATTCGCTGCTCAGCGGCAGAGCGCGACTATCTGCTGAATGTGTATAACCACTATTTTTTACCAACCTGCACCAAAGATAGCGTACTGGCTGATTTTGCCGGCGTGCGTCCCTTACTGAGCGGCTCTGCCAATGCCAGTAAAGCCAGTCGAGAATATCAACTAAACTGGCAAGGGCAGGTGCTAACGGTATCCGGCGGTAAATGGACAACAGCTCGCGCTCTGGGCAAACAAGTTACTGCACAGGTAGATCAATCTGTTTGATCACAACGTAATCGCAAGAATTTTCGACCGGCGTTGATAGTTATACAACTGTTTTTTCTGCGCCGGTAAGTCGTCCACTGTTAGCAGTTCAAAGCCCAACTCTAAAAACCAGTGAATGCTACGTGTAGTTAACGCAAACAACTTACTGTATTTGCGCTGGCGTGCTTGTTGGATCACGGCTTTGAGTAAGATGCTACCGCGGTCAGCATCACGGTAATCCGGGTGCACGGCTAAGCAGGCAAACTCACCGACATTATCGTCAGGGAACGGATACAGTGCAGCGCAACCTATCACCAAGCCATCACGTTCAATTAAGGTAAATTGGTTAATTTCCATTTCCAGCTGTTCGCGAGAACGCCGCACCAGTAAGCCTTGTTGTTCCAGCGGGCGGATTAAATCCAAAATACCACCGATGTCTGAAATAGTAGCGGCGCGCAGTTTTTCTGCTGATTCAGTTACAATTTGCGTACCTATACCATCACGGGAAAACAGCTCCTGCAGCAACGCACCGTCTTCGTCGTAACTGACTAAGTGGCAACGCGGCACGCCAGCGCGGCAAGCCGTAATTGAAGCGTGCAAAAATGCCAGAGTGCCAGGACACGCATTGGGTTGCTGCTCCATATCCAGCATAATTTTTTCTGCTGCATTGGGCATTAACTCTGCAGTAATTTCACCATCTTCACCAATAATGCCGCCTATTTCGCTAAAACCAATCATCTTGTCTGCTTTAAGCTTTACCGCGACCTGGGTGGCGATATCTTCTGCAGTTAAGTTAAAGCTTTCGCCGGTAACCGATGCTGCAATAGGCCCCATTAATACAATGCCGTTGTTGTCTAGCTGGCGGCGTATGCCGGCAGCATCGATACGACGCACCCGGCCGCTATGATGGTAGTCGACACCTTCGTCCACGCCTAGCGGCTGTGCAATGACAAAGTTACCGCTAACCACGTTTATTTGTGCACCCTGCATCGGTGTATTGCTTAAACTCATCGACAAGCGCGCCGTGATATCCAATTGCAGTGCACCGGCTACCTGCTTAATGAGCTTGAAAGAGTCGTCATCTGTTACCCGCACTCTGTTGTGGTAGGTCGGCTCCAAACCAGCCTGTTGTAAAGCGGCATTAATTTGAGGGCGAGCGCCATACACCAACACTACTTTAATACCAAGGCTGTTAAGCAAGGCAACATCATTGATAATATGGCGAAAACCGCTTTGGCTAATCGCTTCGCCACCGAGCATCACCACAAATGTTTTACCGCGGTGTGCATTAACGTATGGAGCAGACTGACGAAAACCGGAGACAAGTTCAGTAGTGCGCACGGGCAGAAGGCTTCCTTATAATGAGAACATGATTATATAAGTCATAAAGATGGCAGCTGCATGACAAAATGCCAAGAAAGGCTGCAACAAAGCCTGTCATTTTAGGTGATTAGTGATTTTATATCCACTTTTAAGGCATATTTATTCTTAGCCTTGTGTGTTTAACACACTGTTGCGTTAGTTGCAGAGCTATTGTAAAACTGCAGATATATAGTTGGTCGCAAAATGTCAGGCGGAGGAAAGCATGCGCAAACGGCAGCATAATAATAATGATAAGAGTTTGCCCTGGTTCGGCCTGGCCTTTTTAAGTGTATTTATGCTGGCTGGTATCGCCGGTGGTGTAGCATTTTTCCGTGATGGTCAGCCCGGTGCCGGGCTGATGTTTATGGCAATGTTTTGCGGCATTTCGGCGTTGATGATGTTTTTACTGCTGTATGGCCATAAACAGGCCTTGGTAGAGCAGGCGATGCTGCAAGGCGAAGCGCCTCCAGAGGGCATCGCCAGTAATAGCAAGACCGGCTATCTGACCATGCTGGCGCTGGGTGCGCTATTTTTGGCTATCGGTGCTCCCATCAGTTACATGGCAATAACTGATGAGCTGCCAAAAGCTAATTACGCGGTATTGTTGGTGCTGGTGTTTCCACTAGCCGGTGCACTATTGATGTGGCAAGGCCGCAACAAGCTTAAACAGTGGCAAAAAATTGGCAAAACGCCGTTTTTTGCCGATCCTTTTCCCGGCAACGCGGGTGGTCAGGTGGGTGGCTATTTTACCTCGCAGCATGGCAGCTTTGAACAGTTGCCGCAGGCAACATTGAGTTGCTTGCATGTTTATCAGAGCGGTAGTGGTAAAAACCGCACTACCCAGCGTGACTCATTGTGGTCAGCTGAATGCGAGGTGTCACGCACGGTAGATGGCAAGTTCTGGCTGGCATTAAACGTGCCCGGACATTTACCGACCAGTGGTGAAGATGCCAGATATTCCGGCCGCATTGAGTGGCAATTGAGCTGCAAAGGCGAACTTACTCTGAATAAAGAACCGCTGGAGTTTAGCCGGCAGTGGACCTTGCCGGTTACTGCCGGCAACAGGCGTTGCAGCTGGCAGCCCCACGCCAGCGAAGTGGCGCTGCAACAGCAAAGACGCACAGCGGAAGGGTTTAACAATGCGGCCCGTCAGATCCTGCAGCAGGTAGAGGGCAACACCTTGCATTTAACCAGTCAGCCAGGCCGGCATACAGGTACAGCGTCAACATTAATCATAGTTGGTGCTATTTTTAGCGGGGCCGGAGTATTCCTTAGTTATAAAGCGTTAGAAGAAACCGCAATGCTATGGCTAATGGCGCTGATTTTTACCCCGTTAGGCTTACTGACGTTATTATTTGGTCTGTTTTGGCTGGGGCGCGGCTTGAAAGCCAGCGTATCACCGGGCCAGGTTTGGATGGAGCGCTCTATGTTTGGTATTCAGCTATATCAGCGCCGAGCGCAACTGACAACTGAGCAACAGCTAAGCATTAAGCAAACACTGTCATCAACAAGTGGAGAAGGCAAACGCACTGAATACTTCCGTTTACAAGCTGATATAGATGGTAAAACTCTGGTGCTAGCCGAGGGCATTACCGGCCGCGATGCCGCCGAGGCGTTAAAGCTGCAGGTAGCTGAAGCGCTTATCCGTTAATAACAGGCCGCGATTGCGGCCTGTTATTATTGCACAAGTTAAAGTGCTAGTAGCTACCAGCTACACAGCTGCGTCCAGCTGCTGTCGCTACCAGGCAGGCTTTGCGTCCACCAGTTGGCTTGGTAAAGCGCACTTTGGTAAATCAGCTTATCGCCGCTACCAGCATGGCTTGGGTTGCCTTGCCAGTCGGGTTGAGGCCAGTTGGGATAGGTGTTTATTGTGGTTAAGTCATAATCAGGGCAGTTGCCGTTATCGTTACCATCACCGCCGTTGTCAGCCGGGCGCAGGTCAAGGTTATAATAGTAACTGTTATCCCTTACATAGGCGCGGTTAGCGGCTAAATCGCTGCTAAAGGCGACATTATTGCTGCTTAACACCCCAATTTGCAGTAGGTTGCTGTATTGCGTGTTTATCTGCGTAGCCAGTTCAGTTGCCCATAGCGCATTAGCGATATTGGCAGCGGTGATTTGCCAGCTTTGGTCTATTAGCTCCTGCCCGTTGGCATCAAACAGCCTTAGTTGCGCATAGCCGCCGACTTCAGCGGGTGTTTGCAAGTTAACGTAGGCGCCTTTATCAAACCACACTGGCGGCGGGGTGTCATCGTTGCCATTGACCAGTTCAATGTCAGAGCAGTTGTAAAAGCCTTCTCCTACCACGTCAACCCGTTGCCAGCGGGTATACAGCACAGCTGGGCCGCTACGATCTGTTGTTAATGGTACCTGCAGCGTGTAGTAACCGGCATCAGCCGGCACATCGCTTTGCTGGTGAATAAGCTCTAGCTGGTTCCAACTTAAGGGAGCAGCGGTAGCATCATAGCCGGGCTTAGTTAAATAAATTTGCCAGAAACTGGGGTTATGCGGTGTGGTAGCACGAAAGCGCAGTGTCAGCTCAGTTTGCTGCGCCAGATCTATTGTAGTGCGCTGCCACTCGGCTGACGGAATATCCATGCCGCTTTTATTACTGTCGCCAGCGGCGCACAGGCTACCGTCACTAACCACGTTTTGCACGGCGGCCATATTGCGATAATCGCCAACATTGGCAGAAAATTCATGGTGTTGGGTGAGCATGTAGCCGCCAGATTGCTGGTAAGCGGCGCGACATGCGGCATTAGGAATACCGCTGCCATTGGCTGGCCACCAGTAACCACCGTCGTCTTTACATATTTGTTGACGAGCTTTAGGGTATTCAACATAGCCATGGCTGCTGGCTTGCAAGCTGATAAATAGCAGGCTGGTTGAGAGTAATGCAGGTATTACATGTTTTACGTTCATATTTTGAACTCCTTTGCAGCCATGACGCTTCCCGGCTGCACTGTATTCGACATTGGTGAGTGGCGTGACCTTGGCAGGGCGGCGCAGAGTGTCTGAGTGCCCGCCCGAGCGGGTGCGAGTTGCTGCGACGAGCCTGAAAAGCGTTACCCTCTCACCGCATTACTCAAAACCCTTAGCCAAGGAAAAGCGGCGAGCTTTCAGCCCAACCGCTTTGGTTATTAAGCGCTATAAATTACAAATAAAACTCCAGCTGCCATCATTGCCGGGCACGGAATTGGTCCACCAGTTGGCTTTATACACGCCACCCTGATACGACAGATGGTCGCCGCCGCTGGCATGGCTGGGGTTACCGGCCCAGTCGGTTTGCGGCCACTGCGGGTAAGGGTAAATAGGTGCTGTGATGCCACCACAGCTATCGCCGCTACCATCACCTCCATCGCCACCGTCTCCTGCAGCAATATCAACCTCCGGCAACTGCGGATATTCTTCAGCAAAAGCGTACTCGTTGCCGTTAGCTGTTAACACCCAGTTCGATGGCATTGGCATGGGTAGCTGATAATTCAGTGTTATGGTTACGCTTTCACCACTGGCTACCGTTAAATAAGCCGGCAGAGTAAAAGCAACCCGATGAAGGTTATTTTGCAGGCCGCCGATATTATTGCCAGTGGCGTTTCGGCCACTTTCTATTACCGTTAAACCAAAGCCACTTTGATCGCTGATGGTGTCCGGTATCGCTGTTGGTACATCAAAGCTTACGCTGCTGCCGCCCGGTATAGTGCTGTCACTGTAGTTAGTCAGGGTAAGTTTGGGGTTGATGGGGAAGTTCTGATCGCCCAGCTTAAAGTCGCTGACACTCAGGCGAATATCTGCGGCTTGCGCAGGCATTACCCGTTCTGCTTTTACGGCGCCATAAGGGCTAGCGGTGTTAAAGCTGTTGTAAAACTGTGTGGTGAGGGTATTACCAATAAAGTACTCACCTTTAGCAGCATCCCAGCCGTAGTCGCCAGCCAGCTCCCAAAACATCACGCCACCAATGCCATTATCAATTACGTATTCCGCTTTGGCAGCGATGCTTTGTTCGGTTTCAACCGATAAAAATACCTTTTTCTCGGCGTTCCATAACCAGGGCGCAACGGCAGTAGCGTCGTAGTGGCGGCTGTAGCTGCCGGACAGCTGATGCTCTGGGTTAGTTGGGTCTAAATCATACAGGCTGAAATAACTGGCGCTGATGCCCTCAGCCAGGTTCATGGTGTGCCACAGCGGGTTAGATCCAGCGGGCATTTCACTACCCATGGTGTTTTTATCGTGCCACAGGTTATCTATGCCTACTGCGCCGTTGCCGCATTTGCTTACCTTGCTACCGCCGGTGCCAGGAGGGCATTCACTTTGGTTGGGTAATGCTGCACTGCCCCATAAACCAAAGTTACCACCCTGTACGTCTTTCCAGCCACGGCTGTAATACGGAATACCAATATTAATGCGCCCGGCTGGCATGGTGCCGCGGAAATAGCGGTACGCCCAGTCGGTGTTCAGATAGCCAATATTCTGGTATTGCGCGGTATTGTAGTAATTCCAGGCTGCCAGCTCAGCATCTTCACCGGTATCGAACAGCGCGGCGTTATGGCCGACAAACTGGTTCCAGGCACCGTGCAGGTCGTAGCTCATAATATTAACGTAATCCAGGTATTGGGTAACCTGAAACGCTTCCATACCACGTAGCAAATAGCCGGATGACGGCGAGGCGATAGTCAGCAGATAATGCTTACCGTCTGCCGCGCCGGCAGTGTCCAGCTTCTGTCGCAACACCTTCATCAGCTCGATATACGAGCGCATCAAACCGCCGCGTAGGCTGTTGGCCAGGGCAAAGTCGTCCGGATTACCGGCGTCATTCATGCTGGTGGGGTATTCGTAATCTATATCGACACCATCAAAGCCGTATTGGCGGATAAAGGCTACGGCAGAGTCGGCAAACGTATTAATACCTTGCTGGTTAATGCTTAAGTCGTTGTTGGTGGTCATGCTATAAAAGCCACCACTGGCAACACGTTCGCCGTTGCTGTCAAAGTAACCGCCAGTTTCAGCCCAGCCGCCGACTGAGATCAGCGTTTTTACATGCGGATGCTGCTGTTTGTACTTTTGCAGCAAGTTAAAGTGACCTTTATACGGCAGGTTCGGGTCGAGCTCGGCGCCGGCAATGCCTGGCCACGCCATACCGGTAGAGGCGTTGTTAGGGTCTGTTGCGTCGCCCACCGACACCTGATTAGCGCCGTTCACATGGGCAAAGGCATAGTTAATATGAGTAATTTTGTCCCAAGGAATATCTGAGGCTAAATACGCCGGCTGGCCATTTTTGCCATGGCGCCAACTGGTGAAGTAACCAATAATGCGCCGTGGATGATCCTGGCTGATAATTTCGCGGCCATCGGCATCATATACCGTGCAATAAGGCACATTAACGCCTGGGGTTTGATAAAGGCCATCAGGCCGGCAACTGCTGTCACCCGGTACGCCCGGGTCTGGTTCCGGATCTGGGTCTGGCTCAGGTTCAGGGTCTGGCTCAGGTTCTGGGTCAGGTTCGGGTTCTGGATCTGGATCAGGTTCAGGGTCTGGCTCAGCACCATCACAGGCATCCAGCAAGCTCCATTCCTGGTAGGGCGCAGAGTGGCTAAGCGGGTCGTTACCCTGGGTCCACCAGTTAGCTTTAAATGCCTGCTGTTGCTGTTGCACCTCAGTTCCGCCGCCATAAGCGGCATCGCTTTGCCATACTGGCAGCGCCGTGCAATCAACGGCGTGGGCAGAAAATGCCGCTGTGCTGGCCAGTGCCAGCAGCGACAGGGTTGTTGTAAGTTTCATCATTAACTCCTGCAAAATGCCGAGTCAGGTTGCTTCGGGTCGAATCGGCTTACTCACACCAACACGCCGTAAATACATCCATGTAGGCTCGTTTCCGCCCATCCGGGGCTGCAACGGTTGGTTTAGAGCAAGCCGGTTCTCGCTATACTTCGCTGCGACAACCAGTCGGCAATATCAGTTATTGCTGCGGATGGCCTAAGCCTTCGTGCATCGCATTTAAAATATGGCCATTGTCGGCATCAATTTCCCAGGCGAAAATACCCCCCAGTTGATGCTGAAGTATGTATGCGCCTTTTTCACGCACCGAACGCTTGGTATCAATACTAATCAACGTATTGGTCGTCGGGTTCCAGACATAACTGGCTTTGGCGGTATCATCCCAGCCCACAGTAAAGCCGTTAACGCCGCTGGCATCGGGCCCGCCCATAAAATCGGCTTCGATTTTTTTGTAGTCCATAATGCCGCGCTCCCAACCGCCGGTAATGCCATCGCCACCAGTGCCGGTGAACGGATTGCCCCCGGTGGTATCCGACACATTCTGCCAGCCGCGACCATACATAGCGGCACCTAAGGCAATTTTCCCCGCTGGAACGCCACGGTTTAGCAGGTACTGCACTGCTTCATCGGCGCTAAAGCCAACAATGGGTGAGTTCGGTGATGGATATAGTCCGGTTTGATGGCCTAGTACGCCGTTCCAGGCGCCATAGTAGTCGTAGGTCATCAGGTTGATGTAATCCATATGTGGTGCGGCATCTTCCCAGTCCACCACACTGAGTTTCTCCACACCGCCAGACATTGCCGCCGCTAATTCATATTCGCGACCGGTTTCTACCTCAAGTGCATCCAATGCTGCGCGCAGTTCCTGCATTAAGGTGGCGAAACCGGCACCATCCTGTGCACTGCCAAGCTCTGGTGTTGCGCCGCCGCCACCTGGGAATTCCCAGTCGATATCAATGCCGTCAAAGAAGTCGTAGGTGCGGATAAAATCGATAATCGAATCAATAAACACCGCTCGTGCTGCTGGGTCTACGCCCACCTGATACAACGGATCAGATAAGGTCCAGCCGCCAACAGAAGGTAGAATTTTGATATGCGGGTGCGCTTGTTTAAGCCGGTACAGTTCAGCAAAAATACCGCGGATTGGTTGATCCCACACATCACCTGGGTAGCCTTTTTCCAGTGCTGCAAATTTATCATGCACTACCACAGAGTAGTCTGGTTTGCCGGCACATTGGCTGTTTAGCGCAGCATACCCTTGCGGATTAGCGGCTTGTAATGACGGGTTGTCGCCACATAGCGGGATAAAACCATAATAAATGTGGGTGAGGTTTTGTGCTGGAATATCGGCAGCATTAAAGGCGCGGCCATAAACGCCCCATTCAACAAAATAAGCACCGACTTTTTTACCGGTAGTGTTGTTATAAGCCACGTTATTTTGCTTTAACGGATGTGGCCAGGCGGTCATATCCAGATCAGTCCAGGGATCGAAGCTGCCGTCACCACCACCATTATCGCCGCCACCGGAACCTGACACCACATTAACGGTTTTTACGTCGCTGTCGGTGCACAGCAGTGCATCGCTGCTTTGTTGGCACAGGCTGATAACAAAGTCATAACTGCCAGTGCTGGTGAAATTGACACTATGGCTGCCACTTTGTGCTGCCGGACTGGCGCTGCTAAGGCTGGCGCTATGCACTACGGTACCGTTTTGCTTTAGCTGCCACAGATTGCCATTGTTGCCCCACCACATATTCCAAGCCAGGTTTAAGCTGACACTAGCGCCGGTTAGCGTAACGCTATTTTCACTCCAGCCAAATGCTGGCTTGGCCGGTGCAGTTGGGTCAATTGGGCCAGGGGCTACTGGATCTGGGTCAACCGGATCAGGGTCGATTGGATCCGGGTCTATAGGGTCAGGATCAACCGGATCAGTGCCAGCATTACCGCTTACATTAATAGTTGTTATGCCGCTTTGTGCACATTCCTCAGTCGCACCATTCACCTGACACAACGTGACTTGAAGCTGATAACTGCCAGGTTGGGTGATTAGTAAGCTAGTGCTACCGTTTTGCGCATTCTGGCCGTTGATACTAAGGCTACCATCAAAGACAACGCTGTCATTTTTGGCTAAATACCACTTGTTTCCATTGGTACCCCACCACATATCCCAGCGAACAGGTACCTGCACACTACCGTTTTGCAGGGTGTAGTCTGTTGCCATCCAACTGATAACCGGGGCATTAGGTGTCGCGGCCTGAATACTGGCGGCGAGCAGCAGTAGTGAAATACCACCACAGCCTTTAACTGCATGTTTAAACATAACTTCCTCCAATGGTGTTACTTATGTAGTTATTTTTTTATTGGGGTTGCACTGCACTTTACTGCAGTCGAACAACGCTTTGAATTGCACATTTTATTTATTTCCCGCCCGACAATATTGCTCCATGCTGTTTGAAAAATGAGCAATGCTGAATATGACAAAAATGACAGCGTTGTCAAAAAATCAACAAGATTTTTTTATGATATTTATTTGATTGAAGTGTAAATACTTGAAATTGAGAGGAATTTTTTTACAAAGAGATGACGATATTTTTTACAGATGATCGGGCCAAAATAAGTGTTATAGGGAAAGGTGTTAACAATGCGCAAGGGAATGCAATACCGCCTTACGCATTGTTAAGTATCAGTCGACAATAATATGCGGTAAAAAACGCGAGCTGTCTTTGGTAATAGGGCTGTTATCTTCACGAATGCAGATACCGGCTGCACTGTCACCCACGACCCAACTGCCAATTAGCGTATAGTTGTCGTCAAACTGCGGCAAAGAAGCTAATGCCTGACGGATATAACCGCTGTCGTTGTAGGGACCATCTTGTTTTAACACCTTACCGCTACTATCAACCAACTCAATATTGGCGCCTTCGCGTGAGAAAAGTGGTTTGCGAACCCAACCACTTTGTAATGCACTGCCATCGTCAAAAAAAGCGGGTAAAAGGTTAGGGTGTCCCTGATATTTTTGCCACAGCAAAGGCAATATGCCTTTGTTTGATAACAGGCATTTCCACAACGGTTCAATAAATTGGGTTTGGCTGGTGAGTAGGGTGCTGGAAAACTCTTCCTGCAACATAAATTCCCACGGGTACAATTTAAATAAACCGTGAATTGGAAAACCGTCTAAATCAACCAGCTGGCCATCAATATCGCCTAATTGTTCAAGCTGCAGATAGCGGCAATTAACCCCGGCTTGCAGTGCGATATCCATTAGGTAATCAACGGTGCCTTTGTCTTCTATGCTTTCAGTGACGCTGGCAAAGTAGAATGGTTGTGGCAGGCTAAGCTCGCTGAAAGCTTGCTGCAACTTATCCTGTAGTGAGTTGAACTGGTCGGCGCCCTGTGGCAGCTCGCCTCGCATTAATTGGTCTTCTAACCAAACCCACTGAAAAAAGCCGGTTTCATATAAGGAGGTAGGTGTATCGTAATTTAGCTCTAGCAGCTTGGCAGGGCCAGTGCCGTTATAGCTGAAATCCATCCTGCCATAAAGGTGGGGTTGTTGGCTGTGCCAGCTTTGGCGCACCGTATCCCAAAAACGTTGAGGTATAGCCAGTTGTTGCAGCTTCTGCTCATCGTTGACAATATCATCGACTAAATCCAGCGCCATCTGATGCAACTCTTCGGTTGGAGCTTCCAGATCGTGTTCTATTTGAGACAGAGTAAACTGATAGTAGGCGGTTTCATCCCAGTAAGGCTCACCGTCAAAGGTATGAAAGTTAAAGCCGACGCTTTCGGCAAAGGCTTTCCAGCCGGGTCTGGGGTTACTGTTAATCCGCTTCATATTAGGTTATCCACCATAACTGCTGCTACTGCGTTTCGCCGCTTGGGCACCAAAGCCACCCCGGCGCGCCATGGCGGCAGGCTTTGGTTGAACTGCAGACGGGCGAATACTGGTAGCGCCAGGTTGAGAGGCTACCGCTGTGTTGGTAGCGGTACGAAATGTACTGCGATCATCACGGGATTTATATAGCGGTTGGTTGGCAACAGGGCTGCGGCTGGCATTAGCCGTTTGTTGCTGTGGCGCGCTGGCCATGCCACCGCGGTTTAGCATTTGTCCCGCCATAAAGCCCATCATCATCGGCATAAAAAAACCACTGCTCTGTTGGCTTTGTTGCTGTGGCTGCTCGTTAACACTGGCTGACGACGTATTATTTGCCGTAAGCACTGGCGCGGTTTCACATTGGCCGAGACCAAAGTCTGTTTCGCATTCCTGCTTGTTGGCGTAACGCGGGGCAACTTGCGGGTGCAGCGCCTTAGCCTCTGCAAAGGCCGCTTGGCATTCTGCCGGCGGATTATAGTAAGCCGCGCATTCGTCAGGCGTGTTAAATACCTGAACGTCTACAGGTTTCTCGCCACAGCCGGCCAACACCATACTTGCAGCAGGCACCATCATAATTAAACGGGCGGTTTTACTACGTTTAAATTGCTTACTCATGTGGTACTCCTTAATAGCTCATGCAGGCGGCGTTTAGCATACCGACCGAAATTGAACAGGCTGCAGAGAAGATGCCCGCTGCCAGCTCACCTTGAGTAATACGCTGAGGTAGCTGTTTTAGTGCTGCACTTGTTAGCAGAAAAGTCAGTACCTGCACGACTAAAGCGATTGCGCCCCAAATCGCACAATCTAACAACGACATGGAGTGGGTTATCGCACTGGAGAGTGGCCAGGCGAAGCCGATTAATGCACCACCAAATGCTAACGCTGCTGCTGAATTATTGGCACGAATTAAACCAAACTCGTCATGTGGTGTTACCCAGGTATATAGCCGGACAAAAACCAGTAATAACACAACTGCCAGCACAAAGTAGGCAGCAAAAGCAGGTAATCCGGTAAGAGATGTTAAGGCAGTGTCTAGCATGGTAATTCCTATAATTAACTATTCGCTGGTGATCCTGCGCAAAATCGCTGCGTAGTTCAAGTTATATCGGTTTGCTTTTATCGGTTATTTGTCGCAGCCGGTGGCCGAATTACCCCTTAATAGCTTTACAGCAATAATCTTGCTCCTACACTGGGCAATGTTAAAACGATGAACACACAGAAATAACAAATACATATAACAAATAGAAATAATAACCAGGAATAACACATGAAGAAACTCACCACAGTGGCGCTAAGTGTAGCGCTGGCATTGGGTTTGGCGTCTTGCTCAAACAGTACGGCTACCAAGGACAGCACCGTTGTGCAGCAGCAATCATCAGGCTTAAGTTCAGGCATAGAACTGGCTAATATGGACACCACCGTTGTACCTCAGCAAGATTTTTTCCGTTATGTAAATGGCAACTGGCTCGACAATACTGAGATCCCAGCCGATAAAGCACGCTGGGGTAGCTTTGATGAATTACGCGAAAATGCAGAACAACAGGTTTTGGCTATTGTGCAGCAACTGGCGGATGAGCAACATAGCGCTGGCTCAGATGAACAAAAAATTGCTGACTTATATCAGTCATTTCTCGATGAAGAGCGCGCTGAAGTGTTGGGGTTAAACCCACTACGTGGCGAGCTAGCCAGCATCGAAAATATTAAAACACATGCAGATTTAACCGAATTGTGGGGCGGTTGGCAGCGCTATCGTGTTGGTACACCAGTGGTGGTGTATGTTGGTCAGGATCAAAAGCAATCAACCCAATACATCACCGGCGCTTCACAAAGTGGTCTTGGTTTACCAGACCGTGATTACTATTTAAAAGACGATCCGCGCTCCGTAGAGCTGCTGAATAAATATCAAGCGTTTATTGCCACCTTGTGGACGCTTGCAGGTATGGAAAATGCTCAACAAGCTGCGGCAAATATTGTCGCATTAGAAAAGCAAATTGCCACTAATCATTGGTCACGCATAGAAAACCGTAATCGTAATGCAACCTACAATAAGCTAACCGTGACAGAGCTAACTGCGTTGGCCCCAGGTTTTGACTGGCACGCTTTTTTATCCGCCGCGGGTCTTGGGAACGTTAGTGAGCTGGTGGTTCGCCAACCCAGTTACTTTACGGCGTTTGCCAAGCTACAAGCAGAAACGCCAGTGGCGCAATGGCAGCAGTATTTAACATTCCACTTGCTGCGCAGCAATGCCAATAACCTGAGTAAAGCGTTTGTCGACGCCAGCTTTGATTTTTACGGCGCGACCTTAAACGGGCTAAAAGAACAGCGCTCACGCGAAAAACGAGCGGTTAGTTTGGTTGATACCAATCTTGGTTTTATGGTGGGTAAAAAATATGTAGAGCAATACTTTAAGCCAGAAGCTAAAGCGCGTATGGATAAGATGATTGAAAACCTGCGTGTGGCGTTTCGCCAGTCTATCGATGAGCTGGAATGGATGAGCCCGGTAACTAAAAAGCAGGCACAAATTAAGTTAGCTAAGTTTAATACTAAAATTGGCTATCCCGATAAGTGGCGCGATTACAGCTGTGTTGAAATTAATGCCGCCGATTTAATAGGTAACCTGCGACGCAGTGCTGAGTGTGAATACCAGCGAACTATTGGCCGGCTAGGTCAGCCGGTTGATCGAAGTGACTGGGGCATGACACCGCAAACAGTAAATGCTTATTACAGCTCTACCATGAACGAAATTGTGTTTCCGGCTGCAATTTTGCAACCGCCGTTTTTTAACGTTGATGCCGATGATGCAGTTAATTACGGTGCTATTGGTGGCGTTATTGGCCACGAGTTTACGCACGGATTTGACGATCAGGGCCGCCGGTCTGACGGTGATGGAAACTTACGCGACTGGTGGACAGAGCAAGATGCCGCACAGTTTCAGCAACGAGCTCAGTTAATGGTTGATCAATATAGTGCGTTTAATCCCATCGACGATCTGCATTTACAGGGCGCATTGGGGCTGGGTGAAAACATTGCTGACTTAGGCGGCTTAACGGTGTCGTATAAGGCGTACCAAAACTCACTTAATGGCGAAAGTGGCCTCAATATTGACGGTTTTACCCCAGAGCAGCGCTTCTTTAAGGGTTGGGCGCAAGTATGGCGAATTAAATTCCGTGACGAAGCATTGCGTCAACAAGTGATTACCGGACCACACTCTCCGGGTATGTACCGAGTGCTGGGTACCTTATCTAACATGCCGCAGTTTTATCAGGCGTATGACGTTAAACCTGGCGATGGTATGTATCGCGATGAAAAAGTGCGGGTAAAAATCTGGTAAAGCGGGCTGTACATATCTATTAAGAGCAGAAAAGGGCAGTTATTACTGCCCTTTAATCGTTTTTGGTTACAGGTTAGAAGTTGTAACGTAAGCCCAAACCAAGTTGTGTCGTATTTTCATCCAGCACCTTGCCATACGTGGCGTCAGCAGTTAATGCTAAATTAGTGCCCAGGTGATACTGCGCGCCTACACCAATACCATACTGGCTCTTATTATCCAGTTGAGACATATTAAGATATTCATAAAATATCTTGGCCGAAACTTCCAGCTGCTCGCTGATATTTGAGCGTAATAGGGTTTCCAATTTTACTGAGTTTTCAGTGCTGTTGCCGCTATATGACTCCGACAAAATTTGTTGGTCATCAATAAAAGCTGAAACCGTTGTTTTAGCCGAAATACGATAACTACCCAAATAAGCTGCCACGCTGATATTGCTAACGTCACTTACTGGTATGATATAACCCGCCCCTAAATAATAACGATCTAACGTCAGTTCTGTTGTTTCGTTAAATCGCTCGTTATCAAAACTTTCGCTTTCAGATTCGTCGCTACTAAAGCGATCCCACTTTGCACCGATAAACCAGTTCTCGCTAATTTGCCAAGCTGTTTTTACGCCAAAACCTGTTTCTGAGAAACTGTCTTCACCTGATTGTGAAATGCGTTCAAATGATCCTTCAACATATTGATAACTAGGCATATTCTCTGCATATACAGCACCACAAGCCAGCAAAGTTGATAGAAGTGCGACATTTTTAAATAACATACAAGGTCCTTTTTTATTTAACAGCAAAATGCGGTCCGCTTTATCACATGATTGCTTATTTTTGGCAATAATTTTGTTTTAAAGCTTACATTCGAAACAATAAGCTATACCAAGTAAACATTTTGTCTATTTGATGTGCGACCAGCATGCTAATTGTCTGTAAATGAATTAGTAATGAATAAGCGTGAATGTAAGATAATTTCTAATTTATCGAGTGAAAGGTTCGTTTTTGCCGCAGTATAATGCCGTGATTTGACGACAAAAAGGGCAGCTGAAACGCTGCCCTTTACATCACTCAGTGATGATCAGTGGCGTGCTTGTCTTATCGCATCAATCAATTGTTTTACTGACGTGTCGGCTAAAATTTCATCTATATTTTTTACCAGTTTTCGCTGCCAGTTTGGGTACTCAGTGCTGGTGCCCGGAATATTTACCGGTGTTTCCATTAACAATAAGTCTTCCAATTGGAAAGCCAGTAATTTTGCCGGTTGCTGCGCAGCAAATAAGTGGCTTTTATGGATCAGGCTGGCAAAATCGCCCTCAGTCAACTGTAAACGTTGACTCATCAACTGTTTTTCATCTGCACGCAATTGATGTAGGCTATCGGCTACCTGAGCATTGGGAAATAAATCCAGCTGATGGCGCAGGGCTAAGTCATGTTGTTGCCAGTAGCCTACCAGTGTTGGCATGTCATGTGTCGTCACGGTAGCCAGGGCTAATTCCGGGTAGGTTTGCGCGGCATGATCATAACTACCGGCTTTTTGCTCTAACATAAATACCCGGTATGACAACACCTGATACTGTGCCATTAAATGACTAATTTCTACCGGTACCGTGCCTAAGTCTTCACCAATCACAACACAGCTATTGCGCTGACTTTCCAACGCTAAAATGGCAAACAAATCTGCTGCTGGAAAGCGAATGTAAGCGCCCGCTGTGGCATCAGTGCCAATAGGGCAGCACCATAAGCGCAACAATGCCATAACGTGGTCGAGCCTCAAAGCGCCGGCATAACGCATATTGGCCTGAATAAGGTCAATAAAGGGTTTGTAAGCCTTTTGTCGCAAGGTTCTTGGGTTATAAGCCAGCAATCCCCAGTTTTGGCCTTTAGGCGCCATAATGTCAGCGGGCGCGCCGACACTCAGGTTCATTAGAAAGTCTTCTGGTGCACCCCAGCTTTCAGCACTGCTTCGGCTGGCGCCAACGGCGACATCACAATACAAACCAATCGCCATACCATGTTTCTGACATGCACGTTTCACATCAGCCAGTTGTTGCTGCGCTTGCCATTGCAGATACAGTAGGCGGTCGATGGCATCTTGATGCTGGTGTGCAAAGTCGGCAACAGCCTGACTGCTTGGGTCACGAAGCTCAGTAGGGAAGTTCTGCCACGCCGCCATGCTCCAGTCTTGTTCAAACAGCTGACCCTGTAACACCTGATGAATAGCAAGCTGGCGTAAACTATCGCCGCTATCCTGGACAAAGCGTTGAAATTGTTTGGCCCTTACCGTGTCTTGCTGTAAGTGCTGTTGTTTAAACTGCTGAAAGAGTAACACCGATATCTGTTTTTTTAATGCTGCGACTGAAACGTAGTCAACATCGCTGCAACTTCGGGCCTGCTGCAAGCGTTGCTGAAAATCAGCAGAGTCAAATAGCCGCTGCGCCTCAAGACAAAAGGAGTATTCTTCTGTCATTTCCAGCGCAACATATTCAGTATTAAGCCACAATCTGCTGTTGGGGCTGTAAGGGCTGCAGTCTTGCGGTAGTTCTGGATAAAGTGCATGTAGTGGGTTAAGGCCAATAAAATCAACACCCTGTACGGCAAGTGTTGCGACCATCTGCTGTAAATCTGCAAAGTCGCCAATACCCCAATTTCGTGCCGATTTTACCGCATACAGTTGAATGGCCGGACCAAAGGTTTTGTGCAGTACGGCTTTATCGTGCAGCTGAAAGCAGCGCTGTGGTGTAACAATAAGCTGCTGTTGGTAAGTGTGTACACCACTACTAAACTCAAGTTGGTGGTAACCCAGCTCCAGGCTGACATCGATGCTCAGGTTTGCTGCCAGTACAACACCTTGACGGGTTTGCTGCTTGGCAGCAATATCACTGGCATTGACACTGATCTTACCGCTAAATACCTGCAAATCTTCTGTGGTAATTTGCCATTGCCAGTCGCTAACAGCGGCATGTTGTAACTGTTGTAACCGCACCTGCACAGGTTGGCCATACTCGCAGACGGTTACTGGCGGAATAACCTCCAACCAGGGCTGCTCTGTCAACTGGTCTATCTGTTGTTGAATCGTTTGTTCAGAGGATAAGTCAAAGCCCATTGCCAGCAATATGGCTTGCTGTTTGTCCAGGTCAATCACTTCAGTGTGGCCTTGGGCATGCACATAGCTGTCTTGCAGACCCGCTAAAGCAGCGAGTTGCTTAATTAATTCCATAATTCACCTGTAACTGCGCATGGTGCGCCTTATTGTGTTGTGACCAGTTAACGGCTGCTTGTTTGTGCTGACGAAAAACACCCGGTGAACAGCCTTGCCAGCACTTAAATGCTTTTTGAAAACTGCTTTGCTCTTCAAACCCGAGTTGATAAGCAATTTGTTGCAGGCTGAGATCGCTATTCGCCAGATAGTGCAAAGCGGCTTGATGGCGGCAATGTGCCAGCAAATCACGAAACCGGGTTTGCTGCTGTTGCAACAAGCGTTGCAGTGTACGGTTACTAATGTGTAATGCTGTAGCAACCATATCCAGCGACGGTTGCTTAGGCAGTTGTTGACGAATATGTTGACGCACTTCCCGCAGTAATTGTGCAGACGAAGATGCTGCGCTGTTGCTGTTCACTGTCGCTCCTATGGCGATGAAACGGTCGCCCGCCAAAAGGTTTTTTAACCTGTGCAGCGAAGCCGTTTAAGCATAAATCAACGTTGTATTCTTATTAAACCTGCTGCATACGTATGCAACTAAAATAGTTGCCCTAGTGCTTAAATTTACAGCAACCCCGCACGGTAAACGGGGTTGCTGCTCAGTTTAAGGTTGTGTGCATTGGTCAATTTGCAGACTACCCACCGCACTACCGCGAGGCGGATTAGCACTGTCTAGCTGCAACGTAAAGCTATAGCGCCCAGCGGCCAGATTTGTGCGGTTATTGCTGGTGCCAGCGTCGTTGTATGCCACGGGATAAACTGCACCTGGTGTCAGGCTGCTGGTATCAATGTTGCCACTGGCATCCTGAGCCCATAACTGCGTAGTCCAGCTACCATCATCCGATGCCAGTTTGAACTCAAACTCGCCATCAAAATCTGCAACGGCCTGGTACTTGTTCTCGCCTTTGTAACTCATGCGATACGCAGGGGTGGCATCCCAACCAGAATGACTACCGCGCACGTATAATTGTCCCGAGCCTGCTATAGCAAACGGCGCTGGTTCAGACGAGTCTGGTAAGGCGCAGTCAACTAAAGCGTTGTTAAGTGTCAGGCTGATTTGAGGCGTTGGCGTGGTGACATCCAACAGCAACTTATAGCTGCCTGCCGTATCCAGTTGTACGCTAAACAAATTGCCAGCTGAACCTAATGCAATTGAGCCAGCAGCAACGTCTAGTTCGGCATTCCCCAGTGTAATGCTGTCATTGTCACTGATATCAAACTGATAACTGCCCGGCGTTAGCGTTATCAACACGCTATAACGGCCTGAGTTGTCGTACTCTAGAGGAGTGGTATCAGCACCAAAGCCGCGGCTAAACAAAATAGCATCACCATAAGGTGAGCTGAAACCATCTGGATCTGCTGGCAAGCCAGTGCCTTGTGCGCCCTGTTGCGGTTTAACAAACACCGCAGCGGTAAAAGCCGGCACGTTAAACACACCATTGGCAGCGGCTGCCAGACGCGTTTG
Organism: Rheinheimera baltica; assembly: GCF_030731985.1. Lineage (NCBI taxonomy): Bacteria > Pseudomonadati > Pseudomonadota > Gammaproteobacteria > Chromatiales > Chromatiaceae > Rheinheimera > Rheinheimera baltica. The sequence continues at coordinate 171,323 of NZ_JAPJDY010000003.1, forward strand.
AGCATCAGCAGATTGTTGCTGCAACGCATGCAGCTCGAAACCTGCCGCGGCAGCAATAGTGTGTTGAATGGCTGCGTTAGTGCCGTTAATTATCACCAGCATAGCGTCAACTGCAGGGTCTATGTCGCTTAAACCAATACCATCATCCAGGCTCATGGCAATCACACCGGGCGTTTGTGTTGGTCCGGTATTGTAAAAGCCTACTCTGTCGATAACATCAGCGGCATTTCGTAAACGCAGCAATGGACTATCACGGCGGATCTGTAAAAATTCGGCAAACACCTGGCGTGATGTACCTATAATGTTGCTATCAACAGCGGTATTGCTATTGGCGTTCAGCGCCGCGATACGGTTTTGATCTGGATTATCTTGCGCCATTGGCAAGCCAACGTTCCAGTTGTTGCTGTTGCCATCATAATGCACACGGTTAAACCAGTCGCCAGAGTCGTAACTGTTGCGATCTAGAGATTTAGAGCGCAGGTGGTCAATACCCAGCTGGAAAAAGGGGATGCCCTGGCTTAGTAACGGTATGGCTGCGGTTAAATTATGCACACGGCGGCGGTTATCCGCTGACATAGCATCTGGCAGGGCATATTGCAGTTTGTCCCACAGTGTTTCGTTATCGTGTTTGTCGACATAGTTAATAATATCTGCCGGGTCGTCCGCATAAGACGACTGGGAGAAACGATAGCCTTCGCGACGTTGGCCGTCTTTGTCTTCTAAAACGTAGTCGCGCAGCGTGCCGGCTAAACCTAAGCGGATATGATCGGCATTTTGCAAATTAACGCTATTTTGTGACAGCGCGGCATCGCGCAGGGTATCTCGCGGTCGGTCGTTAAAGGTTCCAACTTCAGTATTGGCTAAGTTGGCTTGAGTTGCTTGCACAAACAAGCGGTTATTCGCCACTTCACCAAAATTCCAGCCTTCACCGTAAAAATAGGTATCGGCATCTACAGACGCTACTGCGCTGCGTGCATCAATAATAAGCTGCGCCGGTAAATGCCCCATGATGTCAAAGCGGAAGCCGTCCAAACCAAACGCGTCGGCCCAGTGCACTAATGACTCAATAATAAACTTCGCCATCATACGGTGTTCTGTCGCGGTATTTTCGCAGCAAGTTGAGCGTTCTATTTCACCACTCACTTCGTTATAGCGATGGTAGTAACCTGGTACCAACTTATCGAATACTGAATTGTCATTCAGGCCAGACGATGAGGTATGGTTGTACACCACATCCAAAACCACGCGATAACCAATGGCTTGCAGGGTTTGCACCATTTGACGAAATTCAACGATACGGGCAACACTGTCTGGGTCGCTGGCGTAGCTACCTTCAATAACATTAAAATGATGTGGGTCGTATCCCCAGTTAAAGCCATCAACACCCCGCATAGACTGCGCTAACGCAGCGGCATCAGTGCTGGCAGGGTCAAAGCTGTTAAAGGCTTCCAATAAGGTGCTGCTGCCACTGACTGAACCGCATACCGGGGCATCGGCCACGCGCTGGCATAATTCGCTTACGGTATTTTGCAGGCTTAGCTGTTGCGACGGACGTTCCTCAATAGTGGCAATATCATTTGCTGGCAGCATATGAAAGTGCGTTGCACCGGCATCGGCCATTTCCTGTAAGTAAACACGTGCCGCCGTGCCTGGTTCGGTGATGGCTAAATATTTGCCCCGATTAGCCTCGCTGGTGGTATCGTCTAAAATGGTAAGGTCACGTAGGTGAGCTTCCAGTATTACCGCATCTTCTGGCGCATCGACGGTAGGTACTGCCCGACCATTCCAACCTGCAGGGTACAAATCGGCATCGGTCAGGTTTACAAACTGTGAATAACGACCATTGGCAGACGTATTAACCGAATAGGGATCGGTGGCTGTCATTACTTCTAATCGGCGGGTCAACGGATGATAAGCGGCCACCTCAAACTGATAGTATTTGCGATCAACACTAATTGGCGCAGCATACTGCCATACGCCGTCGGCACCTTCTTGCATCGGGTAACTGGCAAATTGCGTTTTGTCAGCGTTATAGACCTTCAGTTGCAGTTGCTGAGCCGTTGGTGCCCAGGTTTTTACCACTATGGTATCGGTCTGATAGCTCAACCCCAGCGTTTGCTCGTCAGCATCATTACTGCCTGAAGTGTACAGGCTATCAAGCGCTTTAGCCTGCTGTACGTAGCTGGCAGTAATCGGTTGATCTTCGTTGTCGAAAGCCGCAATGACCAGCTGTGATTTTACTAATTGTGTTAGCTGCTCAGGGGTAGCGTTTAACGCGTAAGCATGCCAGTCGGCCAAATGAGGTACCCGGGCACGTTGTTGCGCAGTCAAGCTGGTGGGGCTTAACGGCAAGGTTAAATCTGCGGTAAAGCTGTCATCTAAGTTGCCTGTGCCAGACGCTAACAACTTAACGCTGCTGCTGTCTTGGTTCCATAACAGTGTTTCGCTGTCCAGCCAGTGTCCTGCAGCGTTAGTAATGCTAAAGCCAGGCTCAAATACCACATCGGCAGGATCAGTAAAAATACCTACGCCGGCGACAACAAAGGCCCAACGTGCGGTGCTGAAAGTCAGTTTCTGGTCATTGTTGTCAGGTTCTTTGGCATCGCCTTTATGCACAATAAAGTTTGCACAGCTGGCACCGGCTTTGGTATCAAATAGCCAATAAGCGCCGTACATATCATCAACACCATCGGGCGTTAGTCCGGTTGTCCACTCGGTGCCTTCATCATCACCCAGGCTTGCGTAAGCATTGCAGCTGCTATTATTCCACGCATGCAGGATCCAGCCGTCATAGTTGCCATCGGGGCGAAAGTAATAGATTACACCCTGGCTAGCACTGGGCACCACTGATGGACCTGTAGCGACTACCGCGGCGGCAATAGTCACTTCTACATTAAGGTTGCTACTAGCGCCCACACTATCAGTTGCTTTTAGCGTAATACTGTAACTACTGCCTGCCGCAGCCAATGCATTTGCAGCACTGTTAATGGTTAAAGCACCGCTGCTGGCATTCAGGCTAAAAATCGCCTTACTATCGGTAAGTTGCCAGCTGATAGTTTGGCTTTGTGCATCAGTGGCTGTTGCGGTATACACCACAGTACCGTTGACTTGTTCAGCGGCAATGCTAAGGGTAGCCGCAGACGTAATTTGGGGGGCTGTATTAACAACAACACAGCGCTCTTGCTGGTTGTCATAGATTTGTCCTGTCGGGCAGCTTGGTGTAGTGGTTGTGTCACTTGAGCCTCCGCCGCAGGCTGTAAGTAAGGTGCCCAGGAGCAGCACTGTCCCACGCCAGGCGGGTTGAGCGAGAAAGATTGCGTTCATATGTTTACCCTGTCTTTTTTCTTTTTATGTCTGGCTAATGCCAGTTGTGATTAAGACTATAGAGCCAGTCGGCATTCAACTGGTGATGAATACGTATGTAGCCGGTCATTTTTTATGCGTACTTAAGGTTGCCACCTTTGCTTGAGTGACTTTGTCGGTAAAGCGCTGAATACGTGGGTCTGTAGGTGCCAGTTTTTTTGCCTGTTGCAGCAAGAATAAGCTGTCATCCAAACGTTGCTGCATAAAATACAACTGCGCCAAAGGTAGTAGAAACCGCACATTGCCAGGCGCCAGTTGTAGCGCATGGTGCAGGTAGTAATTTGCCAGCTGCAGTTGCTGCAGTTGCATGTAGTACATGCCGGTGTCTCGCCACAGCAAAGCATCAAACGGTAGGGCATCAGCCAGCATCGCCATCGCTTTGCTGGCATTGACGATATCTTGCTGGCGCAGATAATGCTCGATAAGTGCCTGCTGCGTGCTTAGCCAGTCGACCCCCGCCAACCTTTGTTGCACTAATTTGTCCAACGCATCGCGTGCTTCGAATGGTACTGGCGGTAGGTCGGGCTGGCGAAATGGGTACTGACGCATCAAGTTGGTTATTTTCAGCGCAGCATATCGTTGATCCAATTCGGTTAGCGGAATATCCACTTCTGGTATAGCGGCATGGTTTGCGCTGATGGCGCCGCCTAACATATTGCTCTGGCGGATTGCTTGGTAAAACGCTTCAGCCAATAAGCTATAACCTTGCGCAGTAGGATGGACATGTTCAAGCAGCAAGCTATTGCCGACAATACCGTTAGTGCTGTGCTGGCGAAACAACTGCTCGGTATCAACCAGAGTGGCGTGATACGTGTGGGCTGCCGAACGTATTATGCTGTTAAAGGCCGACGGCGCCCGAAAGCGTAGGCTGTCATCATCGCGAGCCTGTTTTAACCAGGCCAGTGCGGCAACAGCATCGTCTTGTTGCAGCGCCTGTAGACCCTGGACAAAAGCATAAGCGGCTTTGTGTTGTAACACGGCGCTCGGTAGAGTTGCTGATGTACTGAGTTGTTGCGTTAATGCCTGCCAGTCTGTGATGCCAATTGCAGAGAACGGAACTAAATCGCGTTCATTGCTCACCAGCGTACTGAGCATTACCGGTATCTGTGCTTGCTGATAGCCTTGAAGTAATAGAGCTAAATTTTGCTGAAACTGCTTTAGTGTTTCCTGATACAGCGGGCTTTCGCTTGCAATGTCAGCCCCTTGGGCAATCTTTGCCATCAGGCTACGCTGATCGGTGTCGGCGGTAGCAGTGGGTGAAAACGTTTGCAATAGAGACTGCATCAGCTGAAATAGCCGCAAGTTTCGAAGTTTTAAATACAGCAAGGTACCGCCACGGCTGCTGGCGACGCTTAAAGCAGAGCCTGCACCCAGTAGGCCCAAAAATTCATTATGTCCGGTGTACACCAATACCAAATCGGGTTGCAATGCGACAATTTCGGCTTGAAAGTCCAGCAGGCTGTAACTGTTTATTGCCGCCATAGCGGTATTGATCACTTCGATATTTTTTTCAGGATAACTGCGTTTAAAGCGTTGCTGCAGCAGGGCCTGCAGGGAACCCCAGCGACCATAAGGAAAGCCTGCAGCGGTAGAGCCGCCTTGTACCACAATGCGAAAGCTGTCCGCTGGCTTTGTGGCTAGCACCAGCTGGGTATCTATGCTTAGTTTCGGCGCCTTACCAGGTGCAAAATAGCGTTGTATTAACTGCTGATTGGGTTCGATGTAGCCACTCGAATGCTGGCTTGGAATAAATAACGGGTAGCTGTTGCCGTAGCCTGTTGCACGCAAGCCAAGCTCAGCCAACCCCAGTATAAGTATTGGCAGCAGCAGGGCAATAAAGTAAAACAGTGGCCGTTTATAATGCATCATTAGCTCCTGCGCTATAGAATTGCACCGTTACCTGCCGGCATATGGACGGCAAAACGTTACAGACAGAAAAAAGGCCAGAGGCATATTCGCGCTCTGGCCTTTATTATTGCGCTAGCTGGCCTTAGTTAGGGCCGGTAATTACCAGCGTTTTGTTGGTCAGGTCGAAGCTGAACTTATAATCGCCTGCCACAGACGGCATAATGGCCAGATTGCCGTTAGACGCAGCCAGTGATACTTCTTGGCCAATTTCAACAGCCAAGCCATCATCAGTTGGCGCACCCAAGTTAACGGTCGACCAATCTGCGGTAGCCACTTTAAAGAACACATTGTCAGTGGTTAACGCTATGGTCCTAACATAAACATGGCCAGCTTCGTTGCTGTTAGCCGCATTAGTCGCGTTAAATGCCAACTGGTCCTCTTCAAGCCAGTCATTCATACCACCACGTATGTATATTGGCAGTTCTGACACTTTCAGCACAGGCTTCGCGCCGTTAAAATCCAGTTTAAACAGGTAAGAGCTTGATTTATCCACTTTAATACCAATATTGCCGCCAACATCAGTTAATGGAATAGCATCCGCATCTGCTGACATATCAAAGGCGCTATAGCCCATGTCAACCGTTGACCAATCTTCACTGGCAAATTTAAATTGATACGCATTCTCAGACGCTTCCAGGCCATAGATAACCGAATAAGAACGACTGGCATCGTCAAATACGATTTCATCAGATGCTGGTGCAAGCCAGTCATTTAATGAACCGCGGATAAATACTGCGGTGTTACCCAGTGGTTTACCCGGTTTCACTTCCAGTGTTGGCATATCAGGTGTTGATAAGTCCAGAATAAAGTCATACTCATTCTGTTGACCTACCGTCAGGCTAAGTGCTGAACCTGCTGCAACCAATGGATAAGGCTGGTTTAATACCACAGTGGTATCAGTGCCTGCACCAACAGCAAAACCGGCATCCATATCTGCGATACTAATGCTATAGGTATCTGGAGCTAACGTCATCCGGCTACTAAATTGGCCAGCGCCGCTATATTCCAGTTCAACCATTTCACCGTCAATAGTCATTACCGGGAATACCGCTAATGGCACTTCATTGATTTTAAGCGTGACAGCCGCCGGGTTAGTAGCATTTAGCACATATTGATAAATGGTATCTTCTTTTAAGCCAATAAACATATCCTGGCCAACACCGTTTCCGGCTGTCAGGGCGACTTCACTACCCACTGCCGGGCTATCACCCCCTTTGATTGCACCAAAGGATGATGCTTCCGCCCAGTCAGCGTCTGCCACTTTAAAGCCATAGTTTACCGTGCCGTCTTCTGCCGGTGTGGCACTTTCTGGGTGTGAACCATAACTGAAGTTGAGCCGGAATTTGCTGTTGGCGTAACTCATTGGGTTGGCGGTACCCCAGTCATTAAAACCGCCGCGTAAATACAATGTGGTTGCGGTAGGATCGAACTCAAGAATACATTTTGATGCAATTTCTTCCTGGCCTTCACCTACAGCTATGGTGCCTACCGGGCATTGAGCGGCCAAGGCCTGACCAACACAGACTTCGCCGGTAACATCCAGCTCTAAACCCCAACCACAAGCTTTGCTACCGCCAGCAGCAGCACCCAGCAGTGGATGTGGGTTGGCATAAAGTCTACCGTCGTAGTTGTTTGCTGTAATACCATCTTGCAGGTAAGACATTTTGTCCAGGTTGGCTAAATGACCGGAATTGGCCAGCGGCACACGTAAATCGGCTTCAGAAATCCGTTTGGCGCCAGATACTCTGTTATAAACAATCATATTGCCGCACTGATCCGGCGAATCCAGCAGATCCATCGTCCAGTACATACCGTAATTCGGGTCTATACCCGCGGCAGGTTTACCAACGCCCCAGTCAGTGGTGCTTTCGTCTTGATAGGCAGTACAGTCTGGGTCGTTCCAGGTGTGTATGGTTAGGTCTTTATAAACCTCAGTGTTATCACCGTCGGTAATATGTTGGGCACTGCGGTAGAAAATAGCGGCTTTGCCAGCTGGCGCCATATAGCCTACGGTTGGTTGTTCTTCTGCCAACGGGTTATCCAGTGGCGTAATACAGGTGAACGTGCCTGACTCATCCGGTACTAAGTAGTTAGGGCAAGCGGCAGGGGGGGTATAACAAATTTCTTCGCTGTTATTAGCTGAACTTAAACTCAGTTCATTACCACGGCTCGCTTTGCTTAAACGCTCAGACTTACCCAGATAATCTGTAAGGGGTACTGAGGCAAACCAGCTGTCAAACCAGGCGTCGAAACCATCACCAAAGATGTCCTGCTGTCCTTGTGACACTTTGAATGCACGGGCTTCTGCTTTAGCAGTAACCTGACGCGCTTTCTCTGCCAGTGTTAGGCCTAACACATCAAATAGATTAATGCCGTCGTAGTCGTAAGTGTAAGCATTGAACTCGGCAGCATCAAAGGCGGCACCGTCACGAGCCATAGCGGCAGCTTTAAGCGCGGCAATTTCATCTGCGCTTAATGGATAATAGTCTGCATCAACCGTTTGCACGATTTGCGGCAACGGACACCACAACCCCGTTTTCGTGGCGTCGTCGTAGACGTAAGTTTTCTCTACGGAATCGTCGCTACCGCAGCCGTACAGCACAGCAGTAGTCGCCAAAGCCACAAGAGAAAGCGGCTTATATTGTAAACTCATAGCAAATAACTCCTTAAAACTTTCTTTTTTTGGTTATTTTCAGGTGCTATTTTAAATAAATGTCCAGTCTGGCCTTGTCCTCCAAACCGGTTTTGCTAGTCCTTTGTAACCCTGTCGAGTGTGTGTGTGTTTGGTGCCTGTATGGGTTTACAAAAAACGGTCCAACGCTGTTGATTGAAACATCAACGGTGTAAATCTAATCAACACTCCGAACCTTGTATAGTAAATAAGAAAGTTATTATGCATGAATACGTATGCATCTGGTTGTCACAGCATGCCCCTGTGCATTAAGTTTAATGCGTGTATGTGTTGCCTTGTAAAATAGGACTATTCTCAGTAGTGCTTAACTGATTATAGACCGGTGTTAATAATAATAAATGTCGCGTTGTCCGGTAGTCTGTAAAGGAAACTCTTCAAAAAATAACTATTATCGTTTGAGGAACACACATGAAAACGTTCAAACCTAGCGCGCTAACTGCAGCGTTACTGGTCGGGGGAATGCAGTTATCAGTTTTTTCATCTCTGGTAATGGCGCAAGAAGCACCGCAAGCTCCCGCGCAAGAAGTTGAAACAGCTGATATTGAAGTCATCCAAATAAAAGGCTTTCGTCGCAGTTTAATTGAATCCCTAAATGTTAAACGGTTTGCTGATACGGTGGTTGAAGCGGTCTCAGCAGACGATATGGGGGCGCTGCCTGATGTTTCCATTGCAGATTCTATTTCGCGTTTGCCCGGTGTTACCGCTGTGCGTACCGGCGGACAGTCAAGCGAGCTGAATATCCGCGGTTTATCTGGTAACTTCGTCTTTGCTACCTTAAACGGCCGCGAGCTGGTTTCTAACCAGGGCGGACGTTCTGTACAGTTTGACCAATATCCGTCTGAACTGATTAACTCGGCGCAGGTGTACAAGTCACAAAAAGCCAGCCTGATTGAAGGCGGTGTGGCCGGTACCATTGAGCTGAAAACCGCTAACCCGTTGTTGAACGACAAAGAACATACCTTTAACGTACAGGTGCGTGGTAGCTATAACGATACCGCCTCTGAACACCCGGATGCCGATGAATTCGGTTCGCGGCTAAGTTTCGCCTATCAAGGCAAATTTCTCGATAATACTCTGGGGCTGGGTTTTGGCTATGCCCGACTTGATCAGCCGAATATTTCTACCCAGTTTGTTAATTCTCAACCACGTTGCGGCCTGTTGCCTTATGACGGCCCAGCAGTCACTTCAGACGTCGATTGTGATGGCAATGCGGTTGCAGGCGGCGCCAAAAAATATATCGTACCGACCAGCTTTAACCTTAACGCCCGTGGCGGTAAAGAATTGCGTGATGGCTATGTAGGGACGTTTACCTTTATGCCAACCCAGACCCTGACTTGGTCGGGTGATGCGTTTTATTCTAAGTTTGATTCTGAGCGCAAAGACCGCGGTATTTTCTTTGATGGTTTAGGTGCGCTGATTGATGGCCCTAACTTTGGTTTTACTAAGCCGGTATTATCCGGTGCCAATAACGACGTTATTGTCGGTGGCATATATAGCGGCAACCCGACGGGCAATGCAGTTCAGGCACCTTTGCCAGGCGGTCGTATTCCGATGGGTTTTCAGCTGACATCAGATGACCGTACTGTAAACAGTGAAGTGTTGTCGGTCGGCTCTAACCTTAACCTGGTCTTTGACGATTTGTCGGTGTCGTTTGACGTGTCGCACTCCACAGGTAAATCTATTTACCTCGATAGCGTGGTGCGGATGGCGTTATTTGATGATGCCCGTGCCGATTTCCCGTTGGCGACCAATGATTATTCGGTGCAGTACGAGCTGAACGGGCTTAACCTGCCAACGATAGCAATCGATGCTGCCAGCCTTGCTGGCTTGTCTGACCCGAACCGGATGATGGTAACTGCTTTAGAAAGATACCCGAACCGGGAGAAAAACGAGGCGACTTCAGCCAAGCTGGACTTTAACTATGCTATTGATGGCGACTATATCAGTTCAATTGAAGCTGGTGTTCGTTGGGCTGAGCGTACCCACGATTTTGACCGTAAAATGTATCGCTATGGTTCTGATGGTGACTTCCTGGACCGTCGTAACGGTAAATGGGTATCTAGCTGGGATTTAACTGACCCGGACAACCCGGTAATTCGTCAGGCATTTGCGCCTTACCTGTTGCAGCCAGGTGACTACAGCATAATGAATATTGGTGGCGAGATGGCGCAGTACGGTGATTTTCTGGCGGTGAATAACCAACAAATCGAAAACGCCTGGTTACTTTCTAATGGTGTTGATACTTCAGCTGGTAAAAGCTGGGCGAACGCCTGGAGCTTCCTTGAATCCAATATAGTTACCGAAACCACCTTTGCCGGTTATGCTCAAGCCAATTTAGATATGGCTGTGGGTAATATGCAGCTTTACGGTAATGTGGGTGTACGTGTTATCCGCTCTGAGCAGCGCAGCACAGGTTTGCAGTCTTCGCCAGAGCCAGGTACAGGTGATTGCATTACAGATGACTTCGGTGTTGAAAGTTGCAATTATGATGCGGTAGAGCAAGGTATTGATTATACTGATGTTTTACCTTCTATGAACCTTAACCTTAAAATGACCGATGAAGACCAGCTGCGGTTTGCGGTTGCCCGTGTTATGGCGCGGCCTGAAATGCCGGATATGCGGGTTGGTGGTTCATGGGACTTTACCCGCGTTGAGCAAGGCATTCGCTATGCCGATTTAAATGCTAATACCAGCCCGGCGTTAAAACCGTTTTATGCCGTGCAGTATGATTTGTCATACGAGCATTACTTTACTGAAACCGAAGGCGCTATTGTTGCTGCATTGTTCTATAAAGATATCAAGTCTACTGTACAGCAGACGTCTCAGCAAGACTTTAACTTTGCCAGTGTTGGTATCGACGTGCCGGCGGTAAACCCTGAAACGGGCGTGCCGGTTACATCAGGTAACTACAGTGCTAAGTTTAATAACGCTGAGGGCGGTTACATCCGAGGTGTAGAACTGGCTTACACGCAAACTTTTGGTTTTTTACCAGAGCCGTTTAATGGTTTAGGCTTCACCGGTAACGTGTCTTATACCGAAAGCGAGTTAAAAAACGAGTTTACGGCAGTACAGGGTGGCGCGCCGGAATCGTCTCCGTTACCAGGCTTATCTAAGGTGGTGTGGTCGGCTGCTGTGTTCTACGACTACAACGATGTTTTCTCAACGCGTGTAAACGTGCGTTACCGTGATGACAATATTGGCAATCAGATTTCATTAGGGCAAAGCCAGCAGGCTTTCTTTAAGGAAGAGCTGATTGTTGACTATCAGGCATCGTACCAGTTTAATGACACCTTTCAGGGCGTGTTCTCGGTTAGTAACATTACCGACGAACCGAATATGTCTTATTTCGGTGAAGAATATAATACGGGTACCATTCAGTATTATGGCCGTCAGTACTATGTTGGTGTAAACGCTAAGTTCTAATCGTTGCGTTAACCTGTAAAAGCTGTCGCCTGTGCGGCAGCTTTTTGCTTTCTAAGCGTTTAGATTTTGAGGCATTTTATGACATCACAACCGTTACAGCATATTGTTATCGCCGGCGGCGGCTCTGCCGGCTGGATGACCGCAGCCATGCTGGCATCGCAGTTACAGGGTAATGTGCAGATAACACTGGTAGAGTCAGACGACATTGGCACCATAGGTGTGGGCGAAGCCACCATACCGCCAATAAAGCGCTTTAATGCCATGCTGGGAATAGATGAACATGATTTTATCCGTCGTTGCAATGGCAGTATTAAGTTAGGTATCCAGTTTGAAAACTGGGGCGCGCAGGGCGATAGTTATTTTCATCAGTTTGGCCGCTTTGGTGCCGATTTTGACTATATTCCGTTTCCTTATTTTTACCTTAAAGCTCAACAAGAAGGGCTTGCATTGCCAATACAGGAGTTCTCCGCTGCCTGGCAACTGGCTAAACGTAATAAGTTTGTGCCACCCAATACCGACTCGCGTTCACTATTTTCCGGTTACGACTATGCCTACCATTTTGATGCTGGCCGCTACGCACTTTTTTTACGTGACTATGCTCAGCAGCGTGGCGTGGTGCGGATAGAAGGCCGTATTGCCAGCGTGCAACAGCATGCGCACAATGGGTTTATAAAAGACCTGCTATTGGATGACGGTCAGGTAATTAGCGGTGACTTTTTTATTGATTGCACCGGTTTGCGCAGCGTATTGCTGGGTCAAACGCTGGGGGTGGGTTTTACCGATTGGGCTGATTATTTGTTAAATGACCGTGCCGTTGCTATGCAAACCTCGGCGGATCCCTCATTGCGGCCTTATACCCGCTCTATTGCGCATCATGCTGGCTGGCAGTGGCGTATTCCACTGCAAACCCGCATGGGTAACGGCAATGTTTATAGCAGCCGTTTTATGGCTGATGATGAAGCCGGTACATTATTGCAGCAAACTGTTGAAGGTAAACCTCTAACAGATCCTCGTTTTATTCGTTTTCAAACTGGTCACCGGCAACAGTTCTGGCAGAAAAACTGTGTCGCTATTGGTTTATCGGCTGGCTTTTTAGAGCCATTGGAGTCGACTAGTCTGCATCTTATTCAGCGCGGCATTATGCGTCTGGTTAGCCTGTTTCCGGATAGCAGCTGTGAACAGGAAGATATTGACGAATACAATGCAACAACCCAGCTGGAATATGAACAAATCCGTGATTTTATTGTGTTGCATTATCATGCCACTACGCGAGATGACAGCCCTTATTGGCAGTACTGCAAGCACATGGCAATACCCGATAGTTTGCAGCAAAAATTGGCATTATTTAAACGCCATGGGCATTTACGCATCGACGATAAAGCCTTATTTAAACAAGACAGCTGGTTAGCAGTATTGCTAGGACAGCATATTGTGCCCGCAAAGGCCGCCCCGGTGACACAATTTAAAACTGAACTAGACCTGCAGCGCACCTTGGCAGCGATGCAACGCCATCTGGCTGATACTGCCAGCACGTTAACCGGACACGAGCAGTACCTGATGCAACACTGCCGGTTTAAACCTGACTAAGGTGTTAGCGAGTTAAGCTGTTGCTGCAAGGTTTTAGCCTCAGCAGGCGCTGTTGGTGTTAGCAGGCTACGTTGCAAGTAGCTTTTAGCCTCGCCGTAGCGCCTGGCCTGCATGAGAATTTGTGCCGCTTGAAAATTGGCGACACCATCGTGTGGTAACGCATCGGCGACAATTTTCAGGCTTTTAAGTAGCATATCGCCGTCTTTTTGCTGATGATACTGGCGAATGCTCTGTTGCAGCATGCCGAGCCAGTCAATACTATCATCAATGTAGCGCCGGCCCAGTTGCTGCTGCACGTTTTGTGCAGGTGGAAACTGCACGGCTATTGGCGCGTCAGTAAAAGGGTAGTCTGCGGTTAGCTGCAAAATTCGCAGTTGCCCGGCAAACTCTTCTGCTGGCAATATCGGCCGTTCTTGCCAGGCAAGCGCCGCGGGTACCGGTTTAGGCCACTGACCAAACTGGCGTTGTTGGTACAGCGCCTGATAAAAGCTATCCGCTAAGACAAAATACCCTTTGATGGTAGGATGCAGGTGTTCCAACATCATGTCTTTACCAATAATGCCATGCGCAGAGTGCGCCGCCAAAGCCTGCTCGCTGTCGACCAATACGGCGTTAAACTCTTGAGCAAGCTGGCGAATAATATTATTGATAGCGGATGGCGCGCGAAAGCGCAGTAAGTCCAGATCGCGTGCCAGTGTCAGCTGTTGTTTTGCATTGTCGTACTGTGCTAATTGCAGATAGAGCTGGCCGAGTTGATAGTGCCAACTGGCGCTAGCTTGTGGTTCTTTACTTAGCGCAGCCAGTTGTTGTAACGCCTGGCGGTTATCAGGTTGTTGGCTTAGCTGCTGGGTTAACGTCTGCAGTTTAGCCAGCTGTTCAGTGCTGGCAGACGTTGAATTAAACGGGGCTTGATTGGCCAGGTTACTGGCAATCGTCGCCAGATATACCTTAACGCCAGCGCGCTGATAACGGCCCAGTAACAGTCGCATATTTTGTTCAAATTGTGCCAGGCCCGCCTCGTAACGTGCAGAATTAAGCGCAATATCCTTGTGCCGGGCAACTGTGGCCATTACTGTACGTCGCTGTTTTGGTTTAGCTTCTGCTGCGCTAAAAAACGCCTGATAACCACGCTCTAACAACTGATACAGGTAAAGTTTCCGTAGTTTCAACCATAACAACGTAGCGCCGGGAGACTGCGAGGTAAGGTAACTTGAACCTACCCCCAAAATACCAAGATATTCATTATGGCCAGCGTAAATCAGTACAGCGTCAGGCTCAATAGCAAGAATATCGTCAGATAAGTCCAGCAAGGTATAGCTGTTTACAGCCGACAGCGCAGTGTTAACCACTTCGATATGTTTATTCGGTAAAGTTCGTTTAAGCCGTTGTTCTAACATACCCGCCAATGAAGCCCCTACGCCGTAAGGGAATCCAGCTGCGGTAGAGCCACCCTGAACCACTAACCGTATGCTGTTGGCAGGTTTATCACGTAGTACAAAGCCGGGCTCCATTTTAACCGGTGGGCGCGGCGCGTCTTTGGCAAAATAGCGCCGGGTAATATCGGGTTCTGTTACCCAATAGGCTGGCAGTGCCGGGTTTTCGATAAACAGGGGTACCGCTTGAGTGGGTAAGGTGAGTCGCAATAGCCATTCTGCAGTTAATAGCAATAATAGCGGTAATAACACAGCAATAAAGCGGAACAACCAAACCTGCATACGTATGCCCTTCCAAAACAGCGTTTTAGCAATAACAAAAGCTACCCAATACTAGGGATTTTCGCTAAGTTAAGCCATGACTAAATGATTTGTTTGCTGTATGAAATATATTCTCGGGATCTCTAGCTATTACCACGACAGTGCCGCCACGCTGTTAGCCGATGGCGTTATTGTGGCTGCGGCACAACAAGAGCGTTTTAGCCGGCAAAAACATGATGCTGGTTTTCCCGCCGACGCTATTCGATATTGCCTGGCTGAGGCTGGTATCCGTTTGGCTGATGTATCTGCCGTGGTGTATTACGACAAACCGTTGCTGAAGTTTGAGCGGCTGTTAGAAACGTTTATGGCGCATGCCCCGCGCGGTTTTGCTGCGTTTGTGCGTGCGATGCCGGTGTGGTTAAAAGAAAAGTTGTTTTTAAAGTCGGTGCTGCGCCGCGAACTACGTGCTTTGCTTGACGATGATGAAAGTAAAAAAGTCGCGCTGCCACAATTGCTGTTTAGTCAGCATCATCAGGCCCATGCTGCTTCAGCGTTCTTTCCTTCGCCGTTTGATAAAGCCGTGGTGCTTTGTCTGGATGGTGTGGGGGAGTGGGTCACCAGTTCGGTATGGCTTGGCGAAGGTAAGGCATTAACCCCGTTACAGCAAATTCATTTCCCGCATTCTCTCGGTTTGCTGTATTCCGCTTTTACGCAGTACTGTGGTTTTAAAGTTAACTCAGGTGAATATAAGCTGATGGGTTTAGCGCCCTATGGTGAGCCGCGTTACGTGGATGTTATCTACCGTGAGTTAATTGACGTTAAAGCCGATGGCAGTTTTAGCCTGAATATGAGCTATTTTGATTACCCGGTTGGTAAGCGCATGATTAACCGGCGCTTTGAGGCGTTGTTTGATGGCCCAGCTTTGCCATTTGATACAGAGCCAGCACAGAAGCACCTAGATTTAGCTCGCTCGGTACAGCAGGTTGTCGAAGAGGTGGTGTTAAAAATTGTCCGTCATGCCACGTCACTTACCGGCTGTCGTAATGTCTGTTTAGCCGGCGGTGTTGCGCTAAACTGCGTCGCCAACGGCCGTATTGTCGACGAGCAGGCGTGTGACGCGCTATGGATCCAACCTGCAGCAGGTGATGCCGGTGGTGCCTTGGGCGCGGCAATGTTGGCATGGCATCAGTATTATCAACAGCCGCGTTCTGCGGCTATGTTACCTGATCAGATGCAAGGCGCTATGTTAGGGCCTGCGTTTAGTAATAAGCAAATCGAACAGGAGCTGCAACGGCAGCAATTGCCGTATCAACAACTTGCAGCAGACACACGCAATGATATTGTCGCTAAGTTATTGGCACAAGGCGCAGTAGTTGGCTGTTTTCAGGGAAGGATGGAATTTGGCCCTCGCGCACTGGGAAACCGCTCAATTTTAGCTGATGCGCGTAGCATCGATATGCAGCGCGTGTTAAATGTAAAGATAAAGCAGCGGGAGTCGTTTCGACCTTTTGCACCTGCGGTGATGGCAGAACATGCAGCGCGCTATTTTAACCTGCGTCAGCAAAGCCCCTATATGCTGTTGGTAGCGGCAATTGCCGAGGGACAACGCCTGCCGGTTAACGACACGATTGCCGGTTTAGCGAAGCGCAACCAGATCAGATCAACATTGCCTGCCATTACGCATGTCGATTATAGCGCAAGAGTGCAAACGGTAGACGCAAAGCAACAGCCTGCATTCTATGCCTTGCTGCAAGCGTTTTACCAACTAACGAGTTGCCCGGTGCTGATCAATACCTCATTTAATGTGCGTGGCGAGCCGCCGGTATGTTCGCCAGCTGATGCTATTGCGGGCTTTTTAGCTACCGATATGGATTATTTATTGTTAGAAGATTTCTTGTTAAACAAAGCTGATCAGCCAAAGGACGCCATCGCACAGGCTCTGCAGCGTCAGTTTAGCCCGGATTAAGGAATGACAATGTCTATTGCCGCTAACGATACGCAAGCACTACGCCGTTTTGGCTGGCAAATGATGTGTGCCTGGCCTGTTATGTTTGGCTTAGTGCTACCATGGCTTTTTAACGCCGACTGGCCACTTTGGCCTTGGTTGCTCGGTGGAGTTTTTGCTGTTTTTGCTATTTTAGTACCTCAGTTGTTGTATTGGCCTGCGCGACTCTGGTTTAGCTTTGCGCATATTATGGGTTGGGTTAACACCCGGCTGATTTTGGCATTGCTATTTTTCGTTGTTATTACTCCGCTTGGGCTGGTGCTGCGTCTGTTAGGTAAGCTGGATTACAAACCTCAGCTATCTAATGCCGATACCTATTGGCGGCAAAGTGAAGATATTTCGGCTGATAATATGAAGGATCCGTTTTAATGGGTGAATTTTTACAGGATTTATGGGCATTTTTACGTGTGCGGAAAAAAATCTGGCTGTTGCCGGTGTTTGTGCTGCTGGCGTTACTGGGCGCCTTAGTGGTTGCCAGTCAGCAATCGGCGCTGGCAGGGTTTATTTATACCCTGTTCTAGTTCAGTACGTTTGATTTAGCGCGTTGTTCCACAAGTTTTGGTGCTCGCTTTGACTAAAAAACTGCTGTGGTTGCCAACAACGCGGTATAAAGCGGCGTACCTGACCCGGCTCCCAGTCTGCGCTAAGCTGAGCAAGAATCGCCTGCAGGCGTTGCTCTGGAATCACCGATAGGCGTACGCGCGCGGGTTTAAAATACAGGTTATGCTCTATGCTTACATGGCAGTTATTACCGCCTCGGCGATACTGTAAGTTACGGCTAACAATACGGCATAGTGGCTGTGCCGGGGTAGGCGGATAGAGTTGGTTAACAATGGCTAACTCGTACTTACCGGCAAAGGCATTGTCGTGCTGCATCGGTATAAAAGTAATACCAAAACCTTGTGGGAAAATGCCGGTAATGGTTAAAAAATGCTTTACCCAGATGGCTGGGAATTGTCCACGATTTACACTGTCTCTAAGCAACAAACTGGCTTTAGGCAGGGCTTCATATTGGTAACGTTGTCTACCAGGTAACACCATAGAGCTGTACACTTGTGGCAAACCCAATAAGGGAGAAAGTGTTATATCTCCGGTTTTCTTTGCTTTAAGTAGTTGTTTAATAAGATTTATCTTGTTTTGTTGTTGCAACTGGTGTTGTTGTTTTTCCTCCCGGCTATTGCCACGATAAGGTATCAGTTGCAAGGCACCATTAACCAGCTGGTGCATTGCTGCGCCACTTAAACTAAGGTATTGCTGGCGCTCATTCGGTTGCATACTCCGGCTGGCATCTTGCTCTCCGGCATTGCCGGTAAGCAACACAATAGCATCAGCATCAAGTTGGCCGCTATCCAGTAACATTACTGCTACGACCAACGGCATTTGTACATTTAAGCGATAAGGGCAGTTGTCATCGGCATAGCGACGAAAAGCCTCATGCTGGTAAAGCTCAGGGTCAGTTAATAGCTTGTGTTGTATTGCATGATCAAGTAACCGCAGACTCAGTGCGGCACGATAGAGTAGTTTGTAGCCAAATTGCAATTCGCGCCAACGTCTGGGCGATTCAGGCGAAGTAAGTTGTAAACTGCCCAGCACCCGTGCTGAGCGGATCAAGCTATCTGCTGGGTTATTGCCTTCAGTGAGGCGCAATATCTTCTCGGCCAGAAACCAAAGTTGCTGCATTAAGTCTGGTTTGGTTGTTACCGCATTACTATCAGGCGTATTATTGGCAAAACGCAAAAAACGGTGGGTGTCACTAAGGAGACTAACCAGACTGTCAGAGGCAGATACCGAGGTTAATGCTTGCAGCAGGCGTTTTAATTCGCGCATAAAACTGCTATCAGCGGACAACTTTGACGTGCGCAAGCGTAATTCTCCCAAATAAAAACATTTTACCATACCTGATTCTTTATAATGAATAAAGTGACTTCCGCGCAAGCTAGAGTGATGGAGTATAAAAACTGACATAGCAAAAATGTCGATCAATAACCGTGAACGACATTGCCTAAGCTATTTGGTTTAAACTGCTAAATTGAATTGTTAGTTTGTTGTAGCAAGTTATCGATGGCTTGCACCACATTTAAACTGGCTTGCTCCATCTGCTGTAAAGCACCAATCATACTTACGTTGTCATTATTCATTAGTGCTTGTACAGCTGCTTTACCCGCTATGTGCACTGCTTTATGGGGTTCCTCAATGTAACGAAATGCGGGTAGGCTGGCAAATTTCTGGCCTTCACTTTGATACCAACGACCTAAACGGCATTCTGTATGGCTGTCAATGGTGGCGGTGTGGTCGTTACTATCGATAATACGGTACACGTTATTTTTCCATACTGCATGATCAAGCTTGACGGTAGTTAAGAATGCTGTGACAGCGGCATTACCAATAACATGTTGCATGTTGCCGGAACTTTTTAGTACATGGGACACTACTTGGTCTATTTGTTCAGAAGATGTACCAATGTCTGATGAGCATTGCTGATTGGTTAGCACGACTTGCTTTATTTGCTCGGTCTGAGCGATGACCTTTGCAACGAGTTGTTCAATGTTTGCACTGGCATCATGTGCATTAATGGCAAGCTGTCGCACTTCACTGGCAACAACGGCAAAGCCTCTACCTGCATCTCCTGCTCTTGCCGCTTCAATCGCAGCGTTTAGTGCTAATAAGTTAGTTTGCTCTGAAATTTGTTGAATTGAGGAAACTAACTGGCTGATGCCTGTTGCTGACTCATTAAGTGCATCTGCTGTTGCCATGCTTTTTTCAGCATGGTCGTTTAAATGACTGGCTCGATTTTTCAAATTGCCAATTGCTGACCGAGTTTGGTTAAATAAGCCGTCCAATTCAGATAAAACGAGTTTTTCGTTGTCCAACTCGCCGGAATTTTCCAGGATGGCGTCGCGGATAGCATTAAGCATATTGCCACCTAATAGCTGTATCTTCGAGCGTTCAACATTTAACGTATATGCTGCCTCATTCTCGGTGATATGTTGCTGTAAAGTGTTAAGCTCTTGCTGCCATTGTTGTTTGTCCTGTTGATGCAGTGTTTGTTGTTGCACTAACTGCTGTTCTAATTGTTCTATTCTGGTTTTTAGACCAGTGGTTATTCCAAACATAAAAGCACCTCAACTACTCGCGTTGACTAAATACTGCGGATGATAAAACATAGCTTATCCTGCCATACTCGTATTGATAATAGCGAACGAAATTAATGTTTTACATTATTCATTACGGTGGTCGATATCCAGAAACAAAAAAACCAGCGGTGCTGGCTTTTTGTTACTTTAGGCTTTTTGCTTAATGTTTGATTTTTCTGCGATTTAACCCAAGTAAACCTAAACCTAACAGCAACAAGCTAGCTGGTTCTGGTACTTGAGACGGCCGGTTAGATAAGCCTACAACAATGTTATCAAACTCAGCGGCTACCCCTGTTGATGTAAAGCGAAAACTGGAGAAGCCAGTGCCGGCAAAATTAGAAATGTTAACGTAGACGTTTGACCCTGGTTGCACCTGATTACCGCTGCTACCACCATTGTTGCCTAAGATTTGTGGGCCGGTTAACGTTTCTATCAGGTTACCTTCGGCATCAAAAAATTCGATATAGTTATAGGTATCAATGGACCCGAAATAAACGCCAAGGTAATTAATACCAACACCTGCAGTTAGGATATTACTGTAGTCAATGGTGATCCAAGATGGCAGTGTGCCGCCTTGTGCCGGGGTATAACCAAAGCATGTTGTATCATTGGCCGGGGTTGCAGCATAACCAGCACTGCCTTTTCTAACGTTAAAAGCATCAGAACCTGACGTGTTAACCTGAATAGCAGAACCAGCAAACAGAGCATTAACGGTGCAGCCCATTTGATTGTTTTGTGTTGGGTCATTGTATGCAGAGCTGCCAACGCCAAATCCAATCATTTGTGTAGCATTATCAAAGGTTTCAATAAAGAAACCGTTAGCGGGATTAAGCAAGTTAGAGGGATCGATCAGATTACTGGTAAGACCGGAACCATCAGTAGCAGCTTGACCACCGTAGCTTACGATGAGTGCTGCCTGTGACGAAAAACAGGCAAAAACAGCGGATGAAAGTAAAATCCGTTTAAAGTATTTCATAAGAACCACCTCAATTTTTAGATCGAATTTACAACTTTACCAATTTGAGAAAGCATAAAGGGTGCCAGTGTCTATAAGTGCATGGATATACGAGAAATGGTCAATTTTTAAGCGATTGACTGCGTTGTGGCTGTAAACAAATCTGACACAAAATCAACGGCAAAAGCGATTATCTCTCGCAGTAATAGGGTATTTGCTGTAAGCTGCGCGGCCCTTCGTACAGGAGGCAACTGCAGCTGCGGCAGGTTTCGCTCGCAGCAATAACTGCGGGATATCGCATGCAATTTACTGATTTAAACCTGGCACCGGCGCTGTTAAAGGCCATTGCTGACAAAGGCTACACCACGCCGTCTCCTATTCAACAACAAGCTATTCCTGCCGTACTGGCTGGGCGCGATCTTATGGCGGCAGCGCAGACAGGAACCGGCAAAACGGCTGGCTTTACCTTACCGCTGCTACACATGCTAACAGATGGCCCTAAAGTACAACCCAATCAGGCGCGGGCACTTATTTTAACGCCAACACGAGAGTTGGCGGCGCAAGTGGCTGAAAGTGTTGCCATGTACGGTAAGTATTTAACATTAAAAAGTGCTGTTGTTTTTGGTGGTGTAAAAATTAACCCCCAAATGATGGCACTGCGTCGCGGTGTAGATATTTTAGTTGCAACGCCAGGGCGCTTGTTAGATTTGTATCAGCAAAATGCGGTGCGTTTTACCCAGCTTGAAGTGCTGGTTTTGGATGAAGCCGACCGTATGCTTGATATGGGCTTTATTAATGACATTAAAAAAGTGCTGGCCTTGCTGCCAAAGAAACGGCAAAACTTGCTGTTTTCAGCCACTTTTTCTGATGATATCCGCAAATTAGCGAAAGGCTTGGTGAATGACCCTCTAGAGGTATCAGTAAGTCCGGCTAATACCACCGCTGAGCGTGTTGAGCAGCTGATATACCCGGTTGATAAAAACCGTAAAGCGGCTTTAGTCACTAAGCTGATAAGTGACAATAATTGGCAGCAAGTGCTTATTTTTACTAAAACAAAGCATATGGCGAATAAGTTGAGCTTGCACCTGGATGCCGCAGGAATTAAATCTGCCCCTATTCACGGTAACAAAAGCCAGAACGCTCGCACTAAAGCATTAGCGGACTTTAAAGCCGGTACAATCAGAGCTTTAGTTGCTACCGATATTGCCGCCAGAGGTTTGGATATCGATCAATTGCCACAGGTAGTAAATTTTGAATTGCCTAATGTAGCCGAAGATTATGTGCACCGTATCGGCCGTACCGGACGCGCGGGTGCCGCCGGGCATGCCATTTCACTGGTGTGTGCTGACGAAGCCAAAGAGCTGATAGGTATTGAGCGCCTGATTAAACAACAGATCCCGCGGCAAGTGATGGAAGGCTTTGCACCAGTAAATGCTTTGGTACAATCACAGCCGAATGCTAAACCTTACAAGCCCAAAAAACCAAAGATTGCTAAGACTGGACACCGCGATGGGCAGCGTCCTGTAAATGGCCGGTTGCAACAGCGCGTAAAATAATCATTAATTTGTTTCAGCATTAGCACGGCATAATCTAAGTAGCTCTGCTAGAATGATATTTCGTAAAAGTGCCTGCGGTTTTCGTGGGCGTTAATTCGAGTATCATATTAACGATGAAGCGCACTGTATACAGCGTTTTAACCAAGTTACCTTGGTAAAAACATGAAGAGTTGGCTGTTATTATGCCTTTTAACACCGTGTTGGCTTAGCGCCGCTTCGGTTGTTGTCAATACGTCAGTACCGCTGGATGCGCTTACTCAACCGCAGCTCCGTGGTATTTTTACTATGCGCCAGACGCAATGGCCGGATGGCTCGCCAATCACGGTTGTTATCCTGCCAGCTTCCAATGAACTTCATCAGCGCTTTAGTCGGGAGCAACTTCGACTATTTCCTTATCAGCTGAACAATATCTGGGACAAATTGAGTTTTTCTGGCATCGGTAATCGCCCTGTAGTCGCCGAAGACTTCGATGCCATGCTGCGTATCTTGTCCAACACACCGGGTAGCATTGGCTACATTGAGCAACAAAGCCCAGACGCTGGATTAAAGGAGCTTCGCATTGACTACTAAGTATGCTTTTGCAACTGCAGTGGCCAGTTGCATGTCTTTATTATTGCAATTGAGCTGGGCTCAAGATACCAATGTTGAATGGAATGGTTTTGTTGCCCAAGGGCTCATTAATGCTAAGCACAGTAGTTTTGTAAATAACGATGAAGGCTGGTCGGCGGAATTGACAGAGCTGGGTCTAAATAGTCGCATTTCGTTGTCGCCATCGTTTAACCTTGCTGGTCAGGTAGTGTATTTAAATGGCGGTAACCGCTATCCGCCAGGGATGCGGTTAGATTATTTATTTGCCGATTGGAACCTGTATAACTCGTTAGATTGGCAAGCTAATATTTATATAGGTCGGTTTAAAAATCAGCATTGGTTATATTCCAGTACACGCGATGTCCCTTTTACCCGCCCTTCAATTGTTTTGCCACAATCAGTTTACTTTGATGGTTTTCGCGATATTGCCGTTGGTAGTGATGGTATTGCCATGCAAGCCCGCCATAACGGCGATGTAGGTGACGTTACGTTCAACTGGAGTTGGGGTTCTGCACCTATTTCTGATCAACAAACCCGAACTTTATTAGGGGCTGCGGTACGGGGATCAGTTAAACAAGATTTTGTACATCAAGCTAGCATGTATTGGCAGCCTGCTATGAGCCGACTTACTTTTGGTGTGTCTTTGTTAGATTCAAATTTTAGCTATACAGCGCTTGTTGATGATGTTTTTGCGCCAGCAGATTTTACAGTGCAGCGTGTCATGGCAAATGTGCGCTACCAGTTAGAAAAATGGGAGTTCTCCACTGAGCTTCAGCAAGAACGTTTGCTGATTGATGGTTTTTTTGCACCTCAATTTCATCAAGATCAAATGGGGCAGGGGGCGTACTTGTTGGCTCAGTATCGCCATACTTCACAGTTAAAGTGGTTTATGGCGCTGGATTATATGGTGCTCAATAAAGATGACCGTCGTGGAACCCTGTTTAGTCAAAACAGCGGTGGAACAGTACCGGCTTATTTTGCCTATCAGTATTCTGTAGGGACAGGTTTAAGTTACGACTTCACCCCGACGCTACAGCTAAGTGCCGAAATACATTGGATGGAAGGGACTGGCCGTGTTGCCCCGGTAGTGATACCAAACTTAGCGGTGAACACCCGAGAGTACTGGCAGCTGTATGCTGTGCAGTTGATGTATAGGTTCTAGCAGCGATGCGCTATCTAAGCTTGTCGTGGAAAATGCTCATTTTGCTGCTGAGTATTTTGCTGGTATTGATTACTTGGTTTACCAGTTTGTCATTACTACATATGAATCAGCAGTTTAACCGGCAGCAAGCGCAGCGTAAAGCTCAAGGACAGCAGTACTTCCAACTTTATAATCAGTCAGTTGACCAGCAGTTGTTAAGCTGGATGCAAAGCTTTGCTGATTTACAGAATTTACATGAAGCAGCACATTTCGGCGACTTTTCGCACGCTTTAGCTTTGCAAGCTGACTCTTTACAAATGAATTATGCCGTTCAAGGGTTTAGTCTATTTTACGATGGGCAAGTACAGCTGCGTCAAGGCGATATAGCACAAGATGATGCGCACGCGTTGGTGCAACAAACCCTGCTTGAACAGAGGCCAATATCTAACATCCATTGCGATAAGCATTGTACTAAATCGCTTAGCTTACCTTTACTCAATAGCCACGGTGATGTTGCTATTTTGGTACTGGAAACCACGTTAACGGATGTCCTGTTTAGCTTGCATCGAACGCTAAGCACTGAAGTGGCAATACTAAAACGTCGACCAGGTGATACTTTGGCGCAGCAATTCGCAGTGTTGCAGGCTTCCGATCATGAGCAGATGAGACGTATTGCGCAATATGTGCCAGATGATATGAGCGTTGACACGATTTTACGTGATGGCGTTATTATCTTTTTCGATAACAGTAGTTATTTTTTGCATCTTATTCCACTAAATCAACAAGCTGAAGAGACGCATTTTTTACTGATGGTTGAAGATGTTACTCAGGGAATGCAAGACAAACAACGCTATGAGCAACAAATTTTCACTGTTGCCGGTAGTTGCTTTATTGCCGTGCTATTACTGATTTTGTATATCACGCGGCGTATCAGCCGCCGGATATTGAAGCTCGCCGCTGCACTACCTTTGCTAGCACAACGGCGTTACGCAGAGTTTAGGCAGCAAAGCCTTGGTAAACCGGGTATGTTTCAGGATGAACTCAATACATTTAATGACTCGGTGCTGAGATTAAGTCACGAACTTGAACACCTTGATTTGCAGTTGGCTGACAATACGGCAAGTTTGGAACGGATGGCGATGTTCGATACGTTAACCGGCTTGGCAAATCGCAATATGCTGCAGTATCAGATCCAGCAGGCGCTGGCATCGTTAGCGCAACGCACCGGTTATGTCGGCTTGCTTTTTCTTGATCTGGATAAATTTAAAACGGTTAATAACAGTCGAAGTCATGCCATTGGCGACCAGTTGTTAATTGAAACCAGCCAGAGGCTGCGCGCTGTAACGTCTGCGGCTGAGGTGGTGTGTCGCTTTGGTGGCGATGAGTTTGTTATTGTGTTATCTCACCTTGATTCACCAAGCCAGATTGAAGAATTGGCAGTTAGTGTGATGGCGCAATTTACCACTCCCTTTACCCTTGAACATGTTGCGGTGACACTGAGTGCCAGTATTGGCATTAGCTATACCAATAATCCGCAGTACGGCGGGGATGAGCTGATTCGTCAGGCTGATTTGGCGATGTATCAGGCAAAAAATAATGGTCGAAACTGTTACGTTGTTTTTAATGAAAAAATGTCGTCGGATTTGGCTGCCCGCTTGCAGTTAGAGGTCGAGTTACGTCAGGCCATTTCGCAGCAGCAGTTTAGTTTGAGTTTGCAGCCGCAAGTCGACTTACGCAGTGGACGTTTGTTTGGTTTTGAAGCATTGTTACGCTGGCAGCATCCGACGCGAGGTTTGGTGCCACCAGACGAATTTATTAGTGTTCTGGAGCAAACCCAGCTTATTGTTGATGTAGGGTATTGGGTATTTGAACGCAGCTGTCAGCGTTATCTCGATCTAATGGGACTGGGATTGCATGACGTGATTATTGCCGTAAACGTTGCAGCTGATCAGTTTTTGCAGCCTGATTTCGCGCTTCGGTTAGCGGATATTTTGCAGAAGTATCAGTTAAGCGCTTCACATTTTGAGCTGGAGCTGACCGAAAGTACGTTAGTCAGCCATGTCAGTCAAACGCTGGATGCGATGCATCAGTTAAAATTAATGGGTTTTCGTTTTGCTATTGATGATTTTGGCACCGGTTACTCGTCGTTAAACTACATCAAGCAAATGCCAGTTGATACTATAAAAATTGATAAAAGTTTTGTGATGGCCATGCTTGAAAGCTCGTCAGACTATCAGATCATTGTGTCAACTATTGCTATGGTTCAAAAGCTTGGCTTGCAGGTGGTGGCTGAGGGCGTAGAGAGCTTAGCGCATTTACAGTTATTGCAGCAATATCACTGCGATTTAGCTCAAGGCTATTATTTATCCAGGCCGATACCCGAAACGCAGTTAGCCGACTTTGTGCGTGAACAGGTACTGCAACAAAATTGGCCGGCAGCGTTATTGCGCCGGCCAGAACATTAGGCATTAACTACCAATAACTCCACCATCATCTTTTGTCACAATAACAGTGGCTGAACGTGGGCGGCTGTTACCACCATCTGGCCAGTGACTGGTGAAATTGTCGGGCTTGGACCTGTCACCTGGGTGTTGAATATTAACAAACAGTGTTTTCATGTCCGGCGTGGCACTGATACCCGTAACTTCACAATCAGTAGGGCCTACCAGAAAACGCTTAATGTTACGTGTTACCGGGTCGGCAACCAACATTTGGTTATTGCCGTAAGGGCCTTCACCTTGTTGCGAACCGCTCATGTCCGTTTGGATCCACAGCAAACCATTTTTATCAAACCATAGGCCATCGGGGCTAGCCAGGTGGTTGTCAGCCGTTAATGTTAATTCGGTGCCGGGTGTTGCGGTACCTACGTCACCGGCTAATAGGAATATATCCCAGTCAAATGTGGTCGCTGCTTGCGTATCACGTTCATTCCAACGAATAATATGGCCAGTCACATTGGCAGCGCGAGGGTTAGCCGCATCGGTTTGCTCCTCGGTACGACGGCTGTTATTAGTTAAGGTGAAGTATACTTCGCCGGTTTCTGGGTGAACGGCACCCCATTCAGGTCTGTCCATCTTGGTTGCACCGCTTATATCTGCGGCTAAACGGGTATTAAGCAACACATCGGCTTGATCGTTAAAGTTCACGCCAGCCTCAGCCGCTTTAGTCGCAAAGTCGGTATTATTGATATCAAGTGGTAGCCATTCGCCACTGCCGTCGTCATTAAAGCGTGCGACATACAAGGTGCCATCATTTAGTAAGTGGCCACCGGCAGTAGTTTTGTAATACGGCGCGTTGGAAACGAACTTGTAGATATATTCAAAGGTAGAGTCATCTCCAGAGTATACAACAACCGGTTTACCCTCTTCCAACTTACCAAAAATAACACCTTCATGGCCAAAGCGACCTAATGCTGTACGTTTTTGAGGTACGCTGTCTGGGTTAAACGGGTCAATTTCCACTATCCAGCCAAAGGTATTGGGTTCGTTGCGATAGTCTTCTGTAGCATCTGCACCAACCTTGCTGGCATTAAAGCGTTGGTACTGATCTGCCGTGGGAGTTGCGGTTTCCCAGAAATAGCGACCGTTGCTACCAGATACGCCATAGCGGCTATGCTCACGAGGCTTATCAGCGTCGGTATTGACAAAATACCCAGCCCAATTTTCTTCACACGTTAAATAGGTGCCCCAAGGCGTATAGCCATTACCGCAGTTATTTAGCGTGCCACGGGTACGGCTGCCATCAGGGCTGTATTTAGTGACTACGTTAGCACTTCCACGCACGGGGCCAGCCAGTTCCATTGGTGTGGCTCCGGTAATACGGCGGTTAAATGGGCTGTTATTTACTAACGCCCAGCTGCTATCTGCTTGCTGTTGTATGTGAGCAACAGACACGCCGTGAGCAGCAATTTCTTTGCGTGCTTCATCGGCAATACGCGGCACAGTTTCAATACCGTTAGTGTGTACCAGGTTGTTATCGATGTACTCGTGATTGAATACCAACAAGCCTTCTGTTGAGCTTTCACCGTTACTGCGCGCATCAATTGGGAAAAAGTGCATGCCATCATGATGCATACCTACTTGTTGCTCTTGATCTTCGCCTGTGTTGCTGGCGTCAGCTAAAAACGCGGGGTAGCTGCCAGTTAGCGGGGTACCCCAGGGTAAAAATGCACGCGCGGTGTAGCCTTCTGGTACTACTATGCTGTCGGCGCGGCCCGTGGCAATGGCTGTAAAACCCAGTAAGGGGGCTGCTGTCACCGGTGGTACAACGGCAACCGGTTCATCATCATTATCGCTGCTGCAACCCACTAGCGAACCGCCGATAAAGGCCGCAACGGCAGCACCAACGCTACCTTTTAAAAAATTGCGACGCGCCATGCGGCTGTCAACAATGGCGGCAAAAGTAGGGTTTAGTGAGAAGTTTGTTTGTGGGTCCACGCCTGAGTTGTCGATGCTTACGTGCTTGCTTTGGTCTGACATTATTATGCTCCGGAATAAAACGGATTATTAGGTGGCCCCATTTAACCGGTAATTAATGGCAGTTTAGTTACAGTAAAATAGCATTTTTGTGATTTGTGATGCGTTTTTGCACTGCTTTCTTTTATTTTGGGTACGTTGGTTAAATCAATCAAACCTTAATTTTGAAGGGAAATACGAAGGGGCAATGCGAGCTCTTAGTCTGCCTCTGGCGAAGCCTTACCCGGCTCTGTTATAGTGCTGTTAAAGTTGACTAAAAGGGATAAATAACTATGCAATGGCAAGTGCAGACCTTTGCCGAGCTGGACACCTTAACCTTATATTCGCTGTTACAGTTGCGGGTAGATGTGTTTGTAGTGGAGCAGAATTGCCCTTATCCGGAATTGGATGACAAAGATTTACACCCACAAACCCGTCATATCATTTTGAAGAAGGGAGATAAGGTGATTGCCTATTCACGCGTGTTGGCGCCGGGCGTAAGTTTTGATGGCTTCCCTGGAGTAGGGCGGGTATGTGTATCGCAAACGGCACGTCGTTTAGGGCTGGGGCAAGTATTGGTTGAAAGAACGTTATCGGTTGCATCAGAGTTATGGCCAGATACCGACATTCACATTTCTGCCCAGTGCTATTTACAGCAATTTTATCAGGATTTAGGTTTTAAACCGGCAAGTGAACCTTACCTAGAAGATGATATTCCGCATTTGAAAATGATTAAACCGGTGCAATAAACCAACAAAGCCGCGATGTATGCGGCTTTGTTAACTGAATCGTTTGCAGCCGGCGCACAGTATTAGTTCTATCGCCCTACACGTTGTCTAAAAAACGCTTTGTACTGCAATAGAGGCGTTTTATTGGTTAGCATTATGGTCAGCGTACAGCTGGGCCGTAGATCTGCTCTGCGCTGTTAAATAATATCCAACTGGTAAGAATGTATTTGTCATTTGATACCGGCACGCAACCGCGATGTGTATGCGTAAAATAGCCTGGGGCAATCACCATGCGGCCCGCTTTGGGTTGAATGCTTTTTTGCTGATAATAAAACTCGGTCTGGCCGCCTTCAGCGACATCATTTAAATAAAACATAAATAGTAATGTGCGATGCAATGGCTCTGTGCTGCCTTGTTGTGGGTAAACTTCGCTGTGCCAATAACCGTAGTTGCCAACCCCTGCTTGGTATTTCTGCGCTTGTATTGGCCCTAACCGATAAAGCGTACGCATAAAATCTACTGCTTTATTTGCACCCAGCTCAGCATAGTTGTCTTGGGTAATGGCAACTGGCTGGCCAGTTTGTGGGTGCGCTATGGTTAAGCCAACCGGGCCAATTAACGCAAAATGGTATTTTTTGAAATACTCTGCGGCATAATACGTGGTTGCCTGCCAGATCACCTGCAGCAACGGCTGGTATTCGGCATGCTGATAAAGGTATAAGTCGGTACTGTTTTTCTTTGTCAAATCAATGCCGCCACCGGTGCGTCCTTGCGTGGTGTGCGGACTGCTATCAAACGTCTTAATAAGTTGCTGGCAAAACTCTGCTGATAAAGCATCGTCGTAAATTTCAATAAAGTCAGTCATGTTTGTCACTCAGTCAGCAAGAAGTCTGTCAAATACCTGTTTAGGTATCTTTTATAAGAATGCTAATTACCTTACTGCATTCTGCCCTGAGGTAAAAGCAGCAAAACCGGTAAACCCGCATCGGTTTAGCGTTGCTGACGAACGAGTTGCTGTAGGCTACGGATATTGTCCAAAATGTCCTGCCGATGTGGGGCCAGTTGCTGCACCTGTTGCAACAATTGCAGCGCCACTTGATATTGCTGACGGTTTATTTCCAGCTGTGCTTGTGCCTGCAACGCCGGTATTTGCACGTTTTTAATGGTGGCAGCACGGCTGTAAGTGAGGCTAGCCAATTCAACATTATTCTTATTTTCATACCATAGTGCCAATGCCAGCAGTGCATCACCCGCTAAGGGATCCAGTGCGACGGCCTGTTGCAATGCATTAAGAGCTAGCTTGGGTTTGTTATCTGCATTAGCCAGTTCGGCCTTGACCAGCTCAAGTTGCGATTGCTGTTGCGGTGTTAATTGCTGCTTAGGCAGTTCAGCTTGTTGTAATAAGCGTCGCAGAGCTGCCCATTGTTGCTTATAGCTTAAATAACGTGCTGCTTGCACCAAGGGGGCATGCCAGGCAGTACTGTCTTTGTTGCTGACGATAACCTGTTGTAGCAGGCTGGCGCCACGCTCGGCACTACCGTTGGCAAAATGTAACTGTGCTGCGAGCAAGAGGTTTTCTGCAGCGGTTTCACCCAGGCGCAGCGCCACTTCGATACTTGCTAGTGCTTGTTGCTGGTGCTCTTGGCTTAAAGCCAACTGACTGCGCTGCAGCCATAGTGCTTTGTTATCTGGCTGCTGTTGCAGTAACTGCTCTAGCATAGCCTGAGCTTGTGGCCAGGCCTGACTTTGAATTAGCGCATACAGTAAGCCTTGTTGCCACTGCATATTATCGGGCTCAAGTAACAAGGCCTGCTGATACCCTGCTATGGCGCTGGCGGCTTGTGATGCTTGCAAGTTAATAAAGGCCAGTTGGCCATAGGTTTGTGCATCGGCAACGCCCAAATTAATCGCGGCAACCAAATGTGGCCTGGCTTTCTGATACTGTTGTTGCTGCATAAAGACTAAGCTAATAGCCTGATGCGCTAATGCCAGGTCGGGCTGCTGTCTCAACGCCGCCTGCAATGCGGTAGCGGCCTGTTCGTAATGTTGTAATGACAGCAGCACCTGGCCACGTAATACCTGTAACGCACTACTATCTTGCGCTAATGGGCGCTTAGCAAATAAATCTGCAATGGCGTTATAGTCTTTTTGCTGCAGTAACGGCTGTAACTGACGGGCAAAACTGGCCTCTGTGGGTGAAATGGCAGTTGTGCGCTGGGCAATGGCGTTGTTGTTTAGCACAACCTGCCATGTTGGATCCGCCAACTTAACCTGCAAGGTATCGGCAGTGCTGACGCCACTAAACAAGATTAATCCGGCTAAGGTTGTTTTTAACAAAGGGTTCATCGCGTCACACTTCCGCATCAGGGTTTAAATTCTATTGGCCAGATAAAACGTGCACTTACCGCAGCATTGCCTTTGGTTGGCATACTAAAGCGACTGTTGCGGACAAGGCGTTCTATTTCTGGTCGTAGTTCAGGGTAAGGGTTTTCCAATACATCAAGCAGCGTAAGCCGGCCTTGCTCATTAATCAGAATGTCGAGTTTTACCAACACGTTTGTCACACCTTGGCGAGTTAAGCTTCTGGGGAATGTGACGTTTAACGGTGTTTGCAACACAGGCAAGGTGTCTAATTGCGCTAAGCTAAACGCGGTGATCTGCAAATCCAGTGATTGCCACTGAAGCTGCTTTATCTGCGGTTGCGGTGCATTTATGCTGAGTTTCGGCTGCGGCACCTTGATCTGGGGGGTGGGTATTTTCACTGCAGCAGAGTGACTGATCTTTACATCCAGCGCCGCGGCATGGGTAACGGGTTGAGGCGGACTGGGCGGTGGAGGTGGCGGCGGTAACGGCAACATCGCGACATCTAATGGCCGCACCAGCAATTGCGCTTGTTGTGGTTCAAACTGGCGGGCGTACCACATCATACCCAGTGCTGCAGCGAGTAAAAGTAAACTTAAAGCGAATGCAAGTAAGCGCAGGCGTGAATGCATATTATTGTGCTACCGTCGCCAGGCTAACTTGGGGAGCACCGGCGAGTTTAGCCGCATCCAACACGCTGACCAACAGTTCAGCTGATACATTTTTATCAACCTGCAACACCACGGGGCGGCTGCGCTCGCGTAGCAATTGTTCAACCGTAGGTCTGACACCTGCCACACCGATATTGCTGTTATCGTAATACACACTACCCTGATCCGTAATTGCCAGCAGAATGACCATTTGCTGTAGCTGGTTGGCTGATACGGCCTGTGGTTTATCAACTTCAACCCCGGTTTCACGCACAAACACCGTGGTGACAATAAAGAAAATAAGTAGAATAAACACCACATCCAACAGCGGTGACATATCTATAGTTTGCTGCTGTTGTTCAATTCGTTGGCTTAAACGTTGCTGCATGCGGCCTCCTGCACTGCCATGTCGTTAACGCGTGCACGTGTCAGCTTGCTGTTAACCATCGACTGCAACAGCCAGGCGGGTATAGCACAGGTCAACCCCAATTGGGTGGTAAAAAGAGCTTGGCCAATACCATTGCTAAGTTCTGCCGCGCCATTGCTTCCAGAGGCCAGGTTGGCGAATACACTTAACAAGCCGATAATGGTGCCCAGCAAGCCACACAGTGGCATACTGGCAATCAAGACTGTGTTAAATGGCTGCCATTGACCACATTGCTGCCAGTGTCCAGATCGCAGTAGTAACCATTCCTGCAGTAGCAGCTGATAACTACCCAAAGCGGCGGCTAGTATCAGCCAGCACACGACATTGTCCAGTAGCAGGTTGATCATGCGGCATGCTCCGTAGTGAAGCCTGGTGCGGCTTCTCCGGTAACGCTTTGTGATAAGCTTAGGGCGAGTGCTTCCAACTGGTGATAATAGCGACGTGCTTGGCGTGATAATAACGCGTGCAGTACCAAAGCGGGTATTGCCACTACTAGCCCAAGTTCGGTGGTAATTAATGCTTGTGCAATACCGCCAGACACCACTTGTGGGTCGCCGGAACCAAACAAGGTCATCATGTTAAAGGTTTCAATCATGCCACTAACCGTACCTAACAAACCAAGTAACGGGGCAACGGCGGCTGTTACCGCTATGGCGCCAAGACGGGCCTCAAGGGCAAGTTTACTCTGCTGCAGCACAGCAAATAGTGCGTCATCACGCTGCTGACCAATCGCAAAGCTTACGCTGCAAGCGGCCAGTTCCCGCGCATAACCGCTGTGCTTTGCCATACGCGCTTGCGGCAACTTAGCGACGTGCACCGGGGGTAGGCGCCACAGTTGCCAGGCTTTGTGCAATGCAATGGCCAATGCAACCAAGGCAAATACCAGAATAGGTAGTGCCCAGATACCGCCTTTACTAATGTGATGCAATGCTGACTCATCTTGGTTGCTGCGCAGCAACGCTTTGCTCAGGCTAGGATCGAACAGTAGCTCTGCTCGTTGCTGTTGCTGTAGTTGTGCCAGCGAACTGCTGTCAGTAAACGGCAGTGCAACGCTCCAGGTGTCTGTTGTGTCCTGACGATGCTGTAATAAGCCGCCTTGCTGCTGCTGTGCTAACCAATACCAGCTAACTGGGCCGGCGCTAAGCACTTGCGCCTTCGTCAGCTCACCATTTTGTTGAATAATATCCTGCGTGTGCCATTGCGGGTAAAGGTTGCGTTGCAGGCTGCTGGCAAAACCGGTTGCGGCCTTAAGTTGTGCGGTAAGCGTATTGCTACTGGCACTTAACTTATGTTGACGAATAAAACTTGCCAGTTGGTTTTGCTGATACTGTTGTTGATCTTGCCAGCTTTTCAGCCGTTCAGTTAATTGTGTTAGGCCTAATGTGCTTTCATCTTCAGCACGACGCGATATTGCCGTTTGATGGCGTAACTGCTGCACTTGTTGTTGCAAGGTTTGATATTGGGTGACCAACTGTTGTTGCTGTTGGCTAATCTGTTGCTCGCTGGCTTTTAATGCCTGCTGCGCCTGTTTAATGTCCTGTAGTACCGACGTTTGCACATCGGCCGCGAATGCCATTGATGCGGGTAATATCAGCAACCCAAAAGCGGCTAATAATCGTAGCATAAATGGGTACGCTGTGTAGCTGGGCTTCATGGCAATGGCTCCTGCATTGCTGAGGCAGAACTTGCAGCAATTTGCACAGAAAGCTGTATTGGCAGACTAATCAGCTCAGCTTGCACCTTTTTTTCTACCATAGAGATAGCCTGTAGCACGTGCACACCAGCAATATTGCTGTCGAACTGCCATTGCCAGCCGTTGCTGTCAGGGAGGCCGATACCGGCATAACTGCCATCGGCACTGCTAAACCAAGCCTGGCTTGCGCCTAAATACAATTGACGAACTCTAACCAGCTGGCCTTGATCTGTAGTAAGTGTCATTTCATCCAGGCTTAGCCTGTGCTGAAATTCTGCCAGCTTGCTTAGCAGTAGTAGTGCGCGTTGCAATGTTACTGACGGTTCAGCTTGCTCTGGCAAGCTAGCGAGTTCTTGCTGCCACAGCTGCTGCAATGGTGGTGGTAACTGAGACTGCATGCTACTTAACTGCAACAGCAAGGTGTCAATAAACTCTGCGCCTTGTTGTTGCTGTTGTTCTAGTTGCTGCTGCTGTGCCAGCAGAGCCGTTCGCTGCTCATCAACAGCATTGTGTTGCTGTGTGTTTTGCGTTTGAAGTTGCTGTAATTGTTTAATTTCAGCCTGTAATAAACTAATACCCTGCTGCAGGCTTTGCTTGCGTAGTTGCCAGTCTTTTTGTTGGTTTAACTGCTGTTGCTCAAGCGCCAGCCATTGCTGCACCAAAGCGTCAAGCTGCTGCGCAGAAGGTTGCTCAGAAGTGGCATTTACCAACGCAGAAAACGCCATACAACCCAGCGTTAAAATCAAAGTAGTGAAGTGAGAAGATCGTTTTTTCATGCTTCGCCAAAATTTGGAAGTTCACAACATTAACGGTGAGTGCATTATGGCAAATCAATACATTAAATACAACTGATAACTATTATCATTTACATTGCTTTTATGTGGTGCTAGCATTTGGCCGAATTTTTAATTTCCAGCAGACTACAGCACTGATGGTTAAAGCTGATGTATATGGCTGATAGCTAAGCCATGAGTTGCTAGTGCGCCGGACAATACTATGGAGCAGAAAATGACTCGAGTTGTGGATAATGCCTTTCACAAAGCCCCACTAGCGTTAGCAGTAACAATGGCATGTGCTGTTTGGACCGGCCACGCCGTTGCACAGCAAACAACAGCCGTTCAGGAGTTGGCGGTTGCGAAAGCGAAAACGACTACTGAGGATGATGTAAAAGTTGAACAATCGGCCAATATCAAATTTACGCAGCCCTTATTAGACACGGCTAAAACTATTACGGTCATTCCACAAGCGGTAATGAAAGATCGGGCTGTTGATAGCCTGCGTGATGCCTTGCGTAATGTCTCTGGTATTTCTCTGGCGGCTGGCGAAGGTGGTGCCCCTAGTGGTGACAGTATGTCAATTCGAGGCTTCAAGGCTGCAACGGATATTTTTGTGGATGGTATTCGCGATATCGCGGGTTACAGCCGCGATACTTACAATTTGGAAAGCATTGAAGTGGCCAAAGGCCCGGGATCTGCAGTATCTGGCCGAGGTGCGACTGGCGGCAGTATCAATTTACAGTCGAAGACTGCAAAGCTGGATCAGTTTACTGATGTTAGCTTGCGTATTGGTTCGGAGTCTGATTACCGCGCTACGCTAGATAGCAATATTTCCCTGGGGGATAGCACGGCGTTGCGGCTTAACTTACTCACTGATGATGCCGATGTCGCCGGGCGTGATAACGTGTTCAACAGTAAAAATGCTGCTGCGATGTCACTGGCTACCGGTATTGGCTCGGCCCAACGTTTTAGCCTGAATGCGGAATACCAAAAACAAGACAATATGCCAGACTACGGTATTCCTTGGGTGTCCGATCCGGCCGCGGTGCCGGAACTGACAGATTACCTTTATCAGGCGCCGCCGGTTAGCTTTGACAATTTTTATGGCAATGTATTTCGTGATTACGAAGACATTAGCGCGCAGTCATTAACCGGCCGTTTTGAGCAGGATATCAGTGA
The DNA here is from genome assembly GCF_030731985.1 of Rheinheimera baltica. Classification (NCBI taxonomy): domain Bacteria; kingdom Pseudomonadati; phylum Pseudomonadota; class Gammaproteobacteria; order Chromatiales; family Chromatiaceae; genus Rheinheimera; species Rheinheimera baltica. Next base: position 207,637 of record NZ_JAPJDY010000003.1, read on the forward strand.
TACAACAACATTGCGGATGCAGGCTCGGTTAGGATCGGTGGCACGTGAAGGGGTGGTAACTGCGCCACGTTTCTACAATCAAAAAACCGGCACCGAAGTGCGTCAAAGCGATGAGAAAACCCGCGACAGCAAAAACTCGCTTCAGGCTGTGCAGCTGGATCTGATTGGCGAATATCAAACCGGTGGTGTTAAGCACAATGTTGTCAGCGGTATTGAATGGGCAGCTGAAACCTTCAAACGCTGGAACATGGTCGATCTGGTAGACGATAATCTGGACAGTACACCGTCACTGGTCGATTTGTATCACCCCGACGCGCATGTGCCGTTTACCGGCCAATATGGCCGTGATGGTAACAGTATCAAAGCTGAAGGTAAGAACATCGCGGTGTATTTGTTTGATACGTTGACGTTAACCCCGCAGTGGGAATTAACCTTGGGTGGGCGCTGGGACAAGTTTGAAACAGATTACCAATATAGCTACACCGATGCTGCCTTAGTAGCAGACACCCGCGATAGCGTGTTTAGCTGGAATGCAGGATTGGTGTTTAAACCAGCCAGCAATGGCAGCATTTACTTTGCTTTGGGTAACTCCTTTAACCCGTCAGCAGAGGGGTTAACCGTGTCGACCAACAGCAATAGTAATCTGGTGGACTTGGAGCCGGAAGAAACACTAAGTTATGAGTTTGGTACAAAGTGGGATTTATTTGACAGTCGGCTGCTCGCCAGTGCGGCAATATTTCGTACTGAAAAAAATCATGCCCGCACTGATGACCCGGATTTTTCTGGCGATCAGAGCAGTTTTGATACCTTAAACGGTGAACAGCGGGTACAGGGGCTGGAGCTAAGTGCAGTGGGTTATATTAAGCCGAACTGGACGCTGATTGCCGCTTACACTTATCAAGACAGCGAAATTACTCATGCCGAGGGCGATGATGCCAGCCAAATTGGTATGCCGTTGTCTGGAACGCCTGAGCACTCAGCCAGTGTTTGGACCCGGTATGATTTTAACGATCAGCTGGCGTTTGGTGCAGGAGCGCAGTATGTGGGAGAGCGTTTCAATAGCTCGTCAGCAAACCGTAAAACCGCTGCGGGGTACACCACGTACGACCTGATGCTGGCGTACCAGCTTACAGACAAAATTGGAATGCAGTTAAACGGTATAAACCTAAGCGATAAACGTTACATTGAACAGCTTGGCGGTGGACATTTTATCCCTGGTGAAGGCCGGCACGTTAGCGTAACGGCACACTACAACTTCTGATAAATTAAATAGATAAAGCCCCCCGCTAGCAGCAATGCCGGCGGGGCTTTTAGCCTTAGGTAAGGTTAAATTGCACAGGACTCATTATGCTGTTAAAAATTCCACAAGTATTAAACAAGGCGCAGGTTGCGGCCTGTAGAGATGTATTACTGGCTGCCGATTGGGCAGATGGAAGCAGTACAGCCGGGTATCAATCAGCACAGGCTAAACACAATTTGCAGCTGCCTGAGCAGAGCCAGGATGCGCTGCAACTGGGCGAACTTGTGTTGCAGGCATTGTCTGGTAACAAGCTGTTTATGTCAGCGGCGTTGCCATTGAAAATCTTCCCGCCTTTATTTAACTGTTATCAGGGTGGGCAGTCGTTTGGCGTGCATGTCGATAATGCAATTCGTCAAGTTCCGGGGACACCGGTAAAGGTGCGGACAGATTTGTCGATGACATTGTTTATATCAGAACCGCAAGACTACGACGGTGGTGAGCTGGTAATAGAAGACACCTTTGGTGCCCATAAGGTTAAGTTGGCGGCAGGAGATATGGTGCTGTACCCGTCAACCAGCTTGCATAAAGTTACCCCGGTTACCCGTGGTAGGCGGCTAGCATCGTTTTTTTGGCTTCAAAGTATGGTTGCCAGTGATGAGAAGCGCAGTTTGTTGTTTGATATGGACATGGCTATTCAAGCGTTGCGACAAAAAGTTGCGGACAGTAACGAAATTGTACAATTGACCGGCGTATATCACAATTTGCTACGTCAATGGGCACAAACTTAAAAAACAGGCTGCTTGTATCCCTTAACACGCTGAAGCATGATACCAGCCTGTTTTTTTCAGGGAACTGTTTATGTTTAGCGAATGTTTCTACCCACGTTTTTCTGATACCGATGCGCTGGGCCATATCAATAACACAGTGTTTGCTGTCTGGTTTGAAGGGGCAAGGCAGAACGTTTTTAAAATTTTTAGCCCAGCGCTAAATTTGCAGCAATGGCCTCTGATTATTGCCAGTATTAAGCTCGATTATCATGCACAAACCCACTTCGGCGCTGAAGTTGAACTACGGACTTATATCAGCCGTATGGGAAATAGTTCGTTTGATGTGTACCAAGAAGCCTGGCAGAACGGCGTGAAAACGGTATCGGGCACCGCGGTAATGGTGCACTTTAACTACGCCACAAGCGCTGCTGTGCCAATCTCTGCAGAGCAAAAACATCAGCTTAGTTTGCACGCGGTGCCGACATAACCATCGCAACCAGAATGAGTCTGGTCGTAAAGCGATGGCAGATATATTGCCGTCTGCGTAAGGTCGTACTAAACCCAAAGTATGGAGTGTGTAATGAAAAGCCTTATAGTTGCAGTTGCTGCAGGCGTTAGCCTGGCATTTTCTGGTGCCGTCTACAGTTTTGACCGGATAACCGGAGAGGATTTCGCCAGCCGCTCCGAAGTGATAGCGCCTTCAGCGATGGCCGCAACCAGCCAGCCGTTAGCAACGCAAATTGCATTGGATATAATGAAGCAAGGTGGCAATGCCATTGACGCGGCTATTGCGGCGAATGCAGCACTGGGTCTGATGGAACCAACGGGCAATGGTATTGGCGGTGACTTGTATGCCATTGTCTGGGATGCAAAAAGCCAGAAACTGCATGGTTTAAATGCGTCGGGCCGCTCACCGTTAGGTTTAAGTTACGACACCCTACAAGCAGAGTTAGACAAACTTGGCCGTAAAGACCTGCCGCCACACGGCATGCTGCCTATTAGTGTGCCTGGCGCCGTGGATGGCTGGTTTGAGCTACACAGCAAATTTGGTCGTTTGCCAATGCGCGACATTTTGCAGCCAGCAATTGGTTATGCCGAAACTGGTTTTCCAGTAAGTGAGTTAATCGCCTATTACTGGGATCGCAGTGTCCCTGTATTAAGCAAACAACCTGGTGGCTTTATCGGTACTTTTACCATCAACGGCAAGGCCCCGGCAAAGGGCGAAATTTTTAAAAATCCGGCGTTGGCGAATACATTAAAGATGTTAGCGAAAGATGGGCGAGATGCATTTTATCGGGGTGAACTTACTAAACAGATTGATAGTTTTATGCGCGAGAATGGTGGTTACTTGCGCTATGACGACTTTGCCAAACACCGCTCTGACTGGGTTGAGCCGGTTGGGGTAGACTACAAAGGTTATACATTATGGGAATTGCCACCCAACGGCCAGGGTATTGCAGCACTGCAAATGTTACAGATTCTGAAAAATTTCGATTTAAAAGCCGCTGGTTTTAATACACCACAAAGCCTGCATTGGCTTATTGAAGCTAAAAAGCTGGCATTTGAAGACCGGGCAAAATTTTATGCCGATCAAGATTTTAATAAAGCCCCTGTTGCCGGTCTTATTTCTGCAGAGTATGGCCGTGAACGCGCAAAGTTAATCGGTGAAAAGGCGGCAAAACGGGTTGATGCCGGCAATCCGGCGTTATACCAAGGCGATACCATTTATATGACCACTGCCGATAAAGACGGCAACATGGTGTCACTGATCCAAAGTAACTACCGGGGTATGGGTTCAGGCGTTGTTGTGCCGGGGTTAGGTTTTGTGTTTCAGGACCGTGGCGAATTGTTTTCTTTAGATAAAAAGCACGCCAATGTTTATGCCCCCGGTAAGCGGCCGTTTCAAACTATTATTCCCGCCTTCGTGACAAAAGATAATCAGCCTTTAATCAGTTTTGGTGTCATGGGTGGTGCAATGCAGCCACAAGGTCATGTGCAAATTCTGGTTAATATGGTCGACTATGGTATGAACCTGCAAGAAGCCGGTGACGCGGCACGTTGGCAACACTTAGGTAGCACTGAGCCCACTGACGGTAGCGAGATGTATCTGCAGAACGGGGGTTATACTGAAGTGGAACGTGGTGTGCCTTATGACACTGTGCGCGCGCTGATGCAAAAAGGGCATGATGTACGTTATGGCTTAGGTGGCTACGGCGGCTATCAGGCTATCATGCGAGATCATAAAAACGGCGTTTGGATTGGTGCGTCAGAATCTCGTAAAGATGGTCAGGCTGCAGGGTACTAGACAGATTAAAGGTATACCCGTGAAAACAGGTATACCTTTTCGTTTATCAGTTTATTGTGTGTATAACCTTTACCTGATCAGTTACATTGGCTGCGTCAATGTAACCGATAGCATATTCATTTGAGCCAACAAAAGAGACAACATCAGCATCGCTGGCTAGCTCTTTTGGTGGATTGCCTTTGCCTGTGAAAACCAGCTTTGACCAATAGGCTTTTAATTGTGAAGATGAGCGACCCACTGCTTTTTCATCAAATATTGCCCGTTTAGTGTCGGAATCACGAAGGTTTACTGGGGTCAATGCTGACGACCGTCCCGTATAAATGCGGGCGATTTCATCATTAGTAATAGTTTCATTCATCGCCGGATTTACCACAACGACTACCTGTGCGATGGTTGAAAAACACATCATGCTGGTTGTCGCTAAAAAGAGTGTTAATTTTTTCATGTTGCTTCTCCTAGAATACTAAATCAACGCCAACAGTGATCAAGCCAATGCGATTGTCGGTAGTTTTGTTGTTCTGTGAACTGTATTGGACTTTGAAGGCCGCTGACGGATGAAAATCATAACGTAATCCAGCACTTACGGTCGTTGCATCAAATTCTTGCCCTGCTACAATACCGATAACGGGTTGCAGTAACTGCGGTGGTAATATATCGATGTAAGGCTGATAAATACTGTCTTTACTTTTATGGTCTTCGCGTTCGAACACAACATAAGGTTGAATGTTGTCTAGTCTGTAGCCTGCTGATAAGTAATAGTTTGTTCTGTCTGAGTAAAAAGAATTTTCTATGCCTATATCATTGTATTCAAATACAATATTCCAATTGCCAGGTTCAAGTGTAACGCCGACGCCATAAAAAGTGCCTTTGTCTTCATCAAAATCAAGCTCTGAAGCCAGCGCTTGAAAACCAGGGACATTGGTGTTAAATAATGCTGCCGTCAATGGACTAAAAGCGTTTGATGTTACAGAAATATCACCTTGAACATAGGCTGCACGGAACGAATACCAATCACGGCTTAACTCTACGTTGACTGAAACAACGTTGTTCTGGTCTGTTGATGCAGGCTGATCAAAGATAGGATCGTTATTTGACGACGAACCATAGAGAACTTGAATAGAAGTGTCAAAATCACCCAGTGCTGTGGTGTAGTACAATGAAATACCCTCAACATTGGTAAAGCCTACACCCGAATAGACGCTCTGTGGCGCGATATTCCATGCATAGGCATAACCTACATCTTTAAAATCAGAGTATTTAAAAAATGGCACACCAATACGGCCAGCGTTCAAGGTTAAATTGTCGCTAAGTTGATAGGACAGATATAGCCATTCAAACTGGACATCAAAGTCATCTGAGCCTCGACCAAGTAGCTGACCGGTAACCGATAATTTTTCACCCAGGTCTGATTTAATTTGTAGTGCAAATAAACTGCCGGTTTTAAAGTCCAGTTCATCAGAGTATTCATACAAACTTTCATCTGAAGATGTCGTCATCCCCGCTTTTATTGACGCGAAGCCATTAATCGTTGTGTCTGCATGTGCAAAGGTTGTGCTTAATGCAGTCACCATTGCAATGGTTAGTAAGGTTTTTTTCATCTTGACCTCAGTTCGGTTGTGTTATTTGAAACTTAATTTGAGCACAGTATAGCGCATTTTTTAAACACATCAAGACATATGCGACATTTGTTTCATTTGAGACATGGGTCTTGGTATGGTTATATGTTGGGATAGTAAAAGTACTCAGAGCAATAAAACGGGCATGCCCAAGGCCAACTTAAAATTAAAGTTCTGTTTTTCTTGAAAAAATAGGCCAGCTGTCGTCGAAAGCTATTTTGACTTGAATAGTTTAAAGAACCTGCAACTAGGTATAGCTAAGATTTCAGATTTATTAAAGTGCTGTTAACTGGGGAGTTCAAATTTAACTTCAAAGTGCTGTTGTATATTATGAATTGCTTGATGCATATCGCCGTCAAAGTCTGCACACAATTCGGCATAGTTGTGGCGCAGTTTTAAGCGCTGAGTCGTTTTCACAAATCGTAAAATTTCTTCTTTACTGGTTAATATCAGCCGCGGTACCCGCACATTGTTGCCCTGCTCATCTTTGGCGATCATTGTGAAGTAAGACGAGTTGCAGTGCTTTACTTTGCCGGTTTGAATGTTTTGTGCCTCTACCCGAATACCAACCACCATCGAACTATTGCCGACAAAGTTAACGGACGCCTTTAACGTAACCAGTTCGCCAACTTCAATAGGGTTAAGAAAGTCTACCCGGTCAACGGATGCCGTAACGCAGTATTTACCACTAAATTTAGAGCCACTGGCAAACGCGATTTGATCCATAAGCGACAACAAGTGCCCGCCATGAATTTTGCCACTGAAATTAGAATGTGACGGCAGCATCAATTGCGATAAGGTAACGCGGGAAGTACTGCCTTTTTTATAGTCGTCGCTCATGGGCTCTAATTACCAGATAAAGAGTGATGTTTCTTAGTGTAGCAAACCACGTTCCAGATACTGCTCTGCTGTGTTAATAACCTCAAGCACGCCAGTGCATTCGGTATCACAGTTAGTGCGGCGCAACAGATTTATCTTGCACCAGTACCCAAGGTGATATAACCACGGCCCATAATTCTGCTTGCTGAGAGTACCACTCAGAGGCTTGATGCTCCGTGGTGCGCTCAACTGCGCCGCTGGCTAACCAGTCGGCAACGGTAAGGTTGTCGTCCTGGCTAAACGCAAATGCCACGTCAACCAAATCCAGCACTGGCGCTACGGTGATCACTGAACCAGCAGCATAGAACTTTTGCAGCTCTAACCAGCTAATACGGGCTGTTTCACTGATAATTTTAGCTTTAATCAGTTCAGGGTTATGCTCGTCATCTATCAGATGAGCATCGGGTGGTGTAGTGGTCATAATGGGTTACTCGTGTTCATCGCTATGATCAGTTACCTGGGCGGCACTAAGCTCATGCTTTTTTAATAATTTATATAAGTCGGTACGATTGCGCCCAGCCAGCTCCGCTGCACGGGTGACATTGCCTTCTGTCATTTGCAATACACGTATAAGATACTGGCGTTCAAATTGATCTCTCGCTTCGGTTAGTGTCGGCCAATAGCTGCTGTTTTGTGATAAAGCCTGCTCAACTTGGGCTGCACCAATCACCGGACTATGTGTTAACGCAACACATTGTTCTACCACGTTTACCAGTTGGCGCACATTTCCTGGCCACTTTGCTGTGGCGAGTAATTGCATTGCATCGTCAGAAAAGCGGGTAACATCGACCTGATGCCGCTGCACACTTTGCTGCAGTACATGCCGTGCCAGTAGCGGTATATCTTCTGGCCGCTGTGCCAGCCCGGGTAATTGCAGGTTAACTACGTTAAGCCGGTAGTATAGATCTTCTCGGAAGCTGCCATCTAACATGGCCTGTTGCAGGTCACGATGAGTTGCCGACAGTACACGGACATTTATCGCCAGTGTTTTACTGCTGCCAACCGGTCTGATTTGACGTTCTTGTAGTGCTCGTAACAATTTCACCTGCAACGAGACCGGCATATCGCCTATCTCGTCCAAAAATAAGGTCCCGCCATCGGCTTCGCGAAACAAACCGCCGTGTTCTGTTACCGCGCCGGTAAATGCGCCTTTAGTATGGCCAAATAATTCTGATTCTAACAAATGCTCTGGTAAGGCACCGCAGTTGATGGCGACAAAGGCCTTTGTCCCTCGCGGGCTGGCCTTATGAATCGCTTTGGCCAGTAGCTCTTTACCGGTACCGCTGGCACCGGTGATTAATACGCTGACATCACGCTGCGCTACGCGATAGCTTTGTTCTAATACCTCTTCCATTACACGGGAGCGGGTTATTATTTCTGCCCGCCATTCAGCTTGTTCCGGCACGGACTGATGCACCGCATTTTGCAAAATATCGCGCAGCTCACTGGTGTTCAGAGGTTTAGTTAAAAAGCCAAAAACACCACGTTGGGTTGCGGCTACGGCTTCAGGAATAGAGCCATGGGCCGTCATCAGTACCACCGGTAAGCCAGGGTAACGTTTAGCAATTTCATCAAACAGGCTCATGCCATCTAAACCTGGCATACGTAAATCACTTAGCACAACATCGACGCTATTTTTACCCAACAGCGGCAGTGCGGCTTCGGCGCTGTCTGCTGATATCACCTGATAGCCTTCCCCCTCAAGCCGCAGCGTCAGCAACCGTAACAGGCTTGGGTCGTCATCAACAAGGAGTATGCGAGGCTTAGAACTTGCCATTGTTATCCTCTTGCACTGTGGCAGGTTGGTTTAACTGGGCTTCAATTTGGGTTAAAGCATCAATCTTCTTTTGCAACTCTTTATTAGTGCGTTGCAGGCGTTCAATGTTGTCATGTTGCTGTGAGTTGAGCCGGGTTAACGCACTCACTGCGGATTCGGCTTCCAACAGTTTTTGGTTAAACGCCAGATCCCAGCTAAAAAGTGCAGCAAGTGAAGTGGGCAATGTTGCCAGTTGGTCAGATAACTGCATTTGCACTCGGAGCCTTGTTAAGTAAGGGGTGTCAGGGTGCAACTGTAATATGGTGCGTTTTAGTTGCCAAATAGCATCTTGCTCGGGCTGTTGGTTAAGTCGTTCACGTTCGTCGTCAACTTGCTGCAGCATGTCCGCCCTATAGTTTACCCAGACTTGCAGTGTTGTGGCATCGTCATTAATACTCATCGCCGGGCTGGGTTGCTCGGGTTCGGGGGCAATGGTTTGCTCTGGCAGCATTTCGGCTATTGGCTGTGTTGGTGTTGCAGATTCTGGAGCTGGGGTCAGTTGACAGCCAGCTAGGGCAAAGCTTAGTAATATGATTAATCCAGTTTTCATGCTGGTTTTTCCTCTAACAACGGTAACCTTACACGGATACAGACGTCGGCATAAATAACATCAACAATATCAGCATGACCACCGAGTAAACGGGCGCAGTCTGCCACGATAGATAGCCCTAATCCAGAGCCTTGCACAGCATCAAATCTTGGGGTGGTGCCGCGCTGAAAGGGTTCAAACAGCTTTTCGCGCAGTGCTGTAGGTATAGGATTACCATTGTTACCAACATCTAAAACCAGCTGATGCTCTTGTTGGTACAATTTTACCCACACTGGGCTATTTTGACTGCCGTATGCCTGCGCATTGTTAATTAGGTTGTCCAGTATACGCCGGAAGAGGGTGGCATCGGTATAAATTGTGTCTAGCGGACAGTGCAGTTCGATAATTTGACCGCGCTGCTGCAAGGATAAGGCATGATCATTAAAGCACTCACTCAGTAATTGTTGCGGCGAGTGCCAGTCTGGTTCCGGTTTGGCTTGTTGCAACAAGCGGTTGTAATCCAGTAATTGTTCGGTAAGTACACTTAAGCGGTCAGCACTGCCATTTAACAAACCAACCACTTCAAGTTGTTGCGGATTCAGCGGCCCAACAAGCTGTTCGCTCAATAAAGAGCAGCCTTCGCGGATGCTGGATAAAGGAGTTTTAAGTTCATGGGAGGCGTGCCTTAGCAGGATGAGCCTTAAGGCTTCTAATTGTTGCAGGCGCGAACTAAGCCAACGTAATTGCTCGCCCAGCTCTGTCAGCTCGCGTGGCCCGGTAAGCTTTTCATCCGGGAACTGATGCTGTTGACCAATGGCCCGGATCATCTTATCCAACTTTCGCACCGGTGCAGTAATTCGGCCTGACGCCCACATAACGAGCAGCAAGGTTAAAAAAACCAGGGCAACTGTTTGCCAAGCCAGTTGCTGCTGGCTATCCACGACAAACCGTTGTTGCGCCTGCAGGTTTTTCTCTAACATTAGCCATATTTGTTGCGTAAGTTGCTGTTGTTGAAAGCGAAATTGTTGCAGTATCGGTTCTAGTTGGGCGCTGGAAAGGCTGCGAAAATCACTCATAATGGTGGCCAGCTGAAGTTGCTGCTGCTGGCACAGTTGCGGCTGGCCGATATTGTTGCATACCAAAGGCAGTAGTGACTGATAATTATTGAGGTGTGAGCTGGCAACACGCGCCAGCGCATCTGTTTTAATCACGGCGTACTGACGGACGGCACGCTCAATATCCACCACGAGGTTTTGCATGTTCTCTGCACGGCGGACGCTGCTAATCGACGATTCGGCTTCTGTAACGGCATGCTTACTAACACCACTGAGTGCTTTATGGCTTTGCCACATTAATACGGCGACAGGAATTAATGCCAGAAAAAAGCTTAGTAAAACTAATTGTCGTAATGAAGCTGTCTGCAGTGAGAAGCGCATAATGTCTGATTTTAAGCCCAAGGTGGTTAAGCATACCTTATTTTAATCGCAAAAAAAAAAGGCCAGTGGGGTGCTGGCCTGATAAAAAATCCAGCGTGTCCGCTGAATTGATGGGAATGTCACTAATGTGGGTTATGCTGCCTTTGCCAAATAATCAGGTGTATAGGCAATAATGGGTGTGGCGGTATTTACGGCGGCAACTTGAGCCTGCTCCCAAGCCATTACACTGTCATTATTCAAATTAACACGGCGCAGCATACTAAAAACCACTGCCACATTAGCCAGTAAGAACAGCATGATACTCAGTAAAAATAAGTCCATAACAACCTCCTTTAGGTGCAGCTTTTACATCTGTGCGCTGCGTTAAGACGGTTTAAAGGAGAATGTGGCAAAGGCACCTGAGCTGTAGTTACTCTGAGACTTGCACTTGCGACATTCTCCTGAACGTCACTTAGCGTAACTAATACAAGCCTTGTGCCAACATGTAGAAATATATTTTTATTGTTTATAAACAATCAGATATGTGTTTTTGATGTGAGAGAGAATCTGAGGGGGGCTGTTTAGCTGTTGCCATTTGGCGACAGCTAAACGGGTTAAAATAAAATAGCCATTTAATTCAGTTGCTTAATGTGTCTCCCTTTGGCGACACTCTATTTATCTGTTTGATTTTACTAAATAAAACCATAACGTTTGGCTACGTGGTCAAAGTACTCAAGACATTGTTTGGCGTATTCACGTTTCTCAACATAGCTACCGGGGAAGAAGCTCTTTTTAAAGCCATAGGCCACCATGTCTTTTAAGCGCTTTAATGGTATGTCAAAGTTATCCAGTGCTAGCTGGTATTCTTTACTCACCGTCGTGTTCGAGACCAAGCGGTTGTCAGTACAGATGACGGTAGCCATGCGGTTTTCTAACATGTCTTTAAACTTATGCTGCTTAATGTCGGTCAGTGCCGGGTTGGTTTGTAAGTTGCTGGTTAAGCACACTTCAATCGCAATACGTTTATCGGCAATGTAAGATGCTAAATTGCGAATATACGCGGCTCTGTCGGTAATATCAGCATGCTGAATCATATCGGGAATAAACATCGAGTAACCATGGCCAATGCGATCGGCGTAGCACTCAGTAATGGCTTCAAATACGCTTTCGGCGCCATATGCTTCACCAGCGTGTAAGGTTTTCAGCAAAAAATGCTGGTGGGCGTATTCGTATACTTCTTTAAACTTGCTAGCGGGGTAGCCGCTTTCTTGCCCGGCTAAATCCAGCCCGACAATTGGAATACCTTCTTCATCCCGCAGCCTTACGCTTGCACGCACTAGCTCCATGGCGGCCAGCTTGATGACATCTATTGGGGCGAAATCGCGCATTAGCTGAAATAGGTTGGTGTAGTAGGGGGAAAAGCCTTTGTCGCCAAACATGCGCATGGCACAGTTAATAATACCGTAGGCAAACGGTGGTTTTTGGTGGCTTAGCACCGCTTCGCTGCGGTTATATTCGGCCATAGCTCGTTTTAAACCATTATTAACTGCGTGCATAACGCGATCGAAATCGATGCCATTGGGTAAGTCTATGAGTAACTGCGGTGCAAAACGCACTTCAATATAATTTACGCCTTCCAGCTGATTATCGATGGCAAGCTCATAGGCAGCGCGCTCTAAATTTTCCATATCACGCAGCACTGCGCAGGTGTATTGAAAACAGTGCAGGTATTCACCCAGATTTTGATATTTATCTTTAAAAACCAACTGCTTTAAACCTTCAACAGTATCCGATGGCAAAGTCGTGCCTGTGCGCTTTGCCATGTCAATTAAGCTGTCGAGTCGCAAGCTACCGTCTAAATGCAGGTGTAAATCAGACTTGGGCATTTCTTTGATAAATTCAGCGGAATAACGCGGCATAACAGCTCCTTTTACTTAGCACTGTGCATAGTGTATCGCAATTTTTGCGCATTTCGTCGGCAAAACGAGTTATTCGTCCTGCATTGGGGTTGTGTACTGTGTATAACTGGCTTAAAACAAACACATTAAGAGTTAACTAAGGTCACGTTATGAAACGTTTTTTATTAGCCGCTTCGTTGGGGCTTTTGTTTACCACTCAATGCACTTTAGCCGATACGCCAAGCTTCACTCAGGGGCGAGAGTTTACATCAGCTAACGATTATCAGGTGCTTTCGCTGAGGCAGCGGGTTGCACCGGAAAACACGATTTTAAATGAGCGCTTAGCTTCATTGTTACCGACGTTGATGGCCGAGTCTGGTCTGGACATGTGGCTGGTTATTAATCGCGAATATGCCGAGGACCCGGTGTACTTTACCTTGGTACCGCAGCCTACCTTTGCGGCAAGACGCACCACTATGCTGGTATTTCACCGCAAAGCAGATGGCAGTGTAGAAAAACTGTCTATTAACCGTTACCCACTAAGTGCGCCATATGAATCTGTTTGGTCTGGCGGTGATCTTGACCAGCAATGGCAAGCCCTGGCGCAGGAAATTGTTAAACGGCAGCCTAATAAAATTGGTATTAATGTATCCAAACATTGGCCGGTAGCCGATGGCTTAAGTTCTGGTTTGCACCAGCGTTTATTGGATGTATTGCCAAAAGAGTACCATGCGCGTTTAACCCCTGCTGAGCCGCTGGTTATTCGCTGGTTAGAACAGCGCACTGCAGCGGAACTTGCTGTATACCCGCAGATTGTCAGTCTGGCACGGTCTGTTATTGCAGAGGCTTTTAGTAACAAAGTTATCACGCCAGGCGTGACCACTACTGATGATGTCGCCTGGTATCTCCGAGAGCGTTTTGAGCAGCTAGATTTGCCGGTCTGGTTTATGCCTTACGTGAACTTACAGCGGGCAGGTGTGGCGTGCGATGCCGATAGCCCCTATTGCGGCATTAGCGGTATTATTCAGCGTGGCGATGTGCTGCATACCGATGTGGGTATTTGCTACTTGAAACTGTGCACTGATACCCAGGAAATGGCTTATGTCATGCAAAATGATGAAGCGACCGTACCTGATGGGTTAAAAGCGGCTCTGGCTAAAGGAAACCGTTGGCAGGACATCTTAACCGCAGAGTTTAAAGTACAACGCAGTGGCAACGAAGTGTTAGCTGCGGCATTGGCTGTTACAAAAAGAGCGGGTATTAACGCCAGTATTTATTCTCATCCACTGGGGTTTGTTGGTCATGCACCTGGGCCGACAATTGGTATGTGGGACAACCAAGGGCCTACAGCAGTGCAAGGTGATTGGCCTTTGTATGCCAATACAGCCTATGCCATAGAAGGCAATATTAAACATCAGCTGCCTGAATGGCGTGACCAACATGTACAAATTAAGTTGGAGCAAAGTGCGTATTTTGATGGAAAGCAGGTTATTTATTTAGCCGGCAGGCAGTTAAAGTGGCATTTAATTCGCTAGAATTCGTGCGGGCTAAATCGCTGCTGCATATTTATTTAAATTGGCAAAGGCCATTAAAATATCCCGCGCATAACTGATGCGAGGGTGTTTTAATGCGCCTTTACGCCATACCAGATATATAAAGTTCTCTGGGCCAGGTTCACCTAATTGCATAAGCTCACCATTTTTAATTGCATCTCGACATAAATAGTCTGGCAACACACTGTAACCGATACCCGCTTTCACAATCCCGGCAATAGCACGAATATCCGGGCAAATAGCTGCGATGGGCGACTGGCAGTTTTCATTAAAAACCGTATTAAAGTAATGCCGAATAAGCGGCAGGGTTTGATCATAACTTACTACCGGATATAGCCTCAGCCTATCGGCACTGAGAGCTTGTTTAGACAAATAACTGCCGGTTAAACGATTAGCGACCAGCATCAGGCGCTCGCTGTCGATGATTTGGTAGTCGTATACGCTAGCATTAGGGGTTGATGCAGTAATAGCCAACTCAGCAGTACCGTCTTCCAGTAGCTGGTAGATGCGGTCTTTATTGCCAATGTGTACAACCAGATTCACTTCCCCCGCCTGGAGCAAGTTGGCAAACTGTGCACCGGCAATTTGGCTAATATATTCAGCCGGGCCTGCAATGTTCAATGTGCCATATACGGCATTGTTGCGGTTCCGCACTGAGGCAAGTTTGTGCTCAACAGCATCTAAATGCGTTGAAACCTGTAACGCTAAATCATGCGCAGCAGCAGTGGGCTCGACGCCTCTTGCTTTGCGCTCAAACAGGGCGAAGCCGACTAATGATTCAATACTTTGAATATGCGCCGTAGCTGCGGGCTGCGACAGCCCCAAGTTAGCAGCAGCTTTAGTGATAGTGCCACAGCGATATACTTCAACAAAGGTGCGTAATTGCACAAAGTAAGACATAAAAACTCTAGCCATCAGAAATATGATGGCTGATGATAAAATAGCTGAGTTCTAAGCTCAAGTAAAACCCCTTAAGCTACATCTACTGAACACTTATCGTCATCATGGTGATGGCGACAATGTACCGAATAGGAGCTTTTATGATTAAGCGAACGGCAATTTCTTTAGCCTTACTCACATTATTTAGCCAGCACGTTTTGGCGTCACAAAGCAAAGGGCAAATCCTGGTGTTGTTATCCAGTGAAAGCCAAATGCAGTTGCAAGAAGGTAAAACCGAGCCCACTGGCTATTACCTGAATGAATTTGGCGTACCAGCCGATGCTTTTATCAAGGCGGGCTATGAGTTGGTACTGGCTACGCCCAAAGGCAATGCGCCTGTGGTTGATCAAAAGTCGGTAACGGTTGATTTTTTCGGTGGTAGCGCTGAGGAAATGCAGCGAATTAGCACTGTTATTGCCAATATTGACGGTATTAATGACACCTTGTCATTGCAAGAGGTGCTGCAAGGTGGTTTAGCGCAGTATGAAGCGGTATTTATTCCGGGTGGGCATGCACCACTAATTGACTTAGCCAACAACCCTGAAGTGGGTAAGATCTTGTCGCATTTTAATGCTGAAGCTAAACCGACAGCGGCTATTTGCCATGGGCCTATTACGTTATTGTCTGCGCAGCAGCACCCTGCGCAGTTTGAGCAAGCGTTAGTAAGTCAAAGCCCGGCAGAAGCAAGTAACTGGATTTATGACGGCTACCGGATGACAATTTTTTCGAACGAAGAAGAAGCGGTATTTGAAGCCTCATTAAACGGTGCAAAGCTGCAGTATTATCCAGGTAAAGCTATGCAGCAAGCCGGTGGTGATATGCAGTATAGCGAGGCGTGGACGCCAAATGTAGTGGTAGACCGCGAGCTTATTACCGGACAAAACCCGTTTTCAGACAAAGCGCTTGCTGCGGCAATGTTGCAGCAGTTAGCCGCCAAGCCTTAGGTATTTTTATTAACCGGGCTATCGCAACACAATTAAACCAACACTGCTAAGCAAACACAGCTTAGCCAGTGTTGTTTAAACCACATATTGGAGTTGTAATGTTAAATTTTAATTTTAAAAATCAAACTGAAATCCTCTTTGGTAAAGGCCAAATAAAAGAGGCGAAAAGTCGTTTACCCGCTAATGCTAAGGTGCTTTTTTTATACGGTGGCGGTTCAATTAAGCGTAATGGTGTGTATGACGATGTGGTCACATTACTTAGTGAAGTTAGCTACCATGAGTTTGGCGGTGTCGAACCTAACCCGACACTCGAAACTTTAATGCAAGCTGTCGAATTAGTACGTGCAAAAGGTATTAATTTTATTATGGCTGTTGGTGGTGGCAGTGTAATTGATGGAGCCAAGTTTGTTGCTGCTGCAGCGCACTTTGAAGGCGAGCCCTGGGATATTTTGGCCAAAGGAGCGCCGTTTAAAAGTGCCCTGCCGATTGGTGCTGTATTAACCCTGCCTGCGACAGGCTCTGAAAGTAACGGTAATTCGGTGGTAACGAATAAAGCGACTGCGCAAAAACGTGCTTTTGGTTCTGATCTAGTGCAGCCGGTATTTGCCGTGCTTGATCCGGCATACACTTTTTCATTGCCGGTGAAGCAAGTGGGTAACGGCGTTGTTGATGCCTTTGTTCACGTTATCGAGCAGTATCTTACTTACCCGGTCAATGCACCGCTACAAGATCGTTTCGCCGAAGGCATATTACAAACACTGATCACAGAAGGCCCCAAAGCACTTGCCACACCACAAGATTACGACGTGCGTGCCAATGTCATGTGGTCTGCAACTATGGCGTTAAATGGGTTAATTGGTAAAGGGGTGCCACAAGATTGGGCAACGCATATGATTGGGCACGAACTAACCGCGTTATTTGGGCTGGATCACGCACAAACTCTGGCTATAGTATTGCCCACCTTAATGTATGTGCAGCGCGAGAAAAAACGCCAAAAACTACTGCAATTTGGCCAACGGGTATTTAACATTAGCAGCGCATCTGAAGATGAAGTAATAGATAAAACCATTAAAGCCACCCAAGACTTTTTCGAGCATATGGGCGTGAAAACCCGCTTGTCTGATTATGGTTTAAGCGAAGCTGACATAGGCAAGTTAGTGGCTAACCTTGAGCGTAATGGCATGACTGCACTTGGCGAGCATAATGATATCGACTTGGCCAAAGCGCGGCAAATTTTAACGCTGGCATTGTAGCCACAACCCCTCCCTCTCCCAACCTAAACAGCGACCTTATCAGTCGCTGTTTTTTTATCGTATTTGCTAAATATTCGGCCTTGAATAATTCGAAACAGACGCTAAAGTTAAACTTAATTTTAACTAATGTAAATTATTTGGTTTTAAGCTTGGGTTGCATTAATTTTGCTTCCGTTGATAAACGCTCAATGTCGATTAGGACAAAACATTAAAAGGAAATTTTATGAGTATGGCAACAATACATTACCCGTTAACACAGGTTGATGCTGTTTTCGAAGGTGGCGGTTGTTTAGGTGGGGCTTACGTTGGTGCGCTGCGCTGTT
Organism: Rheinheimera baltica; assembly: GCF_030731985.1. Classification (NCBI taxonomy): domain Bacteria; kingdom Pseudomonadati; phylum Pseudomonadota; class Gammaproteobacteria; order Chromatiales; family Chromatiaceae; genus Rheinheimera; species Rheinheimera baltica. Next base: position 225,114 of record NZ_JAPJDY010000003.1, read on the forward strand.
TAAGGGATAAAGGTTATTGGTTTCAGCGCGTCGCAGGCTCTTCCGCGGGGGCGATCATCGCGTCTTTAATTGCGGTTGGTTACACACCGGAAGAATTTGAATGGTTAATGCGGGACGACGTAACTTCGCGTCCAGCTGCGTTGCCACCTGAAGAGCACATCAGTAAAATTTACTTTGATAGTTTTCTTGATGCCCCCCTTGATGCAAAAGACATCCCGCTGAATTTACGGCGTAATAACGTACTTTGGTTGACGATTTCTGGAGAGGTTATCAGCCAATTAACGGCAGAATTCAAGCAGCAAGTTAACGCGTTAAAATCTGAGCTAACAAACTTGATTGGCGCGGTATTAGAGGGGTATGACAACCTTTTAAAACCAGATGTGTTAAATAAAAAACTCGATGACCTGGTCAGGAAGGCGTTACTCACTCAGTTAAGGTTTAACAAGCTGGTTGATCCTGTCATGAGACAAATGAGAAGCAGTATATCGGCAACGGCAAACTTTGTGATTGGACAAATCAAATCTGGCGTTAAATCTACGTCTGCTCTTACCCGAAAAATTATCAGCCAGTTGACGCAAGCGTTTATGACGGTGCTAAACACGGTTTTTGCCAGCATAGACAAACAAAGAATGGCGCTCGCCGATGCCATTATCCTCGAGATAATTAATGCCTATCCTTTGCTAAGAATTTACATTAACTTTGTAGGATTGAAACGCTTATTTAAAGGCGATGCATTTCTGGCAAAGATGCGACAACTTATGCAAGCAAAAGCTTTGCAACGCAAATTGATTACAGATATTAGACAACCTGTTACGTTTGGGGTGTTGAATAAAGCCAATGCCGATAAAATAGAGCTTTATATTACCGCTACAGACTCATCTAAACCAGCAAAAGACGGGCTGTCGCATATTGTGTATAGCTCACGTGATGCAGGCTCTGTAAACAAGGAGGTGGCTGTAGCGGTTCGTGAATCCATGTCCATTCCTATTGTATTCGAACCCTGTCAAAACAAAGAGGGTAACAGAACTATTGTAGATGGAGGCCTTACTAGCAATTTGCCTCTGCACTTATTTTTAGATCCAGCTAACAATTCAAAGCAAGACAATAGCAGGCAAATACTTATCTTCACGCTTACTGAAGGTGGTGAAAATGACAATACGGCATTGGCATTGCGAGCTGCACCCACGGGTAAACCATTCATTGATATATTTCTGCGTAAATTACTTGGCCGGTCGCTTAATCGTATTGAGCAAGCTGCACTTAACAAACTTAACTCAGAAGGCAGTTTGCTGGATATGCCATTAGCTGCTTTAAACCAGTTGCCTGAACGATTGAATCCGGTTGTGGCTATCACTAGCAGTATTGAATTTAGAACCATCATTTACATACTTGATATCGTGCAGCGTGCTTTATCTCGCGGTGTCTATGGCATGGACGCAACTGTTATGCAGCACTTGCTGGACTCGCATAGTCGTATTACCCCTATCAACATAAAGACTGGTGCTTTTGATTGGTTAAACTTTGAATTAAACCGAAACAGTGACGCCTCGAAAATAATTGCGTCGTATGGTTGGGCCTGGACTCACCAGGCAATAAGCAAAAATGGACCCGTTAAAGCAGCTTTATTAGATCGGATCCCCAGCACAACAGAAATTGAATTTGATAAAAAATATAATGCCTTGATAAACGCTATTTCTAAGTTGAAAAAATCAGCGCCCAATAATTCAATCCCGCAGGAAAAATTAGATGAGCTAGCTGAGTTAAAGCAACGTTATCATCGTGATCTTGATGCCAACCCGTTTCAAGCTAAGCCAATTAAGCCTAAAAAGAAAAAAATTATTAATAAAAAAATATTTATTATTGATGAGCAATTTGCACTTGATCCTGGCAATTTAAAGCGAATTTAGCACAACAAACCTTCAGTTGGGTTGGAGAGTTGTAATGTAAAGGCATTCTCTAACCCCAACATTGCGGCAAAAAAGTGTTGCCTCAAGTGATTTTACCTAGTGTTTGAAAGCACTATTTGCGCTAAATCATCAGCCAGTGATGCGGTTGGGCGCTCTACTATTCTGCCTATCTCTTCACCATTTTCCAGCACAATAATGGTAGAGGTGTATTGTAAGTTGTATGTTTGATGCAGATTCTGCGGGTGTATTTTGTTTTGATCTACTGCCTCAAGCTGCAAAGTGTTTAGTTGCACCGCGGATTGATCCAGCAGTTTAAGTAAGCGTGGCACTTCGCGCTCGCTGTCATGACACCAGCTGCCAAATAATACGACAAGGCTTAACCCTTGTAAGCTTTGCATTTGGTAGACGTCTTTAGATGACACCTTGTAAGCAGCATATTCCTTCGCAAACACAGGAAACTGTTGTAATAACGCTTGAGCGCTAATACTGCCATTCGTATCGTCTGCTTGTAGCGTTTGCGTTACTTCTGGCTGTGCTGATATCGCCTGACAGGCAGTAAGCGACAATAATGAGGCAAAAACGATAAATTTCATGCGGTAGGCTCTGCATCAGCAAGGAGATTAGCAGGCTATCTTAGGCAATGTTGCAACAATATACAAACAGCCGATAACACCTTAAACCTTAACTATATGGCATTAGGTAACATTACCGGCTGTTTAGATGGCGTGTTGACGCTCGTTACTGGCTGTTAATTTGCGGTGAGTTTTATATTGGCAAACTCAATCATCTCTTCTGGTGAACCCAGCTCTGCAACAATGGCACCGCTTTGCACTTCTTCAAATTTTAACGGCTGCTTGAAACCAAAGTCTAAACGCAGTTTTTCTGGCTGTTGCACAAAGGTGGTCAGGCTGTCTTTCATTTGTTGTGGCAACGGCTCCAGCATCGAGATGTTCATTAACGCCATGCCTTGCACTGTTTTAAAGTCAGGTGTTTGGCCCTGTTGTGATGTCATGGCTAAAACGCGTTCAATAAAGCCTTTATTTTCGATTACAACAGCGCCATTACTTAGCGCGCCACTCACTAATTTAGCCAGCATTTGTTCGATATATTCAGGGCTATTAACAAGAGCTTGTTGTTCTTCCGCAGATTTAGCACTGATTTCTTTAGCGTACTGCCAAAATTGTTGCATCTGTGCCAGTGTGAAATTGTAATTAAGACTAAACTCGTCATTAATTCGCATATCCTGACGAAATAGCAGTTCGCCGTTGTCTTTGTATTCATAGCTGTAATCGCTATGAAGCGCCAAACTTTCTACAAATTCTGCAGTCTGTGGGGGTAGCATTTGCAGTATTGCCGGCGTGGCTTTTGCCCCAACCATTTGCATACTGCCTTTGTCAGCAAGGCTTTGTGGTTTAATACCCTTAGCAGTAATACGCTCTACGGTAGCAATTTTACCTAGTTCAGCGATTGATACTTCTAAACCACTAATACTGTAACTGGACGTTAGTACATTGGCTGATACGTCGCTATAGCTCAGTGAAATTGATGGCATTTCGCCTGTGCCGGCCAAATCGCGGTAGCTTTGATTTGCCTGCTCAACTTGTTGCTTGATGGCATTTTCTGCCTGCATATTGGCATAATACAGACCCCCACCTGCCGCTGCGGCAATCACAATTAAAGCTATCACTGACTTATTCATACTAATCCTTTATTAAAAATGTTAACAAAACATGCAAATGTTAACATGGCGCTGTCCGCTGACATAGTTAGTCATTGATGTTTTTATGCTTGATTGCACTATTTACGCTTTAGCTAAAGCCTGCTAATTTGGCCGGTATTGCCGTGCTGGAGCTTGAGATGGAACATTATTTTCATTGGTTTGATTTACTGGGCATTGCGGTGTTTGCTATTTCAGGCACGTTGGCAGCGTGGCGTAATCAGATGGACGGCTTTGGCGTTATTGTGTTGGCCAGTGTTACTGCGATTGGCGGCGGTACGCTGCGTGATTTAATCCTGGATGTGCCGGTAATCTGGATTAATGACAACAGCTATTTTTATGCCATTTTTATTGCTGCCATAGGCACCATTTTACTGGTGCGAAATCGGCTTACTGTGCCGCATAATACCTTACAAATACTTGATGCCATTGGCTTAGCGTTTTTTGTTGTTATGGGTACGCAAAAGGGCCTGGATAACGGCACCTCGGTAATGGTAGCCATTATGTTGGGCACCATGAGCGGTGTGTGTGGTGGTATGATACGTGATGTATTGTGCCGTGAAGTCCCCATGGTATTTCGTGGCGAGCTTTATGCAGTTACCTGCATTGTTGGTGGCGCAGTGTACACGGCGTTATTAGCGTTGGGCACCGCACAGCTTTTTGCAATGCTATGCGGTATGGCAGCCCTGCTGGTACTGCGATTAGCGGCCATAAAATGGCAAATTACCATTCCGGTATTTTCAAAACACCATAGTGATCTTAACGAACCGTAATAATTAGTTAGGTATTTTTAGCGAGGGGCTACGCCATTCCTCATCTAACCAGTCATACATTAGCAAGCTATAGCTTGCTGTCAGCAGTAACGCCTGTTGGTTGGTGGGTAAGACCTTGCGCAACCAGATTTTCGGTTTGTCTCCGTCAAACGATAATGCTGACAATTGTAAACCTTGTTGGTGTATGGTGAGGCCAGATTGCTGCTTAAACCACTCTGGCATGGAAATATATTGCTGATTAACCAACATAAGCTTTTCATTTACCGGCTTAAATTGCAGCTGTAAATCGCCAGATGTCATAGCAAAGTAATTTGCTTCGCCTTTACGACTATCTGCAATAAGCTGCCATACCTGATTACCCTGTGAAACCAGACAACCCATATAGCTATGCTTACGGGTGGTACTATCATGTTGGCTGCTGCTATTGTCCAGAGAGCGGATCTCCGTTCCTTCATCTAGCGCCATTATTCGGCACTGTGAATGCACAGCGTGCTGGCCACCTTGTAGCAAATTAAAAGCAAAATCTTGATGCTTAACTATTTTATAGTTTTCTACACTGCGTCCACGACGATTTAAAATATCTGCAGCAATAAACTTCAGCCAACTGTCGGCTACTTCATCTTTGTCCAGTAAACCCGTTTGAGCAAACCACAAGTTAGCTTTAATAGACGTTTTCCAGCTTACATCTGCACCTTGTATGGTAAAGGCACCAAATTGTTGTTGGTAAGCAGAAGAGCTTAGCCGCCAACTGGGTTTATTGGCTTGATATAATTCACTCGCCGCACTGAAATCTGCAGAAAGCGGGATGGTATGGTCCTGCACTGACTGGCAAGAAGATAAGGTTGCAATCAAACCCAGTAATAACGTGCTGCGCCAAAGTGGCCTTGAAATGCTTAGGTTTGTTGCCACAATTCTCTCCGATTTAATAAATAAAACATGAAGTTAATATATTTTTGCTTAATCAAAAGTGAATGGTGATAAATATATCTGAGTAATTTACAGATTGATTTTGCGAAGCGATAACGATAATACAATGGGGCGCTAGCAGCTATTATCGCGGTGCAATACTGCGATAATAGCTAAATTGATGATAGCGATTTACTTGATCCGTCTACGGGCTAGCATCAATAAACCCAATGCAAACATACCTAAGGTTGCAGGCGCAGATACCGCATTTGGCGAACCGTTTGCTGGCTGATAACCATAACCATTTTCAGATACCAAAGTCCCATTTAGCGCGGTTAAACCAATAGAGAATGTATTGCTACCGTCAGCCGTTAAGTTACATAGTGCCGCTAATGAGCATATTTGGCTCATATCAATACTGTAAAATAAATCCAGTGTTGAATTGCTGGGTAAATTTAGGATTTGGCTAATAACGAAACCGCTTGAACGTGCATTTGGCAAGACGAAACTTTCAGATTGAGTATCGTTAAAACGCTCGGTCACCAAATGTTCTGAAGGGTAATTATTCGCGATAAAAGGCCCCGCCTGAAAGTTAAACTCATAATCAGCATTAAAGCGGTATCTGCCGTAAATTTCTTCGTAGTTATCGGGTTCTGCATTGTAGTCATAACCACTAATGCCTAATTCGCCTTGTATTCTGCTTAACGCTCCCGGGCTAAAATTTCTTGCGTTAGGGGCGGTTAAAACCTCAGTACCAGCCGGAAAAGTGTAATTAGCACTCATGTCAAAGTGAAAGTAAAGCTCAAGCGCAACCTGCACATAGTCCAACTCTGACAGCAGTGTAATGGTGTCGTATATTGCCGCGTTTGCTAAAGTAGTATTGTATACTGAACCTGGCGTCGTCGTTGCATTGGTGTATAATTTCATAGTAGCAGTGTCGCTATCTATGCTGGCCCAGGCAGAAGACTCACCACAGCTGCTACTTACCGTACCATTGGCTTCTAAACTGTCCCAGCTGCTCGATCCAGTACCGGCTAGGGGTAAACAACCTGTGGATGCATTCACAATAACCCCCGCACTCGCGTCAAAGGCTAAAGCAAAAGTTGCTAACAAGGCTATATTTGTATATTTTTTAATCAATTTTATTACTCCTATTTAACATGCCTTCGTTTTAGCAATTTTCGAGCCATGTTTTAATTTTGTTAAAAACCAATAAAAACATAGATTTAACATTTGCCCATCTTCCTTGTTAATTATTTTTGTAAATAAATCTGACGTTTTTCATGGCTTGATCTTTGTGTTTATGTAACCTTATGTCTACAAACGAAAGCCTTAACCTGCTTGTTAGCGTGTGAAAGTCTGTTATGTCCGCGGGGCTAGCGTTTATGGCATTTACGTGGATAATATCCAGCATTATTTGATATTCGCCGCGCTCCATTTTATTGCTGAACTCAGCGCGGCCGACAGGATGCGCTATGTCTCAATTACTCCGTATTGTGTTGCTGCACACTCATCTACCTGGCGTGGTGGAGTTACAGCTGGATCAGCACACTAATATTTGTGGTACCAATGCCTCGGGTAAAACCACACTGCAACGTTTAGTGCCTGTGTTTTATGGCGAACAGCCAAACCGGGTGGTGCCCAAAACCCGCAAAAAGTTTGATGAATTTTACCTGCCGTTTTCGAACAGCTACCTGATTTATGAATATCAACGCGAAGATGGCGCGGTGTGTCAGGTGGTGCTAACCCGGAAAAGCGACGGCGGGGTGGATTACCGCTTTGTTGGTGCAGCCTATCAGAGTGACTTTTATCTGATACACAGTGGCGATGATGTAAAAGCCATGAGCTACAGCGATTGGGCAGCAGCGATGCGCAGCCGGCCCGAGGTGCAGGTGTCAGCTAAAATCAGCGCCACCAGCGAGTATCGCAGTATTATTCAAAACGACGCTGCGGCTTTGCGCGGTAACAATGCCGACAGCGTAAAACTGCGACGTTTGGCCGGCAGTTTTAGTCTGGTAGGCAGCGGCCATAAGTTACGGCATATTGAAAAGCTGGTTAGTGCGGTGCATGCCAAAGAAGGCAAAATGGACACGCTAAAAGCCATGTTGGCGGCTATTTTTGAAGAAGACGGCGTAACGCTGCCTACCACCAAGGTAAAAAATACCAAGGCGCGGGAGTGGATCCAGCAAATGCGCCAGTCGATGCGGTTAGACAAATTGCAGCAGGATTTTGAGCGGTTAAACCAGCTGGCGCAGCAATTAGCGGCCAGCGAAGCCCAGTTAGTCGCTTTATTGCCGTTGTTACAACAAGATGACAGCGCGCAAAAGCTGCGCAAAGCCGATGCTGAGCAGCAGGTCAATGCGCTGCGCGGCCAGCTGCAAAGTTTAAAAGAGCAGTTTAGCCAGCAGCAACTGGAGCTAAACAGCGCGCTGGCAAAAGCCGAAGCCGATTTACATGAAACCAGTGCCCGCTTAGATCAACTACAACAGCGTTATGACGACTATGACAGCAAAGATATGCCTAAGCTGCAGCGTGACAGTGATGCTTTGCCATTATGGCGTGAACAGCTGGAAGAAACTGTAGAGCAATATCAGCTGATGGTAGAGCAGCACGGCGACTTAGAGCGTCAGCTAGAGCAGCGTAAAATAAAGCTGGCCGAAGCTTTTAACCGCTTAAGCGAGCAACACCGCGGCAAAGCCCGCCAACTGCAACAGCAAAAAGACAGCACCCGCGAACAGCAAGATAATAAGCTAGCCGTGTTAGAACAGGCATTTCAAAGCCGTTTGCAACAGGCGCAGCAGCAGTTTTCCGAGCAGCTTAGTAGTATCAGCAGCAGTATTGCCGTACTACAAAGTCAATTAGCGACGTCTAGCCTGACAGAGGCCGAGTTGGAAGAGCAGCGCAGTGCAGAGCTGCGGTTAGAGCAGGCTCAGCAACAGGCACAGCAACAAGGACGGCAACTGCAGCAATTGCAACAGCAGCATCAGCTGGCGCGCACGGCGCGTGATAATGCCGATCAGCAACTGGAACTTAGTCGAAAAGCGCTGCACAGTGCCGAGCAACAATTGCAGCAATTGCACCGTCAGCTTTCGCCAGAGCAGGGTAGTTTGCGTCATTTTCTGCGCCTGCACTATAACGGTTGGGAGCAAAAGCTGGGCAAGGTGCTGGATGAGCGTTTGCTAGAAAGGCAGGATTTACAGCCGCACCTGGCTGAATTAAGCGATAGCCTGTACGGCCTGCAACTTGAGCTGACTGCAATTGACACCCCCGACTATGCGCAGGACGAAGCGGCAATTCGCCACCATATTGCCAGCGCAGAGCAACGGCTAACAGAGGCAGCTGCACATAAAACTCAGGCAGAAAAAACACTGCAACAACAGCACGAGCAAGCCGAAATTAGCCGTGCGCAGTTGGAGCAGGCGCAATGGCAGCTAACGCAATACGAACAAAATATTGATTATGCCCGCGATGCGCGCAACCGCCTGCAGGCGCAGCAGCGTGAGCTGGTAGCTAAACGGCAAGCTGATGTTAAAGCCGAACTTGCCGTTCAGCAGCAACAGCTGGAAAAACTGAAGCAGCAGCAAGACGCCGACTTACAAGCACTCAAAGCTGACCACAACAGCCAGAAACTAGAGCACAAAGCTGACTGGCAGGCCGAACTGCAAGTGTTTGATGAGCAAATAGACGAGCTGGAACGTCAGCTGGAACATAAGCGCGACGACAATAAAAACCAGATTAAAGAGCTGCAGCAAGCGTTTAACGAAGAGCTGTCAGCCAAGGGTATTGACCCGCGTCGTTTAACTGAGCTTAAGCACAAGCAAGATCAACTTAAAACCGACATTAAAGCAGTTGAGGCGCGTCAGGATGAATTAACTGCCTGGCAAAAATTTATCGCGCTGGACTGGCAACAACTTCGTCCAGAGTTGTTAGCAAAAGAAACCGACTTAAAACAGCAGCTGCGTGCGGTTAAGCAAGCACTTGAGCAGCAAAAAGCCGATTACAGCGCTAACCAGAAAAAACTTGACGAGCAAAAACGCCAGCAACAGGAGTTGATGAGCCAGGCTGAGCAACTGCTGGCGCAGTTACGGCCGGTATTTGCCCGCTTTAACGAGTTATATCTGGCCGATGTTAGCCCGGCAACGCTTGTTGCTTCTGCTGATATTGTCGAGCGGCTGGCGCGGGCTAACGAAGCGCTGGAGCAACGCAGCAAACTGGACAGTGCATTAAAAACGGCGCTGGAACAGTTTGAAACGATCTTAAGCAAAGATGCCGGCCCCGAGTTTTTAGACCGGCTGCAGCACGAACAACGCCAGTTACCCGAGCATGCCGGTAAACGCCAGCAATTGCCTATTTTGCACAGCCTGCTGCAAATTTTAAAAGATGCGCAGCAACAACTGCTGGAAATGGGCGAAAATATTGGCGGCGATCTTAAAAAGTTCTTTACCGTGTTTAGCGACATAAACCGCCGTATTGCACTGCAAAGCCGGCGTTTAAGTGAAGCCGTCGCCGACGACTTGGTGCTTGAGGGTATTAGTAAATCTGAAGTGCGCATTTTATCCACCATAGACGAGCTGGGCTTTTGGCAGCCGTTAAAGCACTTCGCCAAACTGTATGATGACTGGGGCGCTTCAGGCAAGGCACTGCCCTCTGATCAATACCTAAACGCGCTGGCCGATGTAGTCGATCTGCTACGTGCAGATGAGCAATACAGCATTGAATCGCTGCTGCGCCTTGAATTGCATTTAAGCGAAGGTGGCTCTGAGCTGGTAATTAAAAATGATCGCCAGCTGCTGGAATCGTCCAGCCACGGTATGGCTTACTTAATTTTATGTAAGTACTTACTGGCTTTTACCCGCTTGCTGCGTGGCGATGCCAAGGTGGCTATTCACTGGCCAATCGATGAAATTGGCACGCTAGCGTATCACAATGTGGAAAAACTGTTTGCTGCCTGTAGCAGCAATAACATTGTAATTGTTGGTGCCTTCCCCAACCCGGAGTCGGACGTACTGATGCTGTTTTCGCACCGCTATTTAATTGAACCTGATCAGCATGAACCGGCTAAACGCCGATTAAAACGCATTCAGCCAAAAGTTAGCCGCTTAGCCGAGCGACTGGCCAGCAAACAGCAGGAGGCAAGCTAATGTTGCAACACGGACCTTTACTTGAGCGCCTGCTGGCTGGCGAGTTTATTTGCTGCATCACCGATGAAGATGCGTTTCGTCATTTAAGCGTGGAGCAAACCCAGCACGACATTAACCATTACCTGCGCCCGCTTAACCGGCGTTTGGTGGCAAATGAAGACAACAGTGTATTTTTTCTGGGTTATCACGAGCTAACAAAAGACGCCCGTGAGCAGCTAAGCGGCCAATTTGCCTTAACAGTGCAGTCACTGCTGCCGTTGCTGGAATGGCTGCAATTGGTGCAGGAAACGTTGGGCCGCGATAGCGCTTTAACGGCAGGCGACACCATTAAGTTGCAGGAGTTTATCCTACGTACTGAAGATAACCAAAGCCTGCGGCAGCGCCTTAATCAGCTGGCCAGCGACCGCTTTTTTAACAGCCAAAGTGAACAGCTGGATAACCAGGTAAAACTGATTTTCCGCCGCTTAAAAGAGCATGGTTACCTGCTGCAACCGCACCAGGAGCGGCAGTACTACATTGTCACCGGTAAAATTGATTATTTAATTGATGTTATTCGCTTTATTCGTGACGAAGAGCACCTGCCGGTAGACGACACCCCGACACAGGAGGCCTTAATCTGATGGCCCCGGTGGATAGCGCGATTGCCTCTAACCTGTTAACCATCGGCGCCGAGCGGTTAGCGCTTTTAGGCAAGCACCACAAAGCGCTGATGCAGGGTTATCTGGATGGGTTTGTTGATGAAACGGCGTTTAGTGAAGGCGCGCTGAAAAAACTGATTGCCGCGCGCATTTTATGGCGACCCGACGAGCAGCAACCGCTGGCACTGCGGCCGTTAGTTAGCGAATTAATTGCCAGTATGGTGGCCGACGAAAACCGGCGGCAAATTAACGCCGATGTGGCCGAAAAGCTGGAGCAAATCCGTAACCGGGTGCAGGCGTATCGTGATGCGCAATACAAAGGCGATTACAGCGTGGCCGAGCTGCAACTGCAGCGGCTAACCGAACAGGTGCATGATCTAAGCGGCCAGTTTGAAGAAGCGATAGACAGCTTATGGCACCGGCTAAACAGCGACTTTGGCTTTGTTGCCAGCCTGGATGATAAAATTCGTGAGAATGAGCGGGCGCAAAAACAACTGCGACGTTTGCTTGATGGCTTGGATTTACTCGATTTTAACGAGCTGATTGAGCTGTCTGAAGGCAATAATCATTTGCGAAAGTTACTGGTAAGCCAACTACAAAACCAGCTGAGCTCGCATCACAGTAGTTTGTTAGAAGTGCAGAAACGCTTGGTGGAACTGCTGGCTAAATTTCGCCAGCAACAAGCGCGTTCGATGTTGATTAACAACATGGCAGCGTTTTTGCGCCAGCACCCGAAGTATCAGCCAGCCGATTACCCTAATCGCACTGACGTGCCAGCCCTGTTTAACCAAGCAGCCATCATAAAGCCACATGCAGCCATTGCACTGGACAAAGCCAGTGAGCGGCAAATATTGGCAGACTTAGTCCGTGCCTTGCCGCGCACTAAGGCGACACAGCTAAGTGAAACACCAGCGGCTAGTTTTGCCCAGCAATGGCAGGATGACGCCATTGCCGCACGGCAACAAGCACTGAAAACTGACGTGGAGAACTTTTACTTACGCGTTATTGACCACGGCGGAAAGCTGAGTGCGCTGGATTATTTAGCCCAGCAGCAATTGGAATGGGACAGCGAAATTTGGTTGTATCAAATTATCGCCGAGTACCAAGCACTGCCGCTGGACGAAAAGCAGATGTTTGCTATTGTCCGTGACGAAGCGCCAGCCAGCAGCATGAACCAGTTACTGCTTATTCGTGATATCAGCCTGGGCTTAAAGGCTGCCTGATGAGTTACCCGGCACTAACTGCTCAAAGCCTGCGGTGGTTGCAGCAACTGCAGCAACGGCTAAATGCCAGTGGCAGCGAACGGGTAAGTACCCGCAGTAAAACAGTGCAGCAGGTGCTGCTCTGGTGTATCGAGCACGAACTGGTGCCAGGCAACAGTCTTAACCTGCCGCAGTTTAGCTTTAGCCTGGCTTTGCTAAGCGACATCGCCCGCGTGCAGCGCCAGTTAAAACACGCCTGCTATTTGGATGCACCAGAACAACACAGCAGATTAGACAATGCCACGCGCAGCCAGCAAGAGCTTAAAAGTGTTGGCCTAAAACCCCGCCAGCACAGGGCGTTATTAAAGCTGAACAAGCCAGCTGATATTAGCTTGGGCATAGCTGCGGATATTATCGACATCGACTGGCAGCAACTGCCACTTACGCAGTTTGACGCATTATTGGTAGTAGAAAACCTAGACTGCTTTTACCAGCTTGATGCATTTACACTGCAATTACCCTATCAGCAACCGCTGATTATTTATCGCGGTGACAGCCAATATAGTAGCGGCTGTAAAGCACTTAAAGCACAGTGGCTTAAACAGAATAAACCTACCTTGTACTTTGGTGATTTTGACGCCAAAGGGGTAAGTATTGCCTTAAACGAAGGCTACAGCGCCATGCTTTTACCCGAGCTTGCCACACTGCAACAACACGCCAGCCAATCGATGCTGCCGGTTAAGCAGCTTGGCTTTATCGCGGGTATCAAAGCAAAAACCGTAGCAGTTGAATTTACGCCTTACCAGCAGGTACTTTGCGAGCAGTTAAAGGGGCTAAGACAGCAGAATATGCAAGGGATGTTATTGCTGTATGTTGCAACTTAAATGTGAAATATTTCATTTATAAACAACTTGATTTAACTTTAGGTTGCAGAATAAAATCATGCAAAATTTGTAACATACATAATGCATGATAAATAAATAATGTAAAACTAAAGCATTGTTTACTAAGTCTAATTCCCCTTAAGGGCGTTGAAAAAATACTAAATAGTTTGGATGTTAAAATTAAAAAAAGGAAATGGATACAATGTTTAAAAAATTGGGTTTAGCCTCATTGGTTGTTTTAAGCCTTTCTGCTTGTTCAACTTACTCTGTAAATCGATATGCTGTATCAGTTGATAATATTTCATCATTAAAAAGTGTGGTGGGTAGCAATATAAATGTTGGTGAATTTAACTCCGCCACTGAAAGCAAAACCAGTATTATGTGTCGCGGTGTTGGACCCATAAAAACTCCTGACGGTCAAACTTTTGAAGGGTTTATTCGCAAAGCATTTGTTGATGAGTTGAAAATGGCAGAGCTCTATGATGGCAATGCTCCAGTAACCCTTACAGGCACCTTGAATTCAATTGATTTTTCATCTGCATCAGGCAGTTGGGATATTGCTATGACAATTAATTCATCGAATGGGCAGTCAATATCTGTATCTGAAAGCTATTCTTTTACAAGCAGCTTTTATGGTGAGACAGCATGTAATCAAACTGCTCAAGCGTTAATGCCAGCAGTTCAGAATTTGATTGGTAAAATAGTTCAAAATGAAGGGTTTTCTAACCTGATCAAAGGTTCATAACCGAAAAAGGGGTCGGAGACATTTAAAGACGAGTTAAGTTTACGCTATGTATTTCAATGCCTTGCAAAGACGTAGCGATTATTAGTTCTGACCCTTATTCTGAAAAAACGCCGAGAAACGGCGTTTTGTATGCTGCAAAAAGCCAGAGTAATGCCGGTGTAACCGCTCCAAAACAGGTTTTAGTTACTTTTGTGACGTTGAGTAAAATTGGCGGGATGCAGTTGGGTTGAGGGCGGGATTCATCGTCACCAGAATATCAGTCGTAGAAAACTGCCAAACATTAAAATAAACATCAGAATGATCAAAAGCGTATAGGTAGAACCCCAGCGGCCTTGAGCAACAGTGTGAAGCAATCGCACATCACCAAAATTGTTCTTATTTTCATAGGCTGTATCGCACGGCAATGACTTTAAGGCTTTTATGAGCTTATTTTTATCGGTTATTACACTTTCAAACATTAGCTTTTTACTATCCAGGTAAATACGTTGATGATAAAACTGCAGACAAATCGTATCTATAGCATCAAACTCACCACGTTTTGACCTTAGTGTATAGCTGTTAATGACTATCCTCAGTAGGTCTTTAACATCAATGATAGTGTCTTGCGCTAGTTGACTATCCTCACTGTGTATCAGCCATTTAGGAATAAATAGCTGTGATGCTGTTATTTTAAATGGTTTTACCGAACCGGGCATCAGATAACGAGACGCCAAATAATCAAAAGCGACAACAACGCAGTACGCAAGTCCGGGGCTAAATACGAGCAGCATAAATTTAAGCTGAGGCACCCTACCATAATCAAAAAACAGCGGTAACAAGCTAATCAACATAAAAATAGCAATGATCAGAGCTTGGGTTTGCCTGCCACAATGTTGGTTGTAAGGTGGGTAAAAACGGTATTCCATTGCCAGCCTAATTTACATCAATACTGCCATGCTTGTTTTGTGTATACAGCGTGTAAGGCAATATCACCGTATCAGCAACTAGTGAAAATGTGCCATCAATTATAAAAAATGGCACATTGTTAAAACTGTCCCCCAGGTTTACCTGCCGGCTGGGTTCGCCATGTAATTTACATAAGTTATAAGAAAAACCACTGTAAATGCGCGGTATGCTCTGGCAATAGCTGCGCTTGCCGTGATGCTCAATATTGACATGGCTTGTGGTGGTGGGAAGTGTTTTAACTGTAGCGCAGGCCGACAGACTTACTATCATGGCAATTAAAAGCAATTTCATTGTTTAGCGTACCAGCAGTTAAATTTTGCCGGATTCTAGATTATTGTTTCAACAAAGTAAATTTTTGCATACAGATATGCTAATTGAGTCGTGGCTACCAAATTTTTTAACCATTATGGGGTGCGCAAAAGCACCACACCGAGCCAAATAAACCAAATCAGTTGAGTAATACCAAAAGCATCTTTCAGATAGGGCACAGTATGCAACAAGGTGAAGATGCCTAAGCTACCGACAATTAACCCCAGCAGATGCAGCGCTTTGGCAAAGCGTTGCTGTTGTAACCCTGCAATGCTGAGCAGCAGCACCCAGAGCCCGCCGACCAGCTCAATGCCACCGCCAAGGGCATTGGTTAACAGGTTGCTGGTGTTGTAAAGCGCTAAGGCTTGGTCAGTGCTGGTGTCGAGCAGGCGTAATGTCATATTCATGCCAACTAACGCCACCATGCCAGATGCCATCATCAGCATTACCCAGATATTGCCAAAGCGCTCAGCTAAAGCTGCGATAGCCGACTGGTTTTGTGGCATTGCCTGGCGCAATGCCTGTAGTAAAATTGCCAGCAGCACACCAAACAGCAGGTAACCAATGCCCCAGCCTATGGAGACCAACAGGTATTCCTGCTGCAAGTAAAACTGCATCCGGCCAAGGCTATCCAACCCCTCTGGTACGGCTAACAGACCAAAGAAAATAACCGCCACACTGATATAGCACAGCGCCATGCCTATGGCGGCAAAGCCACCAGTACGTAACAGAGTCGTGTTATTTAATTCTTTTATTGTCATGGAGATCCTCTGTCATCATAAGGCACGTTTAAAGCTTGTAAGATAACCTGTTGTTTTCATATAAGTGGTTTCTATTTGTATCAAGGTGTGTCGAGCCGTGCCAGCACGGTTGCAGGCTGTGATAGTGGCAGGGCGATAATAGCGGCTTCGCCTGATTGTGGGAATATACCGGTTAGGGCGGTAAAGTTGACTTGATGGGTAACCAGTACCGTTGGCTTGGCTAACTGAGATTGAGCAAACTGCTGTACTAAAGCCCGGTTTTGTTTATCGCCATCGCCACGACCAGCAAAAAAGGAATTCAATAGCGGCATCGGCGTTACATCCCCCAGTGCCATTAGTTTTGCCGTGTCGAGGCAGCGGCACCACTGACTACTAAATACCTGAATGGCGTCACTATAGTGTTGGCGAAGCCGCTCTCCCCATGCTTTAGCTTGTTGTTGGCCAATAACATTAAGGTTACGTTGGGTGCTGCAATCACCTAGGGTGAAATTAGCCGGATCGCCGGTGCCTGGCGCCAGGGTGTGGCGCATAATCAGTAGCGCCTTGCCTTCGCGCCAGGCAGTCCAAGCCAACCCGTCAGCAGGCGCCATCATTGGTAGCAATAGGCAGAGTGATAAAATGAATCTTGTCATGCTTAAGCCTCATCAATAAATAATGTAATGCTTACGCTGTTGTACAGAGAACAGTTTAGATTATGTCAATATGCTGTTATATGCTTGGTGTATGTTGCTAAAGTAAGGCCATAACGGTTAACTTATTAAGCAGTATCAGCAGATTAGCTGTCGATGTTTAAATAGAGGACGACACCATGGCAACAAGCTTTAAAGAATACAAAGTTATGCATATTGCCGAGGGTGGCTGTGGCACTATTTTTCTGGGGGCGTCTGGTTTGCCGCTGAAAAAAGTGGAAGCCGAGCTAAATGCGCAGGCGGCACAAGGCTGGCAGGTAGTGTTTCAGGTAATTGAACAAAAACGTTTTTGGCTATTTTGGACCCGTGAAGCCATGATCGTAACCTTAGGCCGTTAAGTGCAGCGCCTGCTACTATGGGCAATACGGCGTTACCGCATTACCGGTGGCGGGCAGCGCTGGTTTGGCATTGACTGCAACTTTGAACCCACTTGTTCTGAATATACTTATACCGCAATTAGCCGTTTTGGTGCGCGTAAGGGCGTAAGTATGGGCTGGCAGCGTATTCGGCGTTGTAGTCAGCGCGACAGTTTTTGTAAATGTATTGAACCGGTACCGGAGGCTGAGCATGTTAAATCAACAACAGGTTGATGCCGAAGAAGAGCGGTTACGCGAGCAGGCTGCAGCGTTACCGGATACTGAAAGGTTGGCGCTTTATCAGCAGCTAAAGCATGAGCTGCGCGACCCTGATACCTATGCCACGCTAAATTGGTGTTTTCTCGCTGGCCTGCATCATTTTTATCTCGGACAATGGCTGCGCGGTGTGGCCAATTTAATGGTGTTTATCGTTGGGGTATTATTGCTGTTGATGGGTTTTTACTGGTTAGGTTGGGGGCTGATTGTGGCGATCAGTGTGGTAGAGCTATGGGCGTTGTTTCGCGCACAAATTATTATTCAGCATTGGAATAATCAAATAATGCAGCGTTTGCTTGCTAACAAGCAACAACATTACTGATATTCGCCTTGCTTCAGAAGGTCAAAGTAGCTTTGATAACGGCCACTTTGCCTAAATTTTTCTAAATGTAGATTAAATTGTGAAATTATCTGCGCGCTATCCAGATTGCTTTTGGGGAATAATAGATAGCTCTGATTAATAAGCAGTGGTAGGTGATGATGGCTGATGGCATCAGCCAGTTCGGGAAGTTGGTTATTTAGCGTATGGTATCCTACACTGATTTCTTCGGCAAAAACATCAATACGGCCGGCGGCTAACCGGCGAAAGTTCTGTTCGGTAGTGCCGACGCGTGACATTTTAAATAACTTGTTTTCCAATGCTTGATCAAAGGCTTGGCCGTAACTGTAGCCTAAGCCACCTCCAAGTAGCAGGCCGTGCAAATCGGTTAAGTTTTGCCAGTCGAAGCGGCGCTGCTTTAGGTGAAAAAACACAAACTTTTCACTTAACACCGGCGCGCTGTACATAAAATCTTTTGTTCTGTCTTCGCTTAGCATCCATACGGCTGTTGCA
Organism: Rheinheimera baltica; assembly: GCF_030731985.1. Taxonomy (NCBI): domain Bacteria; kingdom Pseudomonadati; phylum Pseudomonadota; class Gammaproteobacteria; order Chromatiales; family Chromatiaceae; genus Rheinheimera; species Rheinheimera baltica. The sequence continues at coordinate 243,195 of NZ_JAPJDY010000003.1, forward strand.
GCATATTTACCATTATTCGTGTCATGATAAGCTCTACCCCAAGGTAAAAAGGTAAAACTGACTTTATAGCCCGCCTCGGCGAATACATCTCTCAGCAGATGGGCCACAACGCCTTGGTGTGGAAGGGTTTCGCTGAGAAAAGGTGGCCATTCGCCAGCACTCAGCTGCAGTTCTGTTAAGTCCTTAAGCGGTTTTTGTTCTGCGGTACTGGCAACACTGTCGACATTTAGCAACAGCAAGCAGCATAGGTAAAAATAGCGTAGTGACTTAGCAACGAACATATTGTGCTTTCCGGTGTCGGTTTTGTGGTGCATCAGTGTATTTTTGCCGTTGATGCTAGCGGCTATAGTTTTACCTTAGCTACTACTGATTTGCCAGCGACCTTTAAGGTACAAGTTGTAAAGCTTGCAGCCAAATATGTAGTGCCTGTGGCTGGTTTTGCTCGGTAATGCTCTTTAAAACCAGCTGCTGATAAGCAACTTGCTGGCTTTTTAGTTTTATTGATTCATTGAGTAAATTAACAACGCGTTGACCACGTTCACCTTTTGAGCAAGCAAAGTAAACCAGATTAAACGGTTCAGCTTCTTGGATCGCATAATATCGCAACGACATAGCGCTGCGTTCTGCAACTTTGCGATACTCCAGCGTAGCATCAATAAAACCACGTTCCAACATCGGCAGCATACTACCGGTTTCATTGCTGGAGCTGGTTCGGGTATATATTGACCAGCTGGCGTAACGCTGGCTAACCAGTGAGTCAATATTGTTGCCGTAGGTCCGGTTTAACTCTATGCCTAACAAAGGTGCTTGTTTTAATTGGAGTAAATGTGTCAAAGAGAGGGTGTTATTGTTGCCGCTTAGTCTGTCTAATAATGGTAATGCATCGGAGTCGGCGGCAACCACTAGTTGCAACGCCGCTTCAATCATATAGGGCAAAGTAAACAGAAAGTCTTGCTGGCGCGCAGCAGTTTTCTTTAGCCAGGGCATGCAGGCATTATCGGCTGTTTTTACCCATTCGCGAGCCCGATTTCGGCTCAGATCGACGATACTATAATCTGCAGGATAGGCTTGCAGAAGTTGCCGCAGTAGCAGGCTTTCGTTGGTAGGTTGCGCCTGAGGCTGTAATAATGACACGGCATCGACAATGACCAACGATTCCGCCCGTAATGTTGGAGCAACTGTAAACCAGCAAGCACTGAGTAGGATCAAATACCGCCAGTAAAGTCTAACGTTTTTTATCATGGCGTATAAATTAATACCACTGGAGTTGTCAAAGTATAGCTGATGCTGTGCAGCAAAGTAGGGGCGAAAAGCGGTTAAACCGTTGACCCTGCACCTTGCTCAGTGGCTTAATGTCGGCAAGCAACAAAATAAGGAATAACGATGTTGAAACAGGCTGCTTTACTTTGTATTACGTTAGCCATGCTTACTGCATGCGCCTCGATGGATAAATCTGAATGTCTAACTGCAGATTGGCGTACTATTGGTTTTGAAGACGGTGCAAAAGGTAAAAATGAAACAGCGATTAGCGAATATCGCCAAGATTGCGCTGACCATGGTGTAACTCCTGATTTAACGGCGTATCGCCGCGGTCATCGGGAAGGTGCAGAGCAGTATTGCACCCATCGTAATGGTTTTGCAGTTGGACGTAGCGGCGGCAGTTATCAAAGTAGCTGCCCTTCGGCACTGGAAGCGGATTTTTTAAGCGGCTTTCGTGATGGTCAACAGCTATATCAGTTGCAGCGAGCTGTTAATGCGGCACGCAGTGCCTTTGACAAGCAGCAGCGGTTATTAACCCAGCTTGAGCAAGATATTGTAGTTAAAACAGAGTTGTTAGTTGAAGACGGGCTAACGCGAGATGAGCGTATTGCGTTACTTAATGAAATTGAAGATGCAAAGCACCAGTTAATTGAAACCGCGGATTACATGCCTGAATTAGAACAGAATATAAACCGCGCTGAGCAAGCGCTGGCTCGTGGTGAAAAAAACTTCGCTAAATATCAATAACAGTAAGCGCCGCATGGGTATGACTGCGGCGCTTTAGTATTACACTAAGCTTGGCGCTTAACGGCCATCGTTAATTTGATATTCTACTTTATCCTGCATAGCAGGGTTGTCCAGTTGTAGAGTGACTTGTTGCTGCAGAATTATACGGCCTGCTACCACTGCGTCGGCACCGATATGTAGGGTGGGTTTACTGTCGTTGCCCCAGCCAAAAAACGTTTTACGTTTACCACGAGGCTTATACACCAAATCTCCCTTGATCACTGTGCTGCCAGTTAGCGATATGTCGCCACTGACCGTGCTGACATCTTGCGCTACTTCGCTACTGTCCAGTGCAATATCGCCGTTTACTGTATCAACATTACCACCAACGAAAGCATTGCTGCCAGGACGTATTTTGCCGTTAACGGTTTCTAAATTTGCCGCGGTTTTTAAGCCGCCATCGGCTTCAATACTACCATTTACCGTTGATGCACTGTGAACACTAACATTTTCGCCCATCTTAATGCTGCCATTGACAACAGATATTTCATTGGCACTGCTATCGCTGGCCATTTTTACACTGCCGTTAACCACCGAAATATCGTTGTAGTGTTGTCCGGATTCAACCGAGGCGCTGCCTAGTACCTTATCAATATCACCATAGCTATTTTCTGCTGAGGCGTTGCTAAGCAAAAAACCTGATACCACAACTAAACTGACTGCTGCAAATTGAGAGAATTTCATGCTATTACCTTTTATTATTTACTTTAAACAAGTTACAGCAAAAGGCTTGCCATTTTTAGGTTGTTGATAATTATGGAAATAATTTTGCTGAGAACTTTAGCTCTATAAATTTTGACTAATAGTTAGCAGAATAGGCCACTTTTTAAACATCAGTATTAAGTGAGGATGTAAAATTTAGATTTACCTTTAAATACACATTTGGTTATCATTTCAGCCTATTTGTTAATTGAGGCGGCAGGATGAAAATATTAACGGTGTTGTTAGTGTTAACCGGCAGTGCGCTGGCAAACCCAGCTCAACAAGAACAGCAAATAAACATGATGCTGACCATGATGGAGCGCATGGGTGAGCTAGAGCGTATATCGCAGTGTGTTGGTGTGTCACAAGATAGGCTTAAACGCGTTTATCGGCAAACCTTCGCTGAGTGTGGCATGGGGGACATGATGTCAGATGAGCCTAGCCCCGCACATCAGGCATGTTTAGAAAGTAGCATTGTAGAGCATAGCGGTGTAGCGCAGGAGCGTTGGGAGGCTTGTGACCGCGATGGTGATACGGAACAACAGGATGATCCGTTAATGGCGGAGCTTGATGCTTTATCTGACCGCATTGGCGACCGCGACCCAACTGCTGCAGAGCAACAACAAATGGACCAGCTTATCGAGCGCATGCAGCAGCGTGGTGTGGCTGAGATGCAACAGATGGTTGATGCTATGATAGCGGGTAGCCAAGGTTCGGAGTCATTAATAACGTTGCCATTGTACCCAGAGGCAGAGTTGTTAATTAATATCCCTGCTCAAAGCGAGATGGAGATTGATGAACAACGCTATGAAACATTACCGGGTGCATCGTTTATTACTAAGGCAAGTCCGGCACAAGTACTGGCTTATTATCGTCAGCAGCTGCCAACGTTTCAGATGCACAGATCGGGAAGCGATACCGTAGCGCTGATGCAAAATATACCGCCAGGTTTTGACTACAATCGCAATATGGGACAGGCGTTTAGTATTCCACATATTTATATTCAACCGGCCAGTGACAAAGATCGGCTGCGATTGGCGGGCGCGCAGACGTTATTTTTTGTGTATTACCAACCGGCAGACTAAGGTCTAGTCATCGTCATCTGCCAGGCCGGCTTTGCGTGCTTCAGCTTCAGCAAAGGCGGCTTTAATTTGCTCTAACACAGCGTCAACATCGGCGCTGTGTGTGTCTTCGGCAAATTCTCCACTTAGCTCTACCTCAGGGGTAAGCTCACCGGCTTCATACAGTGACCATATCTCCGCGGCATACTGGGTTGTTAGTAACTCAGGCGCATACAGACCATAGTAATCGCGCATATTGTTTACATCACGCTCAAACATCCACTTGGCATTATTATTTGCCGCCGCATCGACAGCTTGCGGCAAGTCAATAATAACCGGACCATGATCATCTACCAGTACGTTAAATTCAGACAAATCGCCATGCACCAGGCCTTCGCACAACATCAACACTATGTAATGGATCATGGTGGCGTGATCAGCTATCGCGAGATCTGCATCCATCGCAACATCACCTAAGCGGGGGGCAACCATGCCTTCGTCATCACATACCAGTTCCATTAATAACACGCCGTCATAGCAGCCATAAGGTTCAGGTACGCGAACACCAGCTTTGGCCAACTTAAACAAGGCATCCACTTCGGCATTTTGCCAGCTTTCTTCTTGTTGTTTACGGCCGAATTTAGAACCTTTCTCCATCGCGCGGGCACGGCGACTACTGCGAACTTTTCGGCCTTCCTGGTACAACACAGCTTGTTTAAAGCTGCGCTGGTCTGCGTCTTTGTAAACTTTAGCGCAGCGAATGTCCTCGCCACAGCGGACGATATACACAGAAGCTTCTTTCCCGCTCATTAGCGGGCGAATAACTTCATCTACTAAGCCTTCGTCTACTAAGGGTTGAATGCGTTTTGGTATTTTCATTGCGCCGTTATACCTTAGTTAACTCCGCATATAAATAGCTTGAAGTTGTTGTGTCATGAAAATAGTTGGTTGCTAACACAGATCAATATAGATCGACGAATTTAGCCTTAAAAATGTGCAACAACTATACTGATAACGTATGTTGAACTAAAAATAATGAAAGCCAGCCAGAGTATTGCTTTTTATGCTTGATTTTCGTGTTACGTCTAAGCGTTTTGGTTTTATTGTCAGTATTTTACTGTTCATGATGCCAACTATTGCCAGTGAAATTGATTTAGCCATAGAAGAAACATTAGACCGTTACATTCAGGTCATTCAACAAGACCAAACTGAAGCCAGTGTACTGTTAAATGAGTTGGCGCAAACCGACATTATGCAAGTGGCGATACAAAGCCGGGTAAGGTTAATCAGTTATTTGGTTTTTGATGCATATTACAGCAAAGACACCGCAAAAACAGAGCGTCTGATGCAACAATTAATGCAGCAAGCTCAGTTCACTGAACACCCTGATGCATTGAGTGAAATATTTGCCACAGAGCTAGAATTGCTAATGTATCAACAAAAGTTAGATGATGCTGTCATTAAAGCGGATAAACTTGTGTTGCAGCTTAAAGATGCGTCAAACACCCGGGTAAGCTATTACGCCAATAACGTTTTAGGGCGGCTGTTCAAAGCAGATAGCCAGTACGAGCGCGCACTAGAGCACTTTATTCGTGCACTCGATAGTGTCTCGGAAACAGATGATGCCTTAACTCTACGCCGTCGCGGTTTTCTAAATTTTAATATTGCCCAGGTTCATACCGAATTAAAAAACTGGCCGCAGGCGAAGGCGCTGACAAAACAGCTTATTGCTGATGCCATCAAATACCAGCATATAACAGTGTTACCCGAATTGTATTTGCTACAAGGCTATATCGCCAGTTCAGAAAAACAGTTTGATATAGCGATTAGCGTGAATAAAAAAGGTTTAGTTGCAGCTTTAGAGAACAACGACGAATACACGGCATTGACGTTTGAAAATAATTTGGGTGCTACCTATATTGAATTGCAAGATTATGCTGCGGCGAAACGTATTTTACTGCTGGCGTTGGTACGCGCTGGCAGGCTGAAAGATGAATACAGTCAGCAGCTGATTACAATGAATTTAGGATATATTCGTGTTTTTGAGGGCGAACAAAGTGCTGGTATTGAGCAAATAAAAGCGAGTATGAGCTATTTTAGTCAGCACGCGACAAAAGCTGAGTTTGAACCGTACTATGAATGGCTGGCAAAGGCATATGCTGCCGCAGGCATGTATCAGCAGCAAGCGGACACCCTGCTAGAGCAAATGGCGTTACGCGAGGATATTCGCTCAGCAGGGCGTGAGGCACGGCTAAATGAACTGCAAAATCGATACAACACTAAAGCACAAGCTCAGCAAATTACTATTTTGGAACAGGAAAATAATTTAAAGGCGCAGCTGTTGGAGAATAAACAGCTACAACAGAAGCTAACCTTATTGTTTGTGCTGCTTATGTTATTTGCGGCAATGGCTTTGCTGCAGTTATATCGTAAAGTACGCCGATCAAATCGGAAATTATACGAAACCAATAAGCAACTGGCATTTCAGTCGCAACGTGATCACTTAACCGGGTTATACAACCGGCGGGCTTTGCAAGAGCATATGCAATTGCGCAGTAAACAACGCCGCGAGCAGGATGCCAGCGGTAATTTAACCGGGCTGCTGTTACTGGATATCGACTTTTTTAAACGTATTAATGACCATTATGGTCATAGTGCGGGTGATGCGGTATTAATAGATATTAGTCGCCGCTTGCAAAAAACCTGTCGTGAAAATGATATGGTTGTGCGCTGGGGCGGCGAGGAAATACTGCTTGTGCTGGAGAATATTAGCCCTTCTCTGCTCGATGGTTTTATTCAGCGTATTTTACATGTCATCGCCGAACCCACGGTTAAGTTCGAGCAATACGATATTCATGTTACTGCCAGCGGTGGTTTTATTCACTTACCCTTTTCCGGCATCAAAGAAGAGCATCTCGATTGGGAAAAAGTCATGCAAATTGTGGATATGGCACTTTATCTTAGTAAAGCCAATGGCCGTAACCAGGTATGCATGATTAAAGGGTTAACTGTCAGCTTTGAGCAAGCTGAAGCATTACTATACAGCGATTTAACCGGCGCAATTCAACAGGGTATGTTGGATGTCGGCACAGTTCACGGTCCAGGTGGTACTGTAAGCTAAATGGGGTTTGCGCTTCATGTAAAATGCTTTGGCATGAAAATGGCGTTAACGCCGACTTAGCCTGTAAAGTGCGTTAAAGGTGGTAATTGCAGATGAATTTTGTTAAAAACTTAAAGTATTAATATTAGCAATTTACTGGTCAATCGACGTTAAGGTGTAATGGATGTTGTGGTTAAAATGGATAAAATTGATTTTTAAGGTGGTTGCGACGCTATTGTCTATAGTAGTTACAATATACGTTGTGTTGCTTGTAATAAATTGGCAAGACGAGGCACCATCCACCGCAGCTTCTACTATGCGTACTCTGCAGGAAGTTCCGGCAGAAATTACCCCTGATAATAATGGCTATGAATACTTTCGTCAGCATGCAGGTGCAACTGAACATACTGTGTCTGACACTTTTTCTCAGTTGATGCGTCAGTGCGATACAGAAGACTGCAATGCGGTTTTAGCTGCCCAACCAAATTTAGCCCAACTTATTGAAGCGCATAAGCCGCTGATAGATTTTTACCAACAGGTGCGCAGTTATCCTTATTGGTATGAGCCAGCAGTGGCTGACGCAGCACAAGCATTACCGTCTTATCACGGCATTATGCATGCCCAGCAGCTGCTGTTATTACAGGCCTGGCTAGCGGCACAGCAGCAGGATATCGCGACTGTCAGATTATTGTTGCAGCAAGACCTTCAATTCTGGCGCACCGTTTTATCTGATAATAATTTGTTGCTTAGCAAAATGATCAGTATTGAGGCGGTGAAACGCCACTTTAATTTTGCCACTGTGCTTAAACAACAAATTGAACCACAACAGCAAGCCGATATGATGCCTGATAGCTGGCTAGCGCCCTTTACCCCTGAGGAGTTAAGTTTGTTGCAAGCATTATCGGGCGAATGGGTGTTTGGTGATAATGTCATAGCCGCAGCGCTAAAAGAAGACTTGGCTAGGGATGATATAGCAATCACAGAACAACTTAGCATAGTTCTGTCAAAGCCCTTTTTCTTAATGCAAGCTACCAGTAACGATCGCGCGGCAATGTTATTGGCACAGGCAAATGCAGAAGTACTGCCAATACAGCCTTGGTACAGTTGGGTATATAACCCCGCGGGTAAGTTAATAAATAGTCTTACCCCTGATTACTCATCGTATCAGAAGCGTTTAGAGGGACTTGAGCCACTGCGCCAGCAAGCTATCGCGATTAATTAGCGGCTTTTATCCTGGGTGGGCCTGTTGGCCTACCCAGGGCTTAATAGGTTAGCTAGACATAGGCTGGCTTTGCATTTTATCAGGCGAGTAAGAGCCTGGAACTGTATAGCGCCAATATCGCCACTGCAGATAACATCAGTACCGATAATGTCAGTATTGTGCCAAACACTCGGAATTTTAGTGGCTCAGAAACCTGACGTACGCCCCAGGCATGGCTTAGCCTGCCCAGCAGTAGTGCAATTCCGAGTATGTGAAGATAAAGCGGCGCTAATCCGCTATATTCAGCGAAAAATATCAGTAACAGCGCAAAAGGTACATACTCAGCAAAGTTACCATGCACTCGTATGGCGCGCTCCAAAGCCATTTCACCATTGCTACCAATACCCACCTTAAACTGACGGCGTTTACCAACCACTTTAAAACTCAACACAATGTAAAAGAGTGCCAGCAATGCGGCATACAATGCAGTTATCATAACGACTCCTTGGTATAGATTAACTTATGTCGTTCTATCATAACGGAATATCGAGCTATTGTAAGTGTGCTGATTTATGCATCTTATAAGCTTGCTGTCTGCTTGATTTACTATTAGTCTGAAGTATCAAATATCTGCCCGGAAACTCAATGCGTTTTGTACTATGGTGCTTAGTATTTCTGTCCGGTTATGCCGCGGCAACTCAGCAACCGCCAACCCTTCATTTATATACCGAGCATCTGCCACCGTACAGCTATATTGTTGATGGCCGGCCAGATGGTATTAATGTCGAGCTTATGCATCAGTTGTGTCAGCGTCTTGAGCTTGACTGCAATATCACGGTATTACCCTGGCGGCGGGCTTACGAAAATGCTCAGCATCAGCAGATGAGTGGTGTGTTTTCAACTGCGCGAAGCGCCGCCCGCGAACCGTTGTTTCGCTGGGTTGGGCCAATCGCATCAGACTGGGGTTATTTGTTTCGTTTAAAAGGCAGAACCGAGGTTAACCCGACTAATCTTGAGGAAGCAAAAAATTTTAAGCTGGCCGTTGCTCGTGGCGATGTGTACGAAAGCTATTTCAAGCGTCATGGCTTTGAGTTTGGTCGCAATATGTTAGATTTCGCCACTAAGTCTGAGCCAGTACCATTGTTTATGGCAAAACGGGTAGACTTGCTGGTGGGCTCTAAGCGCTCTTTACGTACCTGGTTACGTAATAACAAGTTACCAGAAGACAGTGCTGAGGCATTATTTAAATTGGAAGATGTTGGCGATAACTATCTGGCGTTAAACCTTCTCTTCCCGGTAAAGCTTGCTGAGCGCATGCAGTTGGAATTAGAACAGATGCGCCAAGAAGGCACTATTAATGTCTTAATCCAACGCTATACAGATGCTAGTAACCCATGAGTAATATCTTTACTACTCTACTGCTTCTTTTGTGCTGTTGCTGGCATCTTAGCGCCAAAGGGGATAACTGGCCCCATGGTGCTAAAGCTGCAGTTAGCCTGGCGTATGACGATACGCTGGCATCGCAGCTGGATGTGGCCATTCCGGCGCTTAATGCGTACGGCCTGAAAGCCAGCTTTTATCTGCAATTATCCAGTCCGCTTATCACGTCACGTTTAAGTGAGTGGCGTGCTGCAGCAACACAGGGTCATGAACTGGGTAACCATACTTTATTCCACCAATGCTCGGCCAGCAAACCCGGACGTGACTGGGTTGGCGCTGACGATGATCTAGATAACATCAGTGCTACGCAGCTGGTACAACAAATTCGGCTAGCCAATAGCATGTTATTTACTATTGACGGCCAAACCGAGCGCACGTTTACTGCTCCTTGCGGTGATGCGCTGGCACGAGGGCAGCCATACTGGCCGTTAATTCATAAAGATTTTGTAGCGATAAAGGCAAAGCCGGGGGCAATAATCGCCGATATGGCAGAGTTTGATGTTTATGCGGTAGAAGTCATAGTCCCTGTTGGTAGCAGTGGTGCTGAGTTAATCGCCTTCGTTAAGCAAGCCGCGAAGCACGGCACAATGGTTAATCTCACCTTTCATGGCGTCGGTGGCGATCACCTAAGTGTTTCTGCTCAGGCACATGATCAATTGCTGGCGTACCTCGCTGCAAATCGAGCGACCTACTGGACAGATACCTTTATAAATATAATGCGATACGTGAAAGCACAGTAGCCAGTTTACTGGTTGCTGGTTACGCCATAACCTGTCGGTTTATAACCTAAATTCCATTCACGCACACCGCTGACAAAAGGGTTGTCGTGGCCCATTTCTTTGGCGGTTTGCCGGTTTAGATCCTGCTCTTTTGTCGTGACAGGATCTTGCTTGTGCCAGGCCATAAACAGCTGTTGCTGTGCACGCGACAGGTTAAGGTTATATTTGTCTGCCATATAAAAATAAATACGCGCAATATCGCCACGCACTGGCGGAGCGGGTTCAAACACGCGTTGTTTAAAATCGACTTTTACCGGACAAGCGCCATGTTGCGCCGGGGTTGAAGGCAATACACCAAAGCGATAATTGCTGCGATCGCCGTTTACCTCGCCAATGGCGGGTTTTAGGTTATATAAATCAGCTTCCATGGCACGAAATACGCTGTCGGTTTTGACGCAGTTTTTCCGGCCACCCTCTTGCCAGCACTGGCGTTGGTGGCCAAAGTGGTGAGCAGGCATAATATGTTCCCATTCTATTCTGTTGGCGCGCTGGTTGTTTTTGCGCACCTGATAACCACAGGTCGCCAAATTGGGGCTGCCTTTTTTGCCTTGCCAGCTAATATCACAATCGCAATAAAAGCTTTTGGCATCTGCTGCGTGAATACCCTGGGCTAAACGTTTTGCCTGATCAAAGTTAGCGGGTGCGGCTAAGGTAAATACCGAATACAGCAGCACCAAGCTGCCGGTACAAAAAGATAAAAATTTCATTCACTACCACTTACTTCAGTGAGACCTAAATCCAGTTCTTGGGATTCTGGCAGCTAAAAAAGCTGCATCAGCTTTGGGCTGACTTAATGCGTTTTACCGGCAATTTGCTCGATATCCTGCTGTAACGGTTTTCGCAGACCCAGCTTAAAGCTTAATTCGGCAACGATAAACAGCGGTCCAACAAAGAGCCCAATAATATCATCGACAAAAGCCGGTTTTTTGCCTTCAAAGTAATGACCAACAAACTGCAATAACCAGCCTACAACAAATAATGCGATTGAACTGCCTAGCCATAGCCAGAGCGATAAGCTTGCCAGTTGTGCCGCCAGCAACAGGCAAGTTCCACTAAACAGCAGCATTACTACTGCAAAGCGCAGATCAAGCCGCAGGTAAAAAGCCATAGCGGCTATAAACAATACCAACGAGGGTGTAATAGTTAAGCCAGCCAAGCTAAAAAGCGGCCAGTACAGCAAGCCAAATACTGCAATGATAATGAGCGGGATGCCGGCGTAATGGGTGAGGATATTACGTTCGTCGCGATGGTACTGCGCGTACTGGCTTAGGTGTTCGGTTAAGTTTTTCATCGGTTACCACGTGCAGCAAACAAGGTTGGCATTAGCCTAAATCTACCGCTTAGCAGGGTCAATGAGACACTTTGTTCCTAATGTAGCTAAGTTGTAAACTTGGCGTGTATAAGCAATAAATTGTCTGGCTAAAGGCGTAGCTTAAGAGTGTGTTAACGGAGCTAGTAGTCACTAACACTTAGTGATGCTGCAGTAACAGCATCGCTGCCCGCTCATGGATGACTTGCATAAACCAATAAAAAATAAAGGATAGACACATGCAAGTAATCAAGACGTTGTTCAAGCGTCAGCTTATCCGGCTGATGTTGCTTATTACCCCGTTGCTGTTTGGCGGCTATGCCAGTGCTGAGGCAATTTTGCACGCTTTTGACTGGCACTATGATGAAGTAGCCGCTAAAGCGACAGAAATTAAAAACCTTGGCTATAAAGCGGTGTTGGTTGCACCACCGCTAAAATCCAATGCAGCTAATTGTGCCTGGTGGCAGCGTTACCAACCTCAGGATATCCGCGTAATTGACCACTGCAAAGGCAATAAGCAGTCGTTTGTTAATATGATTAATGCGTTAAACGACAGTAACCCTGCGCGAAAAGTGGATGTGTATGCCGATATCGTGCTTAACCACATGGCAAATGAGCGCGGCGGTGCTACCGATTTCCCAGGTCAGGCGGCGCTAAATAGCTATAGTAGCAACAGCAGCTACTGGAATAACCAAAAGCTGTTTGGCAATCTTAGCCAGGGGTTGTTTAGCCCGTGGGATTTTAATCCGGCAAATTGCATTAGTAACTATAACGATGTCTGGCAAGTACAGAACTGGCGACTGTGCGGTGGTGCTGGCGATAGCGGCTTGCCAGATTTAAACCCAAATAATTGGGTGGTGCAACAACAGCGTGCTTACTTAAGTGCACTAAAAAGCTTAGGCGTAAAAGGCTTTCGGGTTGATGCTGCCAAACATATGAGCAATTGGCATATTAATCAGATTTTCACCAGCACCATCAAAAATGGTATGTACGTGTTTGGTGAAATTATTACCAGTGGTGGTGCTGGCAATAACGAATACAACAGCTTTTTATCACCCTATTTGGCCAATACTGATCACAAAGCCTATGACTTTCCTTTGTTTAATACTATTCGCAGCGCCTTTGGCTTTGGCGGCAGTTTAAGCCAGTTGGTCAATCCGGCAGCTTACGGTCAGGCATTACAAAATAATCGGGCAGTGACCTTTACCGTTACGCATGATATTCCAACAAATGATGGCTTTCGTTATCTCATCATGGACCCAACGGACGAATACCTGGCTTATGCCTATGTAATGGGCCGTGATGGTGGCAAGCCGTTGATTTTCAGCGACAGCACCGGTACCGATAATAACCGCTGGGTAAATGCTTATAAAGCCAGCCATATCAGTAAAATGCTGAATTTTCATAATCGTATGCAAGGGCAGGGCATGGAAATGTTGGCCTGGAACGACTGCGCCATTTTATTTCGTCGTGGTCAGGAAGGCGTAGTGGGCATTAATAAGTGCGGTAGCAGCCAAAACTTTAATGTTAATACCAATGGTAGGTTTTACTGGTACCGCAATTATCGTGACGCGTTAAGCGGGGCTAATTTGGTGTATATCAGCGGTGGAAATTATACCTTCAGCATTCCGGCCCGTCAGGCCAGAATGTGGTACGCCGATTAACCTAGACAGCGATAAACTTAGTCTGTAGTAAATAGCGCCAGTAAATCTTCAGCCTTACCTTGCCACGGTTGGCCTTTGCCGCCGGAGAACAATTGGTCGGCTAGCTGGCGCTTATGTTCTTGTAGTAATTGCACTTTTTGTTCTACGGTATTGCTGGCAATTAATTTATAAACAAACACATTTTTTTGCTGACCTATACGGTGAGCGCGGTCTGTCGCCTGCGCTTCGGCTGCCGGGTTCCACCAGGGATCGTAGTGAATAACGGTATCGGCAGCGGTAAGGTTTAGGCCGGTGCCACCGGCTTTTAAACTGATTAAAAACACCCGTGTTTCGCCATTTTGAAAGGCATCTATTTGCGCTTGGCGATGTTTGGTTTGGCCGGTCAGCTTGCTGTAGCGAATACCCAGTGCATTCAGGTCGTCTTCAATTAGCGTTAGCATGCTGGCAAACTGGCTAAACAGTAAAATATTACGCCCTTCTTCCAGCATTTCTGGCAGCGTATCGCGCAGCCATTGTAATTTAGCATTGCTTTGCACCGAGCGGGCATGTTCTACCGGCACTAATCTGGCGTCGCAACAGGCCTGGCGTAATTTTAACAGTGCATCAAGAAACTGGATTTGGCTTGCAGCAACGCCTTTTTGTACAAACAGTTCACGTACCTTGGTTTCCATCACCAAACGGATACTTTCGTACAGGTTGCGCTGGTCGCTTTCTAATTCCAGCAACTGCACTATTTCAGTTTTTTCAGGCAGTTCACTGGCGACTTGTGCTTTAGTACGGCGCAGCATAAAGGGAGCAATGCGGGCTTTTAACGCATGCGCGCGCTCAGTATCGCCGTGTTTTTCTATCGGTTTACGATACACTTGATTAAAATGCGTATCGTTGCCAAGCAGGCCAGGTAATACGAAGTCGAAAATAGATTTTAATTCGCCCAGATGATTTTCCAGCGGCGTGCCAGATAGCGCTAGTTTAAAATCGGCTTTGAGTAAACGTACCGCTTTAGCCGCCTGGCTGCCCGAGTTTTTAATATGTTGTGCTTCATCCAATATAACGGCGCTTAAAGGTTGGCTTTGGTAATACTTATGATCCCGCACCACTAACGGGTAACTGGTGACAATAACATCGTAGTCAGCTAAAGCATTAAACAAGGGTTGACGCTTGTTGCCATGTATCTGTAGCACACGCAACTGCGGCGTAAAGCGTGCCGCTTCTGCCAGCCAATTCCCAAGCAGGCTGGTAGGGCAAATGATTAAGGCCGGATGTGTCAGCTCGCCTCGTTGTTTTAATGCCAACAACAAACTCAAGGTTTGTAGCGTTTTACCCAGCCCCATATCGTCGGCCAAAATGCCGCCAAGCCCAAACTCACGTAAAAAGCTTAACCAACTTAGGCCTTGCAACTGATAGTCGCGTAAAGACGCTTGCAGGCCCTCTGGCAAATCGCACGGTGTTATACCTGCAAAGTTGTGCAGCAGTGAGGTTAATTTTTGTGCCCGTTGTGCATTTAAAAACTGAATGTCTTTTGCTGTTTCAGGCGGCAATAGCGCCGCTTTAAAAGCCGGCAAGTCCATGCTGAACTGTGGCCTATTGGGGTTTAGCAGCTCAATAATGGTGTCAATAAAGGGTTGGATCAGTGCCAAAGGTAACGCCAATTTGCCTTGCGGTAACGACAGCCAGATGGGCTTATCGGCATCTGGCAGGCCATGCTGGCGCAGCCATTGGCTGATCAGAGGTAATAGCGGTACCTGGGTGCCATCAATATCAACCTGTATTGCTAATGCAAAGCCGCCAACAGCATTGTCTTGCACTTGCAAATAGGGGTTGCCCGTGAGGATGTCCAGATTAAAGTTTTCATCGCGTGCAATATGCCAGCCTTGTTGCTCAAGCTCTGGCAGCGCATCTAGCAGCGGTTGCCAAAGTAGCGGGTTATCAGGGCCTTCACCAACGCCAAAACCACATTGGTCAGTATAGGGGGCTGCCAATGGGGGTAATTGCACTAGCTCCAGGGCCAGTAATTGTTCCAGAGCATGCGTTTCGCTGCTGCGATCACGTTTTACAAATATGGTATCGCCGTCTTGTTTCAATTCGGTTTGGGCCTGGGTCAGATCTAATGGCAACAGGTAGTTGTCGTATTGAAACTGCAGTACCGCGGTAGGCTCGTTTCGTCCGCGGCTTTTTTGCGGCAACATTTTTAGCTGTAACACGGGTCTGGGTTTGGCTTTAATTTGCTTTAAACCCGGTGCAGCCGGAAGTGGCAGGCTGGTTTGTTTAAACAGTTGTTGTAGGCGGCTAACGCTAGACATTAAAGCTTGCTGCGGTATAGGCGGCATTTTGTTAAGCAGCTTGAGTTGGTTGCTACTGAGGTTGGTATCCAGTTCGCCGAGCTGATAATAACTGGTGTCTAAATAACAAGGCGGGTCGGTATAGACTAATTCAAAATCGCGGTCTGCATCGTCTAACTGCCAACCCAGTTGTTGGCCAGCTACTGTTTCTTGCCAGATAAATTGCAGTGTCCGCTTTGGCCCAGAGGTAACCGGATAGCGTGCTTCAGAGAAAAAACAGCGTTCGCTGCTTAGCAATTGTTGTAACAACTGATAGCCCCAGTCGCCTTCTAACAATGGCAGATCGCGCAAACTTTGCGCACGAAAGTAACTTAATAGCCGGTAATCCTGCTGCTCTATCCAATGCGGTATCGCCGGGCTTACTAAGTCATATTTGCCGATGGCTACGCCTTTGGTATAACCGCCTTTTTTGCTCTCTCTAACCCGACGCGGGCTTAGCTGTAAGCCCGCCTGGCCATACGACAACAGATACAGTACGACGTCTTTTTCTTCCCGAGCCGGCATTTGCGACTGTTCAACCTGCTCAAACCACTGATTAAGCTGGCGCACCGGACGCTGCTCAAGTTGCAGCTTATGTTGCTGATAATCGCGTTGCAGGCGCAATAATACGGCCAGTACATGCTTACAATTGGCGCCAACCGGGCAGGTACACCGATTCTGCAGCTGCCAGCCCGCGCTGGTGTGTTTAAGATTGATAAATTGCCGGTAGGGCGTAAATGCCGCGCCCCACACCTGAGCGCTAATGTCAGACAGGTCGCTATTGTATTCCAGCTTAACCACTTTACCGGCTTGCAGATACGCCTGCGCCCGTTGAAAGGTAACAGCATCAAACCATTGTTCCAGCTGTTGCTGGCTAAGGGGGAACGCAGTTTCTGTAGTCATAACGTCTGAAAGTTGAACGCAAAGGCGTAATGCTACCGCAGTTTTGCCTTAAGCCAAATGCGATAGCGTGAAATAAAGCAAATATCTGCAATTATTATCCAGTGAGCTGATGAGTTAACGCCAGTTTTGTCTTGAAGTGGAGGGTTAATAAAAAGCCAGCTATGTTTAAGCGGAAAAATGGCACAGCATCACTGGTCGCTTTTATTTCGGTGAAAAATATAATAATAAGGATAATTCACTATGCTAAAAAAATTATTGTTGGTCATCGGTATGCTGGTAGCTATACCGCTGATTACTGCGCTGTTTATTAAGCAAGATTACAAAGTGGATACCACGGTAGTGATAAAGCAGCCTAAGGAGGTGGTGTTTGACTACATCCGTTTTTTATCAAACCAGGATAATTACAGCGTTTGGGCGAGCATGGACCCCAATATGCAAAAGTCTTCTCGTGGCATAGATGGTACCGTTGGTTTTGTCTCGAGTTGGCATAGTGACAACCCGGATGTGGGTACCGGCGAGCAGGAAATTAAAGCGATAGTTGAAGCGCAGCGCATCGATTATGAGCTACGTTTTATGGCACCTTTTGCTGCAACATCGCCGGCCTATATGCAGACAGAGGCCATCTCGCCCGAGCAAACCCGCGTAACCTGGGGCTTTGAGGGGCATGTGCCTTATCCAATGAACCTGATGCTGTTGTTTATGGATGTGGAAAACGTGATAGCGACAGACTTGCAGCAAGGGCTTGATAATTTACGGTTGATTTTAGAAAGCCCGACGGCAACAGAGTAAGCGGTCAAATAAGCTAGCTAAACTCAATGCAAAAATTAAAAATAATAGTCCAGACTCAGCTGAAAATAATCGTCATGTCGAATAAAGTACAGTGTGTCAGACGGAAGATTACTTTGAAATAACCAGGCGTCTATTCTTAGCCGAAGCGTGTTAGACAGCCGCATGGAGGCTTCCAGTTTGACACTCTTACTGGCACTGTTATCCAAGTCTTGCAACAGCCCCAGCAACATTTCGCTACCCGCGGCATCGTTGGCAACAAAACGGCTGCCTATAAACAGGTCGTTTTGCCCTGGTACCGGCGCGAGCTGCTGGCGGCTGTCATACTGATACTCAGCAATCCAAGCCCAATTCCAGTCAGTTTCAAATACGCCAACCTGGGTATATTCAAAGCCTAATGTGGCGGCGCTGAAATCCTGCTGCCGGGTTTTACGATAAATGCTTTCCAGTTTCCAAATCCAGCTCCCGCTGATGAGCTGCGCCTCAATGCCTAATTGCTGCATTTGCAGGTACATCGGTTGCAGGGTGTTTTCAGCGCTTGGCAGTAATATCGGCTCACGGTTGTTGCCTTCGAAATAGCTTAAAGCCAAGTCCAGGGCACCAAACTGCTGGCTCCAGCGCAAGGCGAAATCCAGATTGCGCTCAGCTTGTGCCGATTCATACAACGGCTGATCCGAATTTACCGGCAGAGGAGGTCGTAAGCGGCCGTCCTGTCCTGCAAGTGTGCGTGGACGAAAGTACGGCAAAATATATACCGCCAGCGTGCCGGCGCTGCCATACCTATTGAGGTTGAACATGGGTTGGCCAAGCTTTGCCTCACCATCAACACCGGCTATTAAATCTGTTTGATTAATGACATCTACCAGATGTTGGGACTCGGTAACGCCCCAAAACACAATGTCTACGCCGGTTTTAATATCATAGCCGTCGCCAGCGTATTGCCAGTATGCCTGGCGCAGGTCGATTAAATTACCTTCAGTATCTTGCTGATCCCAGCGTAAAAACGGTTCTAGCGCCAACAGGTGTGCACGGTCGTTACTTTGCCATACCCATTCGGCACTCACGCTGGCCCGGCTATGTGATTTTGCTTGTGCCTGATCGCCTGGCTTGGCGTAATAACGTTGTTGCAAGGTTAAGGTATAATCCTGACTGGGCGGGGTAAACCCAGAGACAGAGGTTGTTGCTTGGGTTTTAGTTTGTTGTCGCGCAGGTATTGCAGGCACTGAGGTGGGTTGCGGTGGTGTATCGTCATGTTGTTCAGTTGCTTGTGTAACTACCGGTACGGCTGTTGGTTGTTCTGCTTCGGCAGCGGCTTGGTTTGATACGTTGGCAGAGGCTTTAGCGGGCCTGCCAGCAGGAATGGTAATCGCATTGTTGTACCACTGCCTGGCAACCGCAACCGGAATGCTAAGCATGTGTTGGCGCTGCGGTATATTTAATTGACTACCTTGACGTAATGCGTTGATATTATTAAGCGTAAATGCGTGCGGGTTTGCTTGCCACAACGCATAAATGACCTGCACCATAGCTACCTGATCATCAGGCCTGGCTTGGGTAGCAAGTTTCCACAAGGTATCGGCGCTTTGTACCGGTCCTAAGGTTGTTTCAGTTGCCTGTGCCTGAGTACAAATAAGAGCCACAACTGTTAAAAGTGTACGCATTGCGTCAACGTCCTGCTGCTAGCGCGCGCGTTGCAGCGCATTGGTGTCAAAGTCAGCCGCTGTGCGGCCGGTGTTAAAGCGAATGTTGTGGATCAGTAAATCAGTACTCTTGCCGGTTTGGTGATTTTCCATGGTAAGTTTGTGCGGCCGCCAGTATTTTTCCAAATAGAGTTTGTAGTCCTCTAAGCTAAGCGTTTTCAGCAAACTGTTCTTACGGTCGTAGTAGGTTACTTTAATCGGCTGGTAATGAGTTTTATCGAGCCAGGCAACTGTTTTACTATAACCGGAGTATTCATCAGCAGGGGTTTGCTCAATAACAAAACACTGGCCGTCACCGCAGGGTTCGTCCCGCAGATAATTAAAGCGATATTTAGCCAGCTCAAATGAGCTTAAATCTTCATAGGCAAATTCGCTACCCATAAAGGGGCCGGATTTATTGCGTGATGCAATGCGTTTAACCCGTTTTAGTGCGGGTAAATATAGCCATTGGTCATCCTCTGCAGTGGGGTGGGCGTGGTTTAAAAACGCGGTGCCGCGCACATCGCGAGGTTCATCAAATAGGGTTAACCCCTTGTCACCATCACCTTGTACCTCAAGCGCTGCGGTACGCATTTCGCGGCGGCTTTCGTCACCACCCGCGCTGCGTAATATCATAGAAGTAAGGCTTTCACTATCACCCCAACCTGCATCGCGGTTTTTACGTTCCTGTGCGATAGCCAGGCCCTTCGCTTCATCGGCCAATAGCGTGGCACAGTTAACCGCGCTAACCAGGCTAAGCAATAGCAATGAGGTAGAGAGATAATTACGCATGGCGCTTGGATTCCTTGGTGTCAAATTTCAACAAAAACGCAGGTAAGAATAAAAAGTCTATTACCAGTGCGGTAAAGATAATGATAGCTGTTAACAGCCCCATGTCCGAATTTAACCGGAAATTGGATAGCATTAGTACGCTAAAACCGACGATGAGCACCGCAGTTGTGATCCAGAGTGCCCGGCCAACACTGGTAAACGCATAACGCACGGCGGCCTCGGTGTTACGCCCCTCCTGACGAGCGTGCTGATATTTCGCCAAGAAGTGCACGGTGTCGTCGACAATAATGCCCAAACTCAGGCTGGCAACGACCGATAATCCCAGGTTAATTTCACCCGAGTACCAGCCCCAGATACCAAAGCCGATAGCGGCAGGCGCAATGTTTGGCACCAAACTAATTAACCCCATACGCCAGGATCGCAAGCTTAACGCCAGTAACAGTGAAATAAGTAACAATGCCAGTGGCAGTGTTTGTAGCATGGAGGCCATATTACGCTCGCCAATGTGACCAAACATCAATGCGGTACTGGCGGCACTAGCGGAGTATTGCGGATAATGTTGTGTCAGATAGCTTAGTGCTTTTCGCTCAAACTCAGTAATTTGCTTACTACCCATATTCTGTAGCGATACCGCAATGCGTGTCGCGCTTTTATCCAAATTAAGCTGATTGTTTAAATCCAAGCCATACGGCAGTGACATTTCGTACATCAACAGATACTGTGCGGCTTCGTCCGATGCAGTCGGTATGCGGTAATACGCCGGGTCATCGCCATGCATATTTTTATTTAACCGCTTAAAGGTGTCGCTAATAGCGTTGACGTGCACAACTTCTGGTTGTTGCGCTAACCATTGGCTAAAACTGTCTACAGCAGCAATAAACTCTGGCTGGTTTATGCCACTGCTTTGCCCGCTATTTAACGCAAAATCAATGGAAGCCGACGCGCTAAGATGTTGATCAAGAAAGTCCATCGACTGGCGAAATTGGGTATTGGGCGAAAAGTACTTTACTGCCTCATCATTAATTTTATTCAGGCTAATAAAGCCGGTAAATGCCAGCATTATGAGTAACATTATCGGCAATAGCAGGTTATGGCGGCGGATAACAAAACCGGCCAACCTATCCATAACGGTACTGCTCTCTGGTTTCGGTACCAGGCTGGCCTTAAGTGGCAGTAAATACAGCAAGGCGGGCAAGGTTATCAGGCTAAAACCACATGCCAGCATAACACCGGTTGCACTCATATTTCCCAAATCCGCCAGAATAGGGACTTCGGAAAAGTTAAGTGTTAAAAAGCCAATGGCCGTGGTTGAACTGGTAATAAACACCGGCATGATATTACGTTGCATGCTGTAGCGAATAGCATTGGCTTTGTTATCGCCGCGCTGCAGGGCAAATTGCATGGATGCGATAACATGCACACAGTCTGCCACCGCCAGAGTCATTAATATGGTTGGGACATTCACTGTGGTCATACTTAAGAAAATACCAGCCCAACCCGCTAATCCTAAGGTACTAACAATAGCAATAACAATAATAATAATGGTCGCCAGCGCACCCACTATAGAACGCAGTAATAGCGCTAACATGATAATGATCATCGAAAACATCAGCGGAATAAGTGTGCGCGCGTCTTGCTCTGCTTCAGAGGCCAGTGCGTTGTTCATAGCAATAACACCGCCCAGATGGAACTGAACCTGAGGATATTGCCGACTGAACTCGTCAGTGAGTTGCTTCACAAAATTATAAGTATCAAACACCTCCCGGTTTTTATCTACCTCAGGAAATTGCACAGTAATGTTAATAGCGGCAACTTTGCCAGTGTCGGCTACAAGCCGTTTAACTATGCTTGGTTCGTTAAGAGCAATCTGGCGAATTCGGGCTAACGCCTGTGGGGCTAATGGCATCGACTGCGGGACTAGATCGCCTACCATGAGGTCATCCTCGTCGGCCTCGGTAAGCTGATAGTTAGTTAACGAGTCAACCCGGATAGAGTGCGGGGTCTGCCAGGCCGCGTCAGTCAGCTGAAGGATCAGGCTGAGGGTCTCTGCACTAAACACATTGCCGTCAGCAGGGGCGATGCCAATAAGTATATTGTCACTTTTATTAAACGCATTTTGCATTTGCTCAAAGGCGAGCAATTGTGGGTTATCGGCTGAGAAGAAAATACGGTAATCGCCGCGAAACTCTAGCTTGCTAATGCCTGCACCCATTAACAAGGTTAGTAGCAATGAGCCAAACAACACCCGCCAAGGCGTGTTTAATACGCTGGTTAACCAAAGTTGTTTCATGTTTTCTCCAAAGCCCATTTTGTTATGCCGAGCAACAGCTTGAGCGATAATAATTGCCTTTCCCTGGCTCGGTTAACAGTGTAGCTGATTTAACTGCAGGCTAATTGGAATATTTATGCTTGCTAATAGTTAACATTATGCTAAACATTATTTATCTTTTAAATGTCAAAGACAGGAGACAGGATGTCACTGGCCGTGGTGTACAGTCGGGCCCGACATGGCCTGGATGCCCCTTTAGTTACCGTTGAAGTGCATATTAGTAATGGTTTGCCGGCATTTCAGCTGGTTGGGTTACCCGAAACGTCGGTAAAGGAATCTCGCGACAGAGTAAGAAGTGCGATGGTAAACAGCGGCTTTGCGTTTCCAGACCGTAAAATTACCGTTAACCTTGCCCCGGCCGATTTACCTAAAGAAGGCGGTCGGTTTGATTTACCCATAGCGCTGGGCATTATTGTGGCCTCTGGCCAGCTTGCCGAAAAAAGTTTGCAGGGGTATGAATTTTGCGGCGAGCTGGCGTTGTCTGGTGAAATACGGGCGATAGTGGGCGAAATTCCGGTGGCGATAGCGTGTCGGGATGCCGGGCGTGAAGTTGTGCTACCAATGCTTAATGCCCAGCAAGCTCAGCAGGTACCTAAGGTCGCGGTGCACGGTGCCGAGCATTTGTTGCAAGTGCACAGCTTTTTACTGGCACAACAGGCATTGCCGGCGATACCTGCGCTTCCGGCACGTGAAGTGTCAAAGCAAGCGGATCTGGCCGATGTGAAAGGGCAGGCTCATGCCAAGCGGGTATTAGAAATTGCTGCGGCTGGCGAGCATAACTTGCTAATGCTGGGCCCTGCTGGTACCGGAAAATCGATGCTGGCGCAGCGCCTGCCCGGCATTATGCCACCGTTGACGGAACAGGAAGCACTGGCAACGGCGGCCATTTATTCTATTGCAGGCTTGCAACGTAATTTAACCGACTGGCAGCAACGGCCATTTCGTAGCCCGCACCATACCAGCTCGGCAGTGGCGTTAGTCGGGGGTGGTTCAGTGCCAAGGCCAGGTGAAATTTCGTTGTCACACCATGGCATTCTTTTTTTAGACGAGTTACCTGAGTTTCCGCGCAAGGTGCTGGATGTTTTAAGAGAGCCATTGGAAACTGGCGTAGTGCATATTAGCCGGGCGGCACGGCAAGCCGAATTTCCGGCACAATTTCAATTGGTTGCGGCGTTAAATCCCAGCCCAACAGGGCATCATCAGGATGGGCGCGCCACCCCGGAACAGGTGATGCGCTATTTAAATCGTTTATCCGGTCCCTTTATTGACCGCATTGAGCTGCAAATTGAAGTGCCGCTATTGCCCAAAGGTATGTTAAGCCAACGAACACAGGAAGAAAGCAGTGCTAAGGTGCGCGAAAGAGTATTGGCAGCACGTGAGTTGCAATTGGCCCGGCAGGGTAAAGCCAATGCGCGCTTAAGTGGCAGTGAAATTGCCGATTTTTGCCCGTTGCAACAGGCCGATGCCCAATTTTTGGAAGACACTATTCATCGCTTTAAGCTGTCGGCCCGCACCTACCATAAAATAATTAAAGTCGCCCGCAGTATTGCCGATTTGCAACAGCAACCAAAAATAAGTCGTGCACATTTAATGGAGGCACTCAGCTACCGTGCGTTAGAGCGGCTGCTGAGTTATTTAAAGAACTGACCCACGGGTAGATTAAAGCAGGAGTCGCGATGTACTCTAAGTCAACCGTTGCAGGCCTGGATGGCCAAATCGAGCCCCCAGGGATGGGTTTGCGGCGTGTTGACGTGAGTATATCGGCTCATGTGTTACGCCTGAGCCGATAAGTTAAATTAATTTCCAGTTTAATGTTTCACCGGCATAAAACGGTACTATTGGGTTACCGTTTGGCAGGCTAATTTCATTGGGTACCTGCCACTGCTGTTTTTGCAACGTTACGGTACCGCTATTTCGCGGCAGGCCGTAAAAGTCTGCGCCGTAGTGGCTGGCGAAGCCTTCCAGTTTATCCAGACAACCTAAGTCGTCAAACACCTGAGCATAAAGTTCTATTGCACTGTGTGCGCTATAACAACCGGCACAACCGCAAGCGGACTCCTTGCGATGTTTTTCATGTGGTGCAGAGTCTGTCCCTAAGAAGAATTTAGTCGACCCCGATGCAACCGCAGCGCGCAATGCTTCCTGATGTGTGCGACGCTTTAATACCGGTAAACAGTAATTGTGCGGCCGTACGCCGCCCACCAGCAAGTCGTTGCGGTTTAATAGCAAGTGCTGTGGCGTAATGGTGGCGGCAATATTGGCGGCATTGCTGGCGACAAAGCTGGCTGCATCCGCAGTAGTGATATGTTCAAACACTACTTTTAGCGTTGGAATACGGTTAACGATATGCTGCAGGTAGCGGTCGATAAAGATTTTTTCCCGATCAAAGATATCAATATCATGATCGGTTACCTCACCATGTACCAAAAGCAACATACCCTGCTCAGCCATGGCTTCAAACACCGGGTACAAGCTATCCAATGCGCTAACGGCATCTGATGAATTTGTTGTCGCGCCAGCCGGATACAGTTTAGCCGCGACCACACCCGCCGCCTTAGCCTCAGCAATATCTGTGGCACTGGTTTTGTCAGTTAAAAATAACGTAACTAACGGCTGAAACTGGCTGCCCGCAGGGCGTGCTGCCAATATCCGCTCGCGATACGCCACCGCCATGGCTGCGGTAGTTACTGGCGGCACTAAGTTTGGCATGACGATAGCACGGGCAAACTGGCGTGCTGTTGCGGGGACGGTTTCCAGCAACATATCACCATCACGAAAATGTAAATGCCAGTCGTCCGGGGTTTGAATGGTTAAGCTAGTCATGCGTGGCTCCTGCAGGCGGTGGGGCGAAAACTGCCGACTATTCTATCAAGTTCAGTGGCGAGCTGCATTGGTTAAATCATCTTTAGCAATGGCCATTTTGTTTGCTACACTTTGTGCCATTACCTGACAGGAGCTTGACAATGTCTGACTTAGATTTCGATCTGGACCATCTTGATTTTACTGCCGCTGAACAGAATGTAGAGCGCCAGCAGCAAGCCGAATTGGAGCGTGCTGAGGCGCCGCAGTTTGGTGATGACGACGATGAATGCAGCGGCGGTGCTTGCAAGATTTAGTTTGCTGTAGATTGCTCAGTGGGTTTGTGCCATAACTGGCTAACTGCAATACAAAGCACGCCGAGCAGCATTAACAATGAAAATGGCAGCGCTGTGCCATTATAAAAAAAGGCCAGCAGTGGCCCGGCCAGTGCGCCTATGCCAAAGCGTAAGGTGCCAATAACGGCTGTTGCGGTACCGCTGTTATCAGGAAATTTCATCAGAATCATCGCGTCTGCATTGGTGGCAATTAAGCTTAAACTTGCCATTAACGGCGCAATGGATACTACAGTGTACACCAGAGATAACTGCCAGAAATTAAACAACGCCAACGCGCTGGCACTGATCATGGCTAGCACCAGCCCAACACGCAACATGCGTTGTGGCCCAAGGCGCGTTACCACTTTGCTGTTGACAAAATTTGCCAGCATCAACATTGCGACGTTAAAACCAAACAATAGGCTAAATTGCTGCTCGTTCACACCAAAGAATTTGATGTAAACAAAGGGCACAGCGGTAAGGAAACAGAAAAAAGAAAAAGACGCGAACATGGATGTTGCGATGTCAGGCCGGGCTGATACACGGGAAAATACTACCTTGTAGCCAGATAGAAATGTGGGTTTTACCTGCTGAGCCGAAGTACGGATTTCAGGCAAATAACGCCAGCTTAGCAACAGCACCACGGCGCCGTAACCGGCCAGCGTGACAAAAATCATTTGCCAGTTTGCCAGCCATAGCACGCCACTGCCAATTGCAGGGGCTAGCAGCGGCGCGAGCATCATAATCATAGAAACATATGACATACCTTTAGCAGTATGCTCTTGGTAAATGTGACGGACTATACCAGGCACTACAACGGTGGCAGCTGCACCACACAGTGCTTGCACCGCCCGCCAGGCTAAAAACCATTCAATTGAGCTCACTAAACTCAATGCAATACTGGCCAGCACAAAGCCGCTTAGGCCGAAAATTGCCAGGGGACGCCGCCCCAGGCTATCCGCTAACGGGCCACACACCAGCATGCTGATACCGAAAAATGCTAAAAAGATACTAAGAGATTGCTGCACCATGCCAATAGAGGTATCTAACTGCTGCGCCATAATTGGCATCGCGGGCAGATACATATCAATAGCCAGCGGCGTAGTGGCAACAACGGCTGCAAGCAGTAAAATAATCCAGCCAGCGGGTTTATGTGACATCGGGTTAAGGCTCTCCAATTGGCGGCGCATTATAATACGTAGTTTTGGCCGTCACGGCTAATATTGAAGTGTAAGTATAAGTTAACAGATATGTCTGCAAATCAAGGAAGACATTGCTTTTGCAGTTCTATCGCTATTTAATAGTCGTACATAAGAAAAACCTGTTGTAGAGCCATGATTGTATCTTGTTTACGAATATTGATTATCTATTTGGCTTTATTAGCAACGTCGGTTAAGGCTGCTGAAATATTGCGGGTAGGCTTGCATTTATCTGCGCCCTGGTCTTTTTATAATGACGCTGGCGCGCTTGATGGCATTGAGTATCAATTGATGTCACGGATATTTAGCCAGGCTGGATATCAGGTAGAGTTCGAGTTGCACAGCTATAGCAGGTTGTTAAAGCAGTTTAGCGATCATAAGTTGGACTGTATTTCACCCGCAGCTGTAGATATTGCTGGCGCTATTTACACACAACCGTATTTACCCTTTAAAGACGTCGCAATTAGCTTGCAGCAGGCAGCAATAACGCTAAACAGCGTGTCTGATTTGTCAGGGAAACGTATTGTCGCTTATCAGCAAGCGGAAAAGATATTAGGCCAGAACTACCAACATGCTATCAGCGAGGCAAGTTATCTAGAACTGGCAGAGAGAAAACTGCAACTAGAGTTGCTGTTTAGCCATCGTGTTGATTTAGTTATTGGTGAGCAGCGAGTATTGCACTATTTAGCCAATAAAGTTGCACCGCAACAACCACTTGAAACGCATTATTTATTTAATGAGGCTTTGTATCCTGCGGCTTGCTGGCAAGCTGAATGGGTAACGGTGTTTAATCGGGGATTGGCACAACTGCAGCAGTCAGGAAAACTGAAGCAACTGTTGTTGCAATATCTTCCCAATTGAGCGAGTGGGATAATATAGCCTAAGCTCACAGAATACGCTTATACTGTTCTTACTTAGGCAGTTGGATTGAAACAATGAAAAAAACTAAAACGATAACAACAGACGAAATATTACTGACGCTTTGCCAATCAGTAACTAAAGTACTCTCTGGCGCGGGCAACAATAACGTTGCGCACTCGCCGATGGTACAAAAAATACAGAAAACTTGCTTGCGCCCTGACTTAGGCTGCTTTGTACTGTTTGATGGTGGTTTCTCTGGTTTAGTGATCATTAACTTCACTGCCCAGGCAGCGATGGAAATTTATAAGAAATACCTTAAGAGCATGGGTATGCCGGAAGAAGAGTTGGCGCAATTTCATACCTCGGATGAGGTCGGAAATGTGATGGGTGAATTGATGAATCAGATTGTAGGTGACTTTACCAACACTGTTCGATATGACCTGCACACCTCTATCAACCAGAGTCAGCCCAAGATGATGGCGATTAATAAACAGGTACAAATTTTAATTAATACTCAACTGGATCAACCACAAGCCAGACGAGTGACTTTCAGTACGCCAGAACACAATATTTTTTATCTGGAACTGGCGATGGATAAAACCGAGTTTATACAGTTGCATGAATTTGACAAAATTGAACAGGAACATCCTGACGATATTTTGGCAAACGCACAGCAGTATACGCCAGAGAATACCGTTAGCGTTGATGTCGATGTAGATGTAGACGACGACTTTATGAAAAACCTTGGTTTGTAATTGGTATATTTTTAAGGATGCTGAGGCAGGCGCAGCACAAAATGCGCGCCGCCCAATGTCGACTGCATAACACCTATGTCGCCTTTGTGCCATATGGCTACTCGTTGGACAATGGCTAACCCCAGTCCAAATCCGCCGGCTTTTTTATTGCGACTGGCCTCGACCCGAAAAAAAGGTTTAAAAATTTCCTGACGTAAATGCTCAGGTATTCCAGGGCCATCATCTTCAATATCTAATTGCCAACATTGCTTATGCTTGCTCAGCCTTAATCGAATGTGTTGCACCGCATATTTTTTTGCATTAACCAGCAGATTCTGAAGTGCGCGCTCTAAGTAATGGCCATCACCATATAGCACGGCGTGTTCAGGTAATTGCAGGATTATCGCAGCACCGGGCAACGGTTCAAGTTTCTCCTGGACATTGGCAATGAGTTCGGTGAGATCAATTTGTTGCATTTGCAGGGGTATCTGGCCTGTTTCAAGCCGGGCGTAGTCGAGAATTTCATCGACCAACTGTTGCAGCTCTCGTACATCCTGCAACATTAACTGCCTTTCTTGCTCTGGCAGTTGCTGTGCCATTTCCAGTGCAAAGCTGAGGCGGGCAATGGGCGTTCTTAATTCATGAGATACGGCTTGTGTCATTTCACGCTGCAATTTTAGTAGTTCACGTATTTGCATGCTCATCTGCTGAAAGCTTTGCGCGATAGGGGCAATAAATGAGCGGCTGGGTAATTGCAATGTGGTATCAATATTGACGGAAAATTTTGTCAGACTATGTTGTAAACTATTGATGTCGCGCGCTACCGGCCATAACCACGCGGCAACAGCTATGGCTAGCAAGACGAAAAATAAGAGCGTAAACCAGCTAGCACCATCATTTTGTACTAATGTCAGCGGACCGAGCTGCAAAAGTTGCTGGTTGCTCAGATAATAAAAATACACTTTTTCTGCTTCAAATAAGCTGATGACATTACCTTGTTGTAATTGAGCCAGTTCGTCTGCTAGCCAGCTAATACTGTCAGCAGGCTGAGCCAGAATGGTTAGAGGAATAGTGTCAGGCCAGGTCGACGCTGGCTGTTGTAATTGCTGTTGCAATAACGCGGTGTAGCTTGCCAGCCAAGGCTGCTGTGCTGGTGGATTCCAGTGCTGCCATAGCTGCTCTACTGCCCAGCCAGAACCCAGCAGCACCAAAAAAATAAACAGATAAAAATGCCAGAAAAGGCGTTGCATAGGCAAAGTGTTATAGCCACGCATCGGCGACAAATAGGTAGCCTTTGCCCCAAACGGTTTTTATTCGAAAAGGTGTTTCAGCGTTATCGCCCAGTTTGCGGCGCAGGTGCGAGATGCGCACATCTACTGTACGATCTAAGCCATCATACTCACGACCAATTATTTGTTGATGAATAGCTTCACGTTTTACCGTTTGCCCGGCATGTTTTGCTAGCATCCACAGTAAGTCGAATTCATAGCTGGTTAAATCTACCCGTTCGTTGTCATACCAGGTTTCGCGAGAACGCTGTTTTAACAGTAAACGGTCAAATTGCAGCTCTTGCTGTTCGCTCTTATGACTACTTTGGCTGCGACGTAACAAAGCATTAATTCGGGCGACTAAAACGCGCGGTTCCACCGGCTTAATAACATAATCATCGGCGCCTAATTCTAACCCCAACACTTGATCAATGTCGCCTTGCTTAGCCGTAAGTATAAGTACAGGCCCTTTGTACCATGGGCGGATCTGCCTACAGACACCAAAACCATCCAGCCCGGGTAACATTAAATCCAATACAATAAGATCAGGTTGAAATTGGCGGCAATGCTCAGCCACAGCATCCCCCTGGCTTTGTAGCTGCACAACGAAACCATGTTGTGTAAGAAAACTTTGCACCAAAGAAGCAAGGCGAATATCGTCTTCTACCAGTAAAATTTTTGCCATTAGAAAATGCTCCATGGACTGCTTAAGCGACGTCTTGCCGGTTTACGGCTTAGTACTTGCAGTTCAGTTTGTAACAATATTTGGTTGTCGGGGCTGCGTAAGGTGAGTGCTGCATTTTCCCAGCTGAGCTTTTGTTTCCAGTGACCTTGGGTCACATTTTGCCAACATTGGAGTTTTTGCTCTGCCAGATATAAGCAAGTATTTTGGGCGGTGTCACTGTACCAATGCAGTTGCAGTTGAGATTGGCAGCTTTGCTTTTGTTGTTCAGTAACGCAAATTTGCGGACTCACGTCCCAGCAAATGTTTGCGTCGCAGTTCACAGGCAAGTCATGCTGTGTTGTCATACCGCTTAATGCCAGTAATAACCAAAAAGACTGCATTAAAATAACCGGTAACTTACGCCAAAGAACCAGGTTGTAATATTGTTGGTACGCAGCAGCGGGCTGTCGGTCATAGCATCATCCAGATGTAAGTAACGCAAAAACCCTAACACAGCAAATCGCTCTGACAAAGGGTGTTGCCAGCTTAAACGCAGTTCCGGTTGCCAGCTTGGCTTGCCATTATAACGGCGTAAATAGAATGGGTCATTATTATCAATACCATAGTAAGTATCAATAAGTTTGGCACTTTTCCAATTTAACTTTGCAATAAACTGCCATCGACCAAAGGCGTTTTCCCAGTAGCGACCAACGCTAATGCTGGCATGCTGGCCCTGATAGGTGTTGCTGATATCCTGCCACACATTTGATTGCACCTGCCAGTTATCGCTAAACCAATCAAGCTGCAAGCCTGCATCTACTGCAGTAGGGCGTTTACTGATTTCGTGTACTGACGCCTGCATCGGGCCAATTCGCTCTTCAGATATCGATGCATTAGTGAAACTTTGACTAAATTGAAAAACGTTGCCACCAAACCATTTTTGAAAATAGCCTTTCTCTGAATTGAGTTGGCTAACCAGACTTAAATGCCATTGTTCAGATAACGCCCAGCTAGTGCCTAGCTTACCGTTGTCAAAGAACCAATTTTCACCGTAGTAATACACTTCCGGCAACAATATCAAAGGAAGCTCTTCGCCGTCATACAGCGGGTTACTGCGTTGTCCATAACCTAGCGCCAGGCTTAAATACAGCTTTTGCTCAGTGGCACAGCCCGGGTCGTCAAGGCACACCTCTGCGGTGTCAGCTTTCGCTGCCATGCTTAGTACAAAAAGTATTAGTAACCAGTATCGCAATTCGCACCTTAATATTTAGGTTTATTTTCCACTACATCAGTTTAGCAAGTTGCTGCGTTAGACATAAGACAACATAACAATGTTTCACAATTTGCTGTGAATAGTCACAGTATGTCTATTGTTGCGTGGCTAGACTAGCTTAAAAAATAGGTGAGGACATGTTATGAAGCTAAGTATGCTATTTATTGCTGTTACATCGCTTTGGTTGTTAAGCGGTTGTGTAGAAGACTTAACGGCAGACGACACTTCGGCTTATCAGTATTTGGCGCGTGGTAACAGTGCGCAAAGTGACGATAAAATTATTCAGGTAATTAGTAGTCAAGCCAGTTTCGATGATGTTTTTTATCAGGTGCTTAACCGCAGCGGCACCCCGGAAACTATTAACTTTGCTGAATATCAGGTTCTGTTGGTGATGAGCGGCTCACAGCAGCCAGCCAAAGCGTTAGCGGTGGGGGCCTTTCAGGGCCAGGCCACGCAGGTGAATATTGTACTTAAGGCAGAATATGCCGGTGAGAATTGTGCGGTGCCAACAGTCGTGCTACAGCCTTGGATGCTGGTGTTGTTTCCGCGTGTCGACAAACCCTTGTCTATTCAGGAGCAGGTTAAAGTTACCCCCTGCTAGCAGTTCATAGTTGTGAGAGTTCTGAAAGTAGGGCAATGTAATGCTTTAATAACAAAATTGAATCCATCTGCAATACCCTCTATGATAACGTTATAAAAATCATAAGGCGGCGCCCATACGCCCATTCTGATGGCGCGCTCAGATGTATAATTTTCTGTTACAACAGAGCATCAGATGAAAGACAAAGCTACTTCATTCGACATTGCTTACATGGCTGGCGTTTCGCAGTCAACGGTGTCACGTGCACTACGCAATAGCCCGCAGGTAAATAAAGAAACCCGCGAGAAAGTTCAGGCTATTGCCCGGCAACTTAATTACAAAGTAGATAAAAATGCCAGCAATCTGCGTAATCAACGTAGTAGTACGCTGGCGCTGCTGTTGTTTGAAGACCCCACTACCGAACAGTCTCTAATTAACCCGTTTTTCTTATCTATGTTGGGCAGTATTACCCGTGCCTGTGCCAAACGGGGGCAAGATTTATTAGTCTCTTTTCAGCAGCTTAGTGACGACTGGCATGCTGACTATGAAGACAGCAACAAAGCCGATGGCATTATTTTGTTGGGTTACGGTGACTATAAAGATTACGAGGAAAAACTAGAAAAACTGTTAGCGCAGGAAACCCACTTTGTCTGCTGGGGGGCTGACGTGCATGGTCATCCTGAATTTACGCTACGCAGCAATAACCGGCTTGGCGGACGCATCGCGGGAGAGCATTTATTGGCCACTGGCCATAAAGCGTTTGCTTTTGTGGGGAATGCCTCTGCCGGTAGCCCGGAATTTTCAGAGCGGTATTTGGGGTTTGTTGATGCCTTGGTTGATGCAGGCATGGATATTAGCCAGGTACCGCAATATGACGCTAACTTTACCGAAAGTGCTGGTGATCATGCCACTGAGCAATTGCTGGCATCGGGGCAGCAAGTTGATGCTATTTTCTGTGCCAGTGATTTAATTGCCATTGGGGTAATGCGCTGTTTAAAAAGGCGTAACCTAAGAGTGCCGGAAGATATTGCCGTGATGGGCTTCGATGACATCCCCGTAGCATCATTTTCTTCACCCCCTTTAACCACCATACAACAAGACACTACACAAGCTGGCGAGTTGCTGGTAAATAACCTGCTGCAATTAATCAATGATCAGCCAATTACGGTAAATCAGATAGAACCTAAGTTAATAATCCGCAAGTCTTGCGGCCATAATTTGTAATAGGGTTACTCATCAAGTGGTACTGCTGTGGCAAAAGTGAATGTGGCAGCCTGGACATATAGCGGCTCTAATGCTTCGCGTAGCGTGGGGTAAAAGCTTAGTGTGCCAGGTATGGGTTTTACGCCGGCTTTGGCCAACGTTTTTAATGGCTGAAACTGTAAATCGGCAATAACCAACTGGGTTTGGTTTTTATGGCATTTGCTAATGAGCTTGTTTAGCGCTGCAAGGCCGCCGGCGTCTAGCAGTGGCACGCCGTCCATATATAACACTATGCCGCGGCTATGGTCTGTTAAACGGGCAATATCGGCAAAAATCCGATCGGCGGCGGCAAAAAACAGCGGCCCGCTAATTTTTAATACCTGCCAGCCATGAGGAATTGGCTGTTCAACCTGTTTGCGGTTGCCGCTGATATCAGTCACTTTGCTCATTTCAGCAATTTCTTTAACAAACAATAACGCCGCCAGCAGGATGCCGGTGGTAATAGCAATTACCATATCAAACAGTACGGTGAGGCTAAAGCAGGTGACAAACACCCAGATATCGCTGCGCGGTGCGGTTTTAAGTAAATGCAGCGCTTTGGGCGCTTCGCTCATATTCCATGCCACCATTAACAGCAATGCCGCCAGTGCAGCCATTGGCACGTAAGATAACAGTGGTGCCAGCAAGACAAGGCCCAGCAGTAACACCAGCGCATGAATCATCGCTGCTACCGGCGATTGGGCACCGGCTTTAAAATTCGCTGATGAGCGCGCCAGTGCCGCCGTGGCGGTAATGCCGCCGAAAAACGGCGTAATAATATTGCCAATACCCTGGCCCAGCAACTCGCTGTTGGCACTGTGGCGCCGCCCCGACATGCCATCCAACACCACAGCACACAGCAGTGATTCAATTGCGCCCAGCATGGCCATAGCAAAGGCGGCGCCAAGTAAGTCTTTCACTAATTGCCAGCTAAAAACCAGTGCAGCACCGTCTGGGCCGGGGCGCAACCAGGGCCAGTCAAAGTAGGGTAAGTAGGGCGGAATACCATTGCCGCTGTTGCCGTCGGCTAAGTTATAGCTAAAACGTGAACCGATGGTATCAAGCTCAAAACCCAGACTAAGCAGTAGTAGCGCGAGTAAGGTGCCGATAAACAACGCTGGTAGGTGCGCAGGAATGATGGTTCTTAGTTTTGGCCATAGCAGCATTACTGCCAGTGTGATGCCAGCAACAAACAGGCTAGGCCAGGACATGTGTGGTAAACGTAGTGCCAGAGCCGCAATTTTTTCAACATAATGTTCTGGCATATGTGGGATAGCCAAGCCAAAGAAATCTTTAACCTGCAAGGTGGCAATAACCACCGCAATACCGGCAGTAAAGCCTAAGGTGACTGACTCAGGGATATATTCTATTAAACGGCCCAGTCGCATTGCCGCCATCAGTAACAACAATACACCTGACAGCACAGTAGCCAACAATAAACCACTTAAACCGTACTTGAGCGCGACAGGATATAAAATAACTACAAAAGCAGCAGTCGGGCCGCTAATGCTATAACGCGAGCCGCCGGTTAGCGAGATAACAAAACCGGCAATAATCGCGGTATATAAACCGTACTGCGGTGCCACACCGGAGGCAATAGCCAGCGCCATAGCTAGCGGTATGGCAATAATGCCGACAGTAATACCGGCCAGCAGATCTTTACTGAGTTTATTCAGGCCATAGCCTTCGGCCAGCACCTCGCGTAGCGCATGGCCAATACGCAGG
This sequence comes from Rheinheimera baltica, assembly GCF_030731985.1. Lineage (NCBI taxonomy): Bacteria > Pseudomonadati > Pseudomonadota > Gammaproteobacteria > Chromatiales > Chromatiaceae > Rheinheimera > Rheinheimera baltica. The sequence goes on from NZ_JAPJDY010000003.1 coordinate 277,984, forward strand.
GAAAACAGATGGGAACGGTCAGACACCACAACTCCGCAACAGCAGAACAGGTGTAATGAGCTTAGCAACAAACCCTGCTTGGCGGTATGCGCTATTAGTCTGACAACTAATTGTTTTTATGCTGCTGCAGTTTAGTAATGCAGCGGCAGAATGGCTTACAGGTATTGTTTTAACCAGGCCGCGGTTTCGGCATCGGCTTCTGCGCGGTTGGGATGCATACCATGATTGGCGCCCGGGTATACTACCAGTTTATGCGGATGATCTTTTTCGGCCAGTGCTTTTGCCAAATTCTGCGATTGCGCCACTTCTACCCTTTCGTCTTTATCGCCATGTAAAAGCAGTATCGGCAACTTGGGCGGTAGTTTATCCAGCCATTGCAGCACCGAGCGCGCCTGTAATTGTGCGGATTTTTCTGTAGCATAGTTAGGAATAAATCTGGTGAAAATATTTTCCATCGCTGGACGTACTACCAGGCTGGCTTCCAGATCGGCCACACCTGCTTCAACAATCAATGCCTTTAGTTTTGGCATATTACGTGCGGCCAGATAACTCATCATGCCGCCACGGCTAAAACCTTTCATCGCAATCCGCTCGCTGTCAGCTTCGGGCATGCCGTTAATGATTGGCAGCAGGTTTTTAATGTCGTTTACATCATTGCCGCCAAACTGATCAAGCTGCATGTCACCAGTGACAAGGGTTGGAAAGGCTTTAGCACCGCGATACTGGCTGGCAATGACAATATAGCCAAGCTCTGCCAGTGGCATTACATTGTGCTGAATTGCGCCATAAACCAAAGTGCCACCCTTAGCATTGCCACCGCGGTTATAAATCACAACGGGTAACTTTGCATCTGCTGCAGTATTTTTTGGTCGTACCATTACGCCTTCCACCAGAACACCGTCAGATTCATAGGCGAATACACGACAATCCAGCGTCTGCTGCCGCCGTTCAACATCAGCTCTGGAGAAGCGTTGGCCAAACATTGCGGCATTAAATTTTGGCTTTTTACTCATCATAGCCAACCAGCTGTCATAGCTGGCAAAGGGGCCCATATAGCAGCTGAAGTTTTGTTTTAGCGAGCTTGCTGTGGAAAACGCCGGTAATAACTGCGGGCCTTTTGGGCTTTTTATCGGTTCAGCATGTGTGGCAGTTGTCAGCAGTAAGCTGCTGAGTAACATAAGATAAAGCTTCATACACATTCCTTGTTAATTTTATTGAAACGATAAATTAACAAGCTGGCGAAGGCAAGAAAAAACCGCCGCTAAACTAGCCGGCGGTTTCAGGGAGAGCGATATCTACTTAGTGCTGGCTGTTTAAAATCAGCAAACCATGGGCTGCAAGCTGCTGACCATTAACATCAAACGCCCAGTTAGCGCTTAAGCCGTCGCGGTTAATGGTGCTAATATCCTGCGCACTGTCGGCCAAATTCAGCACAAACACGCTTTTACTGCCGTTGAGTTCTCGTGTTATTTGCACTATGCCATTGGCTAACTGGTTTACCTGATAGCTGCCATCAGTTCCCAACTCTGGCCGCTGTTTTTTCAACGCAATTAAAAGCTTATATAGCTGCCATACTGAATTAGGTTGCGCTTGCTGTGCTGCGACACTGCGATCGGTTGCACTAAGTTGCTTCGCCAGAAAATCCGGATACCAATTTGGGAAGCCGTCGCCAAACAATGCTAATTGCTCCACCCAGCTATTCGCGCTTTGGGTAAAGCCGGCTTGCTGGGTGTTATCCCACAGCATGGGTGCACGTTTAAACACGTCGTGGCCGCTACGGTCCTGGGTTAAGCCAATTTCTTCACCGTAATAAATGTACGGCGTGCCGGGTGAGCTGAACAGCATGGCTGCGGCTAACTTGGCTTTGGCGTTATCTTGCTTAAGCTGGTAGGCAATACGCTCTTGATCGTGGTTGGTTAAAAACGGCGCAAAAAAGCTAAGCGGTGCGACAGAATCAGCACGTTGCTGCACATTCTGCTGTAGTACCGAGGCATCAGCAGTTTTTTGTGCATTAGACTGCATAGTACCAAACTGTGCTTCGCCGCTGGCATCGGGTTTTAATAATCCCAAAATTTTGTAGCCCACTTCAAAATCAAAACCCTGGTCTAAACCGGTGCCGTCGCCGAAGTAACGCGCTGCAACAGGAATATCTACCCAGGCTTCGCCAACTAAATAGGCTTGTGGGTTTACGCTTTTGACAAACTGGTTAAAATCCTGCCAATAGGCAATGGTTTCGGCTGTGTCGGCTTGAGCATCCGGGCCACCTTCCATGGCAAAGCGCACTGCGTCTAGGCGAAAACCGGCAACGCCTTTATCCAGCCAGAATTTGGCCATTTTTTTCATTTCAGCTATTACATCGGGGTGGCGCAGGTTAACATCGGGCTGGCTGGCGCCAAAGGCAGCATAATAATAAGCTTTACGCGTGTCGTTGTAGTGCCATACAGCTTCAGGGTTGTCGTTATTGCTCCAGGCGTGGCCCCAGCCGCTGCCGGCTGCTGGCATATCGTCGCGCCAAATAAAGTAATCTTTATACGGTGCTTCTCCGGCTGCTGAGCGCTTAAACCAGTCATGTTCACTAGAGATATGGTTAATCACTAAATCCAGAATCACTTTCATGCCTTTGGCATCCGCTGCCTGAATAAAGGCTTCAAATTCGGGCATGCTGCCATAGTCACTTTCTACCTGATAAAACTCGGTAAAGTCATAACCATGGTAGGACGGCGCTTCAAACATTGGCGTTAGCCACAGTGCATTTACCCCCAACTCCTGTAAATAGGGCAGCTTAGCGGTCATGCCGTTAAAATCACCATGGCCGTCGCCGTTGGTATCATAAAAGCTGCGCGGCCAAATTTGATAAAACACGGCGTTTTGCCACCAGGCTTCACTTTGTAATGTGCTGGAATGGCTATGCTGTGCCGCTGTCGAAGGTGTTATGTTGTTTGCTTGGTTACCATCATTTTGTGGCGCTGGTTTACAACCCGCCAACAATAAAGACAATGCCAGTGCGCTTAAAGTAAAGGCTTTCATTGCATCCCCGTTTGTATTTTCTATGTTGCACCATAGCGCTGCAACGCCGTGCTGCTATGCTTGCTTATTGTTCGTAATAACGCCAAAACAGTGCAACAACAAGATGAATACGTATGCACAGTTTTGCGCAAAATGGCTGCTATCGTGTAGCTTAGGCAAACAAATACGGTTTCATATCATAATAAAAATATCCGGGGACGAGTAATGAAACAACCTAAGTTATCCTTCTGGCAGATCTGGAACCTCAGTTTCGGCTTTTTAGGGGTTCAAATAGGCTTTGCACTGCAAAATGGTAACGTTAGCCGCATCTTGTCAGACTTAGGTGCTGACTTGTCGTCCCTGTCGTTATTCTGGTTGGCTGCACCTATCATGGGGCTGCTGGTTCAACCTATTGTGGGCGCTGCCTCAGACCGAACCTGGAACAAACTGGGCAGACGCTTACCCTTTATGCTTGGTGGTGCCATTGTGGCGGCTGCAGCGATGGTGTTGTTACCTAACGCGTCAATGATGGTGGCGTTTATTCCGCCAATGTTGTTTGGTCTGGTGATCTTTGCCATTAAAGACGCGGCGTTTAACGTTACCTTTCAACCGTTTCGATCCTTGGTATCGGACATGGTGCCGGCGGAGCAGCGCAACCTGGGTTACTCGGTACAAACGTTGCTGATCAATATCGGTGCGGTGTTTGGCTCTATTTTGCCGTTTGTACTGACTAACGTCGTCGGGCTGGAGAACGCCTCTAAAGCCGGTGAGGTGGCGCCCTCGGTAGTGTGGGCGTTTTACATCGGCGCAACAGTGCTGTTAGGCAGTGTGTTATGGACAGTGTTTCGCACCAAAGAATACGCGCCAGAACAATATTATGCTTATAAAGGCCTGGATTCAGAGGCACAAGCGCTGGCAGAGCAGGTACGCCAATCACGTTCGTTAACTGAAAAACTCAGTGATTTCTGGCAAACAATGAAAAGCATGCCGCGCATAATGAAACAGTTGGCATTGGTGCAGTTTTTCTCCTGGTTTGCGCTGTTTATTATGTGGACTTACTTTCCCGCCGCTATTGCGCAAAACACCTGGGGTGTGGGCGTAGAATGGTACGATGGCAGCTACATTGCGCAAATGGGCGGTGTACCGGCGCATATTGCTGCAGCTAAAGGCGCAGCAGGGGACTGGGTAGGTATTTTATACGCTGGTTACTCGCTGTTTGCTGTGCTGTTCTCCTTGGTCATGGCTAAACTGGCTAACCTGTTTGGCCGTAAGTTTGTCTACTCCATGTCGTTGTTAGCCGGCGGTTTAGGCTACTTAAGCTTTGTGCTGTTTACCGATCCCAGCATGACGCACGTTAACTTGCTTATCACCCAGGTAGAAATCCCCAAAGGCGCGTTAGGTTTGATGCTGCCCATGATAGGTGTAGGTATCGCCTGGGCGGCAATTTTGGCGATGCCTTATGCAATACTCGCTGGCGCGTTACCGCCAGAGAAAACCGGTGTGTACATGGGCATATTTAACTTTACCATTGCTGCGCCACAGATTATCTCAGGTTTAATTGCTGGCTGGATTTTAGGCTCCGTGTTTGAAAACCATGCCGTCTATATTGTGATGCTGGCCGGTGCTGCCATGGTGCTGGGCGCACTGTCGGTGTGGTTGGTGAAAGAACCAGACACTGTCACAGCGAAATAACATCCCGCTATATTAACAAAGGCGCCCTTGGGCGCCTTTGTTGTTTTTTAGCGATGCTGATCCAGCATAATCTGGTTGCCGTCCGGGTCTTCCAGCACAATATGCGCAGGGCCGCTGCTGTTGGCATCTGCGGCTACTGCCAGCGTAATACCTTGCTCTTGTAGCTGTTTTTGAATATCGCGTACATCGGTAAATTCAGCCAGGTGTTGCGCGTTGCTGTCCCAGCCCGGATTAAAGGTAAGAATATTCTTATCGAACATGCCTTGAAATAAACCGATAACCGTAGTGCCATTTTTCAGCACTAGCCAGCCCTGGCTTTGGTCGCCACCTTTGTAAGTAAATCCGAGCTTTTCGTAAAAGGCTTTGGAAGCGGCAATATCTTTAACCGTTAAGCTGACAGAAAATGCACCCAGATCCATTTTTATCTCTCCTTACTGGAATTGTTTAGCCAGCTTAGCTGCGTTTATAAGCCTCTGCCAGCCAATGCTTAACGTGATCATCAATATCCGTTGCACAGGTTAAGCGTATGCGGTGGCTGCACATGGCATTAAAGCTGCCAGACGCTTCAAGTTTTCCTGCCGGTTCAACTCCTTTTAAATTAAGTCCTAAGTCTAGCCGGGTTGCAGTTGAGGAGGAAATTAAGGCTTATATAGCTGCAGCATAAATCCAGCACTGGGTGCCAGATTGTAATGTGACTTGAATACGTACATACGCTTCAACTTCGTAGTCATCTGCTTGCGCCAATTCCGCATCCGTTAAATTGAATACGGTACCGCTCACCTCATTGGCAATATTACCGCTGTAACGCAAAATAGGATGCATAGCTTTACCACTCTCACGCAACACACGCGCGTCGGTAATTTCTATTTCAGCTACGATATAGCCTTGCAGTAAGTCTTTGCTGCCGTTTAACTCGCGGCCAAAATTAGCCAGTTGCACTTCACGTTGTTGCAATGTGCCGTAGGAAAATAATAAAGGCATGGTTTACCTTGTTAGTCTCTGACGCAAAACAAATCTATTAATACAAAGCATGCTGTGAAATATGCTTTGATATTTCGATAATCGCTGTTTTGCCACTGAATTCAAACCGCACCTTGCCAATGGCAGAGAAATACAGCTCCAGTTCTGAATCCAGATCAAAGGTACCAGAGGTTTCTACTGAATAAGCGACAATATTTTTGTAAGGCATTGAAGTGAAGTCTTTTTTACTGCCAGTAAGGCCTTGCACGTTTACGGCTATGATGCGTTTAGTGGTAAACACCACGCCGTCACGCATTGAACTGTAGCTGTCGACAATGCTTTCATCACCAAGCAGCAAGCTGCTAACTTTTTCGGCATACTCGGGGTTTTGTTTTAGCTTAAACACTGTTTTATTGTTAAAGTCGATCATGTTAACTCTATAGTTGTGTTAGTTTAAGTCACTCAAACTTAAGCATTATCGCTTAGTAGGTGCGTTTCTAATAGACTGACAATCTGGCTTACCGTGAGTTCAGGCCTATCATGTTCAGAGCTACTGTGAATGTCACCAGCTTTATTACCAATGGCAACTGTAAACCTGTCAGGGCTGCTGTCAGGCAATAAGAATACAATTTTCCGGTCAAGTGCTGAACAATCAAGTGTTATAGCATCGGCAGCCACACCTTGATTACGCAAGGCTTTATCCATAATACCCATTACTGTATGTACTTTTGGGTGTTTTGCATAAAACCTATCGTTCGCTTTAGCGATGAGTTCAGACAGGGCTTTTAACGCAGGCTTCATCTCGCTAATGCTCCAATGTTTTACTGCCAAATACACTATAGAATGTTTTTTTGTGGTAAAGCAACGCCAGCTACTTCTGTTACTGTGCCAGCGTTAGCGCGGTCGATAATTTTAATTAGTACTGATTGAATGGTTTCATCGTTGCGCACATCTTGCGTGCTGGTAAAGCGCTGTTGCTGCGGTGCGTCGCCTTCAGTTAAGACAAAACTAACTACCACTTCAGTAGCACAATCTTCAGTAGCACCAAAGTAGGCCAATTCAATTTGTGGGTAACCGCCAAAGCCTTTGTTGATAAGTTTGGCGATACGTTTTTTCGCTTTATCTACGTGCATGTTAGGGCCTTATGCCGGATCAGTCTGGCAAAACTATAACACCAAACGTGAGTGGTTATAGCAGATAACGTTTAGTGGCGGTAACGCAGGGAAATGGCAGTTTGTGTGGCGGTAGTGGAAGCTAATAAGCTTTTTCAATCAGCAGTTCAATTTGCTTAAACTCAGCCGGGCAACTAGTTTTCCTCGTAGGTAACAAACATCATCGCGTCTAGCGTAAGGAATTAAGTAGCAATCACCAGTATTTAAAATAGAACAGCGTAAAGAAGTGCAACACTAAGGGGTAGTGAAAGCAGAGCAAACAGCCACACCTGCTTGGTGAGTGGTGGCAGTACAGTTTGGGCAAAGCGCTGGTGCCAACGCCATGGCAATAGCAGTAATACCATACTAGTAACAACAATCAACCAGCCAAACAGCTTAAATACGTAGGAGAAATGCATGCTTGGGGCTGCCAGTATAAGGGCCGCACCAACAAGCAGCCTTAGGCTGATTTCGCTGTAATGTGCCCGCGCAGAGTTGGCAAACCCATTCAGAAAATGTGCCGCTAGCCGTGGCCTGAATACCGAAGCCACTGCCAGGCAAAGAAGAAAAACCCCAGTTAGAGTAACAATCGCCTGGGCGAATAACGTAATCATCGAATACTTGTCCTGCGTAACAGCAAGGTTATAAGCTAGAAAGATGGCTTGTAGTGTTGTCTATAAGACTAGATCTTAATTAGCTATAACGCCCGCCACTCACGTGAGCAACTCGCGATTCCAGTCCCGTGGAGGCCACGATGTTAGTGGCCGGAACGAAATTTAGTAACTTGTTAGCTGCCAACCTTATTTACCAGTAGCGTCAGTTTTTGAGCACCAATTTCCATTGTTGCCTCTTTACCGTAGGCAACAGTAAATGAAGGATTCATCGTACTATCACCAACGGTAACTGCAGCAACAATACCTGCGGTTTCATCTTGGTTTGGTTTAACTGTAAGGTTATAGCTGAAGCCATTATCCATAGTGATTGAGCCCATTTTATCTGCCTCAACTACCATGGTTGGAGAAGCAACCAGTTTGCCCTGAGAGTACACAGACGTGGATACTTGGTAAGTATCAGCCGCGAAGCATGACACCGACGCCAGTAAAGTAGTAACCAGTAAACTTGCCTTAATTTTCATTTTATCTTCCTTATGTGATTTGAGGCCGAAACACAGCTAACGCAAAGCTTTGGGGCGACAATAGCGCCTTGTCATACATCATCGTTTAACAACCTGTGCAACGCATCTATACGCTTATTGATTTTTTTGCTTTCTGCATGCAATTCGGCACTCATACCAAAAATAAGTATTAAAAAAACATACAATACAGGCTGCTGCATGATTTCTGGGTACATCAAGATTAAAAATGCTATACCTAAAACCATGCTAGCAAATCTGATTACACTGCCTTTCCAATTTGGACGAAGCCTTTCAAACTCCTCTAATATTGCTTCTTTTCTTTGCATTTTATTAAAAAGCAAATGAGCTTCAACTTCATTTTTGGTCATGAGGTGTCCCTATTTTCACACGGAAATTTTCTTTATATCCAGTATTTACATTTTGTTAAACTAGCTAATATTTTTCACTAAATCAACTACATCTTACCTGGTCGAAGCATAAAATGGGTGTTGAAAGTGGGGGCAAACTTGCGGTGTGTTGATTAACGAAAAAAGCGCTGATTTTCAGCGCTTTGTAGAACGTTTTGCGTGGGTTTAGTTTTCTGCTTTAAAGCGGATGGCGGCGCCGCCGCTGCTGGCGACTGGTAAAGTTAAGCTGTCGTTGGCGGTTACGCTTTGCTGCTCGATAATCATCTCGTACGGTTTAGTACGCCAGTCGGCGTCTTTACCATCGCGGTAAATTTGCGCGCTAAAGCGTTTACCAGCCGGTAAAAAGTCCAGTTTTACCGTAACAGTGCGGGGCTTTTCGTCGGTAAGCGCGCCAACATACCAGTCATCGCTGTGTTTATCCTGGCGGGCGAATACCACAAAATCGCCGACTTCGCCTTGCAGTGCTTTGCTTTGTGCCCAGTCGGAGGGTACGTCTTTAATAAACTGAAACGCAGCAGGGTGGGCGTCGTAATGCTCGGGTAAGTCGGCCACCATCTGAATGGGGCTGTACAGCACCACATATAATGCTAACTGTTTGGCTAGTGTGGTTTGCACGCGGTTTTCTGCATCCAGCCCGTTATAAGCCAAATTAAAAATGCCGGGCGTGAAGTCCATCGGGCCGGATAACATCCGGGTAAACGGTAGCATGGCCGTATGCTCTGGTGGGTTCGGTGGTGAGCCCCAGGCGTTATATTCCTGGCCACGGGCGCCTTCGCGGCTAAGCCAGTTCGGGTAGGTGCGGCGCAGGCCGGTGTCTTTGATGGGTTCATGGGTATTAATGCTGATCTGCCGTTTGGCTGCTTCAGTCACTGAATACAGATAATGGTTTACCATCAACTGGCCGTCGTGCCACTCTTTGCGCTCTATACCGTTTTCATCTATTCGTGTCGCCTGGCCGCCGTCGGCAACATAGCCGGTTTTTATTTGGCTAATGCCATGTTTGGCATATAAGTCGTAGGCATTTGCTATTTGCGCTTCATAATTGCTGATATGACCCGAGGTTTCATGGTGGCCCACCAGCTTCACGCCTTTTGATGCACCGTAAGCTGTAACCTCGGCCAGGTCAAAATCAGCGTAGGGCTTAGTAAAGTTAAATACCGCGCCGTTTAAAAACCACTCGCCGTCCCAACCGATATTCCAACCTTCCACTAATACGCCATCGAAACCATTTTTGGCAGCAAAGTCGATATACTGTTTAGTATTCTCAGTGGTGGCGCCGTGCTTAGGCCCGCTGCCCCAGGTTTGGGTCGCTAGGTGCATACCCCACCAGATGCCAGCATATTTACCCGGTTTTACCCAGGAAACGTCGCCAAGTTTATTTGGCTCGTTCAAATTTAATATAAGGTCAGAATTTATCAGGCCAACGGCATTATTGGCGATTTGGATAGTGCGCCATGGCGTGGTAAAGCTGCCGTTGGTTTTTACCCGAATACCGTCTGACCAGGGTGTTAAATCGCTTTTAAGTACGCCGTCGCGTTGCTGATCCAACACCATGGCAGCAAAATCGACCAACGCTGCTTCATGAATACTAAGATGCACGCCGCTTGGCAGTTTAAAGGTAAAGGGCGTATGGGCGCGGTCGACTTCGTTTAGCGCTGTAGTGCGATACAGCATTTCATAGCGGTTCCAGCCGCGGCCAGGTATCCACCAGGCGGTGCTTTGTTTGCTGTCGCTAATACGAAATTCCGTTAGCTCATCAATAATGTCCAGCTTAGCTACGCCTTGCTGCGGTACTTCGTAGCGAAAGCCCAGGCCGTCGTTAAACAGCTTAACGCGGAGGGTAAAAGGCGCTTTGCGCTCTGGGTGCTTAAGCGTTACTGCTAATTCGTTATGCTGGTCTAGTACCGTTGCACGTTCGCCCCACGGCTGCTGCCAGTTTTGGTTCACGCTATTGCGGCTATGGCCGGTAATTTTATAGCCTTCCCCCAGCGCTGGTAGCTGCAGAAAACGAAAGCCCAGTGCAGAAGGCGCTATTACCTGTTGGCCGTGAAACTGCACCTGATAGCTAAGGTGGGTGTCGTCTAGTATCAGTTCGATATTGCCATCTGGTGATGTCACACTTAAGGTGGCGGCGGACAAAGATAAGCTGGTTATAACGGCAAACAGCGGACACAGGGCAGAAAACAGGCGCATAATTTTTCCGATACAGTAACAAAGGTTTAACCCTAGAGTATCGAAGCAGTGTGTAGCAAGCCAAACCATGGTATTGCATACGTATTCAATAACGGCCCTGACCAGTTGTAGTGCCATAGTCAGCTAACAGTGTGATGGCTGACTATGGCTCTTTAGATCATTACACAGCGGTGTCAGATTTAAACATCATCATTGATGTAATTTAACACTAAACGGCGTTCTGAAGCGGAAACACTATTATTATGCATTTGGTTGGATACAGCTTCCAGTTTGCGATTAGCCCATAACGCCACGCTTTCTAATATGTTGTAGTAATGAATTGCTGACGGCCTTGGTGCATTCAGGCAGTCTAGGTATTGCACATAATTGTTGCCGCCATGGCGACAGCGAATTTCATATTTAATCACATTGCCCAAGTGACGACCGTGTAAATTATCGATACACGCCGCTGAAATATTCATTTCGAACATATTCTCACAACGATACATCTGCAGTGCACTTTCAATCGCCAATTGCTCAGAGTTGTTACCTTTAACCGCAGCGACAATATTCGTCTGGTTGTCAGCTCCTGCCATGGAATGAGCCAGAAGATGACACCATTCCCACTGCAATGTGGTTTTTATGCCCCGTTGCGGATGATTGCCGTCGTACCAAATGGCGTAACTCGTGGCGGAGCGAGCCGTTCCGGTCAGCGCTAGCATGCAGGGGCTCATTCCTTGATTGGTTTGGCGGCGGGAGGTAGGGCGGGTTTGCGGAAGTGGCGTCCAGCCGCTGCTTATTCTGTGAACACTGGTATTGTAAGCCACCGCCAGTGCGCCTTGATTTCGGGTGCGGCCGGTAAAGCGTCTACTGTTACTAAAATCTACCCGGCCATAAATGGGCCCCAGACTGGTAATGCCCGTGCCGGTTTGTCGTACTTGCTGGCCGTTTAGGCGGTAACATAAATAGCGACCCGCCCGGTCGCGTGCATAGACGGTATCGGTGCCTACTCTGCGATACAACCAGCTAGGTGTAAGTTCACGACGTCTTTTAACCATCTTGGCTCTCCTTGATATAAAGGTGGTTTTTACTAAACCCTGCAAAAGGGAAGAGTAAAACGTTAAGTTCCGATGGGCGTTAATGCAATGATAAAAGTTGATAAAAAGTAAATATTTTAACTTTAGGTGTGCAATTTGTGTTTTTTGCGGGGTGTTTATTGGCGAGGTATTGGCCAAACAGTGTGGGTTTGACCCGCTAGCCGGCAGCGATTAAGCCATCACAATATGCTAGCGGTAGTTCGATTAATTACAGGCTTTTCTTTGGCGGTAAGGCGACGTTGGCAAATATTAGCCCGGCGACCAGTGACATAAAGATTAAGAAGGTTTGTTGGCCCACCCCGGTTGATACCACAAAGTCCTGGCCTGAAATAAGCGAATTTAAGCCAATGTAGGTTTTACTGCCCGGCACCAACACAATAAGACCATGCATAGCGACAATAACGGCTGGCGCTTTGGCTAAGCGGGTAAACAGGTTACTGTAAATGCCTACAGCGAAAGCCCCAAGAAAAGCGCCTATGGTGTAGTCAAACCATGCGGCGCCTTGCACACTTACCGCATAGGCAATAAAGCCTGATGCCAAAGACCACAGGGTGTACTTGGGACGGCTTTTAAATAAAATCATTAGCGAGATGCCAAGAATGCCAATAGCTAGCCAGGCAAAGTCACGTGATATTGGCTCTGGTTTAACAAAGTCGACCTGACCAAATAGGGCAAAACCAATAGCGATACCGACAAAGGCGCCAAAATACAGCTTAAATAGCAGCATCATGGCGTCCATAATACGGGCATTGCCTGACACCAAATGGCGCGCGGCGAGTTCGGCAAAGCCCAGCGTTAGGGCCAAGCCGGGAATAAACGCAATAATGGCGGACAGCACCACTAAACGAATATTAATACCGGGGTCGATATAACGGCTAATGGCACAGGCAGCCAGTGCTGCAGACAAGGCAACCAGCGGTTCTAACATGTGCGCTAACCGGGGCGAGCGTTCGGACCACAGCATAAATCCGTAGACTAAAAGCGACAGCAAAGACGCCCACAATACGTCATTCCAACTGGTGGCCATTAGCATGGCAAAAGCCCCGCCTGACATCATCATGGCAAGTGCCGTGGGTAATTTGCCATAGGGGTTGGGGCGCGCATCTATGGCATCAAGCAGCGCATCAGCTTCATTTATGCTTACTTTGCCTTGCAACAGTTGGTCAACCAGCTCGTCAGTGCGCGATAGTGCGCCTAAATCCATGCCGCCCGGTTCAACCCGCACGGCTTGGGTATATTCTTGCTCATGGCCTTCTGTCCAAATAACGAAGATCATGGCCGTAGGTGAAATAATATAGGACGCCTTCACATCAAGGTGCAGCGCAAGCTCGTGCAGGTGAGCTTCAAGCCGATAAGCCGGTGTGCCGTATTTATGCAGCATTTTGCCCAGTTTAACGATAAATTTGCGTTTTTGCGTGAAGTCGGCGCTGTACACGTAAAGGATCCATATGGCTGTTTAAGCAGTTAATTGTAATGGAAATATTCACAGATATCAGCCTATACACTGGCTTTAGGCTAAACAAACCGGTTTATTCGTGCCAACACGCTGTGAACCCATCCATGGGTTCGTTGCAGTCCATCCCGGGCTTTAACGTTGGTTTGGAATAATCCGGCTCTCTCATAATAAATATTAGCCTGGTTCGCCAGACGACAAGCTCACTGTTGTAGTATTTTACTTTTGTACAAGGAGTTGCACTTTGTCTGCCTGCCAATCCAGTTTTACCTTAAGCTGACGGTTGGCCTTATCATACCAAGCCACATTTTGCATACGGTTAAAGCGCGCTTGCTGCGGTACCAACTGAATATAACGGCCATCAACGCTGATATGCTCTGGTGTGGCGGTTTGGTTGTGTACCACCAGTGTGAGTTCGCGGCTTTCAGGTTTGCCGGCATAGTCACCACTGCGGCGCAGTTCAAACTTTTGCTGTTCATCTTGCTGCAGATAGTAAAAATTCAGCAGCTCAAACTGGCCTTTCGCTACGGCGTCTGGTGTTTTGCCATCGTCTTCATACATTTCGCCTTTGGCGCAGTTTACGCTGGCATCGGCGTAGTAATGTAGCGTCAGCTTTTTGCTGGAGTAATCACGCGTTGTTTGTACCAGTGGTGCCATCGGCACAAAGCTACCAGCTTTCACCAGCACGGGTATCGTATCCAGTGTTACCGGCAGCTCCACTTTGTTAGCACCGGCATAGCGCTGGCCAGAGAAATAGTCAAACCATACACCACCGGGTAACTGCACTGGCCAGCTTGTTACGCCGGGTTCTGTTACCGGTGCAACTAAGAAGGCGTCGCCCCACAGGTAGCTGTTTTTTTCTTCCATTAAATCGGTGATATTTGCTAAATCGTCGGCCATAAAAAACAGCGGGCGCATTAGCGGCATACCAGTGGTACTGTTTTGGTACGCCAGGGTATAGTTGTAGGGCAATAACTGATAGCGCAGGTTTAACCAGGGCCGCAGTGTGTCAATGGTGTGCTTATCGTGAAACACCATTTCCGGCGCGATATGCTCCTGGGCATGTGGGCGAAATACCGGCTGAAATACCCCATACTGCAGCCAGCGGATATATAATTCAGCATCAAATTGTTCGCCCCCGGCGAAGCCACCTAAGTCAGAATGAATATAGCCAAAGCCGGATAACCCCATGGTTAGCGCCAGTTCAATCTGAGGTTTAAGGCCACCCCAACTGCGCTCAACGTCGCCAGTCCAGGGCACCATGCCAAAGCGTTGGCTACCGGCGTTACCTGCACGCATCATAATAAAGGGCCGTTGCGCGGGGAAATGCTGTCGCATACCGCTATACACCATGTCAGCCCATTGATGGCCATACGCGTTGTGTACCTCGTTGGCCATGCCTATGGCGTGCACGGTATCGTCCGGGTGTACTTCTGGTTCACCTAAGTCGCCCCAAACGCCTGCCACACCTTGCTCAGCTAAGCCCTGATAAATTGGCCAAAACCAGTCGCGGGCCTTAGGGTTAAACACATCAATTAAGCCGGTGTTGCCAAAATAGAAATCAAAAGTTTTAGGCTTGCCATCTAAGCCCGGTGCAATAGCCCCTGCAGCTACGGCTTCTTGCCAGCGCTTTGAGCTGGTTAGCACAAAGGGCTCAGTAACCAAAATGGTATTAACGCCGTCGGCGGTAAAGTCGGCCAGCATTTGTTCTGGCTTGGGAAACGCATTGAGATCCCAGGCTAAATTACCCATATGGCCTTTAATATCCGGGCCAAACCAGTATAGGTCCAGCACAATGGCATCCAGTGGCAGCTTTAAATCACGGAATTTTTTTACCACGTCGCGGGCTTCAGTTTCCGTGCGGTAACCAAAGCGTGAGGCATAGTTGCCTAAGGTCCAACGTGCAGGTAGTGGTTGGCGGCCGGTTAAGCTGGTGTAGTTGGTTACTAGTTCGGGGTAGCTGTCTGCGGCGACAACAACGTAGCTACTGCGGCCTCCTTCGGCGCTAAACTGCAGTACATCGGCTTTGCTGTGGCCTAGATCTGCTTCGCCTTTTGCTGAATTATCAAACAATAACATGTACTTATTGCTAGATATTAACAATGGCAGGCTAAAGTACATTTGGCTGGACTGGGTGCTGTAACCATAGTGCGCTTTGTTATACAACGGAAACTTCTCGCCGCGCCGGTTCATGCCTAATACCCGTTGGCCACCACCTAGCAGTTTTTCGTCCGGCGATAGCATAAAACGAAAGCCATGGCTTTGTTGCTCTGGTTGCTGTACATAGCCTTGCTCTTCGCTGAGGAGTAACTTACCGGCGCGATAATAACTTAGCTTAATGGGCGCTTTATCTATTTTTACCGTTAAGTTGTCGCTGGCCAGGGTTAACTGGCTGGCTGTTTCACTGATATTCAGTGTTACAGGCTCAGGCTGCCGGCTAATAGAAAACGACGGTAGCTGTTTTACGCCGGTGGGCTGATAAAAGGCTTCTACCACATCGCTTTGAAAGAAGGTCAGGCTTAGTTGACCTTCATCGGTATTAATACTCAGCTGATTACCGTTCAGGCTATGCTGTTGGTATTGCGCGGCTAGTGTTGCACCAGAGCAGCACAGTGCCAGTAAAACAAAAAGTAACCGCATGTTAAAGCTCCAAAATTACTGATGCTAATGGCGCCAGTTGCAGCGCAACCTTACCTACGCCGTCTGTTACCTGCAGGGTATAGGCTGCGTCATTTAGCTTGTCGTGTAATGGGTATTGGCCATCGGCCAACTGCCAGTTTGTCATAAGCGTGGCGGGAATATGTAAGTCAAACTGACTGGATTGCTGCGCATTAAAGTTACTGACGATAACTAAGCGTTGCTCGTTGTTGTAACGGGCAAATGCCAGTTGCTGTTCGCTATAGGCAGTGTTGTTGGCAAGGTTACTACTGTGTAGCTCAACATAGTCACCCATTAACGCCGGTGCACTGACAGTAAAGCTAAGCAAGGATTGATAAAAATTATGCAGTGCCAGCGCTTCAGCAGACAGTGCACCACCATCAAATTTGCCGTCGTTCATCCACGCTTGATGTTGTGGCTCACCCCAGTAATCAAAAATGGTGGTGCGGCTGGCCTTGCCAAAGCCAGCGTCGGTAGCCGCTGGCTCGCCGACATGCTGGCCAAAATACAGCATGGTAGGCGACGTGCTAATGGTTGCTGACACGACCATCGCCGGCATGCCTTTACGGGCATCCCCAGCAAATTCCGGGCTGGCTATACGCTGCTCGTCGTGGTTTTCTAAAAAGTGCAACATGTGGTGCTCAATGTCGGCCATACGCTGTTGCGTTTCAACCAATGCCGACGTCGGGCCCTTGCCTTGCATCACCCGTTTTAAGCTATCGTAAAACTCCACTTTGTCGTACAGGTAGTCCATTTTGCCTAAGCGAATATAGTCACGGTATAAATGGGGCTGATACACCTCAGCCAACAGAAAGGCGTCGGGGTTGGTTTGCTTAATATGTGAGTTTAAATAGCTCCAAAATTCAACGGGTACCATTTCTGCCATGTCGTAGCGAAAGCCATCTACGCCCTTAGCCAGCCAATATAGGGTAATGTCGCGAAACTTAAGCCAGGAATCTGGCACGGTTTTGCCTTGCCAAAACGCATAGTGCGCTGGCCAGTCTTTGTTTGCGTAATCTGCGGGCAGTTGCGTGAAGTCGAAGCTACCATCTGGTTTTACACCATAGTTAATTTTTACCGTTTCGTACCAGTCATCAAACGCGGGCTGTGCGGCGCGCGAGCCATTGCCTGTCCACTTTGCGGGCACTTCGTTAAACTTGCCGTCAACGGCCGGGTGCGCTTCACCGCCCAGTACCTTATAGTCTGCGGGCCACTGTGGCACGCTAAACGCCTGAACGGGGACATAGTAAAAGTTGTTGTCGCGGGCATAGGCTACGCTGGTGTCATCGTTGGCGCCAAAATCAGCTACCCCATCAGGGGTAGACACTGATTGGTACGCACGGGCGACATGGTTTGGCACAATATCAATCAGCACTTTCATATCGTGCTGATGAGTACGGGCAATTAACTGTTCAAATTCTGCCAGCCGGTTGGCCGGGTCGAGGGCTAAATCCGGGTTAACGTTGTAATAGTCTTTTACTGCATAGGGTGAACCCGCGCGGCCTTTAATCACATCCGGGTCGTCGTTGCTAATGCCAAAAGCGGTGTAATCTTGCACTAATACGTGGTGTGGTACGCCGGTGTACCAAATATGGCTCACACCCATGGCTTTAATCGCATTTAAAGCTTCAGGCGTGAAGTCAGCAAACTTACCTACGCCATTTTGTTGTAGTGTACCCCAAGGGGCGTTGGTGGTGTTCTTGTTGCCAAATAAACGGGTAAACACTTGATATACCACTACCTTTGAGCCAGTTGTGGTTGGCGTCACAGTGCGTTCCTCATCTGCTGGTGTGCTTTGCTGTGGTGCCTGGCCACACGACAGCAGCAGGCTGGAGGCGACACTTAGCATCAATATGGTGGCGGTTTTACGCATAAATCTACCCTGTATAGTGTTATTTTTATACTTAACCACTGAGTGTATTACAGCTTGCAGGCAGATTTCTGCTGCATACGTATGCAACCTCGTGAGGTTGCTGTTACCCCACTATAGTCGCATACCACTGTCTTTTGGGCATGATTACACTATGCTGTAATTTATAGTACGGTGTTTGTTACATTCCCAGGGGGGTGTATGTTGAATTTTTCACTAAAAAACAAAATGTTATTGCTCGCAGTGCTCCCAATGTTAGCGATAGTGCTAGCGCTAATGCTGCTGATTTACAGCCAAATGCGTGTTATGGGAGAGGAGGAAATAAGCCAATTTCGTGCTGATATGATGCAAGAAAAACAAGACGCGCTTCAGCATCATGTGGCCATCGCTATTAGTGCGGTTGCACCTTTTTTGTTGGAGAGTACACCTGATGCAGAACAGCTTGATGCCGCAAAGTCAGTTATCCGCTCGATGAAGTTCAGCGATGATGGTTATATGTTTGTTTATGATCTTAACGGTATCAATATTGTGCATGGTTCCAATGCTGCGTTGGAAGGCCGTAACCTCATTGACTTAAAAGACCCTAACGGTGTGTTACTTATTCGGGAGCTCATTGATGCGGGTAAAAAAGGTGGCGGCTTTGTTACCTATATGTGGGATGAAAAAACCCGGGGTGGCTTAACGCCAAAACTGGGCTATGCTGCGGCAATGTTAAATAATCGATGGATTATTGGGTCTGGTTTTTATATCGATGATATTGAACGTCGGCTGGTGGAGAAGGAAGGACAAATTACAGAGCGGATCCGCGATACTTTGTTATTGATGATTGCTGGCGCGGTGGTGATGTTAATATTAGTGGTGTTGCTGGCGCTATTCGTTGCTAATTTAGTGGTGCAGCCGCTACAAAAAGCGTCATCGGCGCTGATCAATATCGGTCAGGGTGAAGGCGATTTAACCCAGCGTTTGCAGATTGAAACTACTGACGAAGTTGGCGAAGTGGCGCGAGGGTTTAATGAATTTGCGCAAAAAATTCAGCAGTTGGTTAGTGAAGTTAAACAGGCGGTGTTAGCGCTTAGTAATACAGCGTCAACGATGCAGCAAATTGTCAGCCTGACCGATAAAGACGCAGGGACGCAAAAAGCGGAAACTACGCAGGTGGCGGCAGCAGTATATCAAATGTCTACGGCGGTACAGGAGGTCGCCAGCAGTGCCGGTTTAGCTGCGACGGCGGCGCAAGATGCTGATAAAGAAGCGGTCGGCGGCCAGCAAAGTGTGGCGCAAACCATTAGCTCAATAAATAAATTAGCGGCAGAAGTAAATTCTGCCGGTGATACTATAGAAAAGTTGGGTGCCAATGCTGATCAGATTGGTTCGGTGGTAAACGTGATTCGTGGTATTGCGGAACAAACTAACTTGTTGGCACTTAATGCGGCCATAGAGGCAGCAAGGGCAGGTGAGCAAGGACGGGGGTTTGCCGTGGTAGCAGATGAAGTTCGTACCTTAGCCACGCGCACGCAGCAAAGTACCAATGAAATTCAGCAAATGATTGATGTGTTTCAGCAAGGCACCAAAGAGGCTGTATTGGTAATGCAGCGGGGCCGTGAGCAATCATTGCAAACGGTAAAACAAGCGGACAATGCCAGTGAATCGTTGCAAACCATTACTAAGTCAGTCAGTACAATAACACAGATGAATATTCAAATTGCTACTGCCGCTGAGCAACAAACTGCAGTAGCTGCAGACATTAGCCGTAGTATTCATGAAATAGCGCAGCTAGCTGATCAAGCTGCCAACAATGCATCAGAGTTGGCAACGTCTACCGGAGATCTCACTGAGCTGGAACGGCGTTTAAATACGCTGGTACAGCGCTTTAGGGTGTAGCTTGCGATGTATGCCAGGGCTGTGACGGCATTAAAAGCACGGGTCGACGAACAAACCAGCGGCCTAAATGCCACAAAATCCACAATGACAATAACGGAAATACCAGGGTTTGCAGGCTATACACCACGATAAGTTGAATCAGCTTTTCTACCATTTCATCGGAAAAGCTTTTTACAGCCGCAAACATATCGTTGGCTTGGGTTGCCATTTGCCGTAGCCAGCTAAGTGAGCCTTCTTCGTTGCTTTGCAAGGGTTGGTCTAACCGTTGCAAGGCACGGGTTTCACCACTGAGTGCCGCCTCAGCAGCAATGCGTTGCGGCATCAATACCCAGTCAGACAATGCAGAAACGCCAAAAGCTGCCAGCGGCACACCAATCCGGATTAGCAGTAGCAACGCGATAAAAATACGCAGTAAGTAAGTACTTGTTTTACGCCAACCGACAGAGCCAAATAAAGTTGCCGCCAGACATAATGCAATACCGCTACCAAACAGCGGCAGTGCGGCGAGTTTGCCAAACTCTAATAAAAACAACTGCAGGCCAATGGATGTCATCGCGACAACCATTAAATCAGAGTAACGCACGGCCATATCTTGTAGCGGTTTTAACAACTGCCCGGGTTTGACACTGGCAACGCCTACGCCCACTTCAGCTTCAGAAACAAAAGCAATACCGCGGTCAATTAAGCGTGCAGTGGCGAAAGACGCGCTACTGAGCACTAAACTGTGCTGTAACGCGGCCTGCGCTTCTTGGTCTAACGGCGCCAGTGCTGGGTTTACCACGCGTTGCTGTAATACGCCGCTGTAAATTCCAACGGCTAGCGCGAAGACTAACAACAGTAATCCGCCGGTACGTTGCAGTGGAGTTAGCTTACTAAGTAATGTCATTGACGCCTCTGTAACACGTTATAGTAGGGTGTTTATGCCAGTATTGACCATTCGTTGCAGTAGATAAAGCAAAGGCGCTGCGAAGCACCTTTTCAATCGCAGGATTTCAAATCTGGTGCCGCAATGGCCAGATACTGCAAATTCAGCCCATCTTCGATTTGTTGTAGTTCCGCTAAGGTTATTTCGCGCGCCAAACAATATGCAAGTAGTTGTTTGCTGTGCTGCAGCGGCTGTTCTAACTGCTTTCGTTATGCAACAACTGCCAGTACATTGTTGATTTTTCTTGCATTCAGGCTTCACTTTTTATCGGGTAACAATTGATGTAATGCACCATGCGCGGTGTGTTTGTGGTATTTGTGCTTGCCCCATGAGGCAACGCGTGATGCCAGACAATCAAGTCTCCTGCTTTGGCAGCAATAGCTTTCACCGGCCAGTCTGCCCATTGCTGTTGTTGTAACTCAAACTCCGTTTTATTTTGGCTGTTTATCCAGTCTTCGGCCTGTAAATGAAAACCAGGCACACAACAAAAAGCCCCTTGTTGCTCAGTGGTATCTGTTAAATAAATTAAGCCCTGAGTTGCAAACTCAACAGGAACACGAAGTGGCATATCCCAATGCAAATCTGGCCCCGGGAATCTCCATTCTGCGGTTTGTGGCGGGTTAAAACTTACCCTGTCAGTGCTCATAACTAAATCGGTTCTTTGCCAAAGTTGTTCAAAGACTTGCCTTATCAGGGGCACTTTGCGGTTGGCATCTAACGCTGGATGACGAAACAGCGGCAACATGATTTTTTCACACAAATCTAAATGTTGGTACCAGCTGTGAGGATGCTCAGGCGTAGCTTTAAGATAGTGCCAGATAGCGGCTTGGCTTTGTGCGCATTGCTCAGCTGTTAGTACGCCGGGAATCACCAGATACCCCTGTTGCTGCCAAAAAGCCAGTTGTTGTTCTGACAATACCGAGGGTATTTCTTTATGTTGCTCACCAGCACTGAGGCCGAGTAAGTGTTGGTTGATGTGTTGCTTTTGTTTCGCGCTAAGTGAGAGCTTGCGTATCTCCTGTTGTAACTCAGACAGTCTGTCGCAGCGATACAGCAGCTGCAAACCCGGATGCAGGCCTAAGCCTGCCAAATCTAACAATGCTCTGTCGACTAACCATTCGTCCGCCGGTAATGCAGTGGGACGTTTCAACTTTTTGATCTGTATTTTTTGCCACAACCGGTAGAAATGGAATAGTCCTTCGACGCTTAAATCATCGCTACCTGCCAACTCAAATTCCGGAGTTTGATAACTTAATTTCCATACCGGTAGTTGCCCGGTTTGATAACTAAACTCCAGTGCAGAGCCGGGTTTGATCAACAGTTGCTTACGATATTTTGCTAAGGTTAGCTGGCTTTGCTTTTCTACCAGACAAAACTGTTTATATACCTGAATTTCAGTACACAATTTAATGTCTACAGGGCCAGGTTCAAATTCAGGTAAGGGTAATTGGTTTTGTAACAACTCGTTTTGACCTTGAGCTAGCGCTTTAGCACTTTGCAAATCCAAACAAAACACGGGCCCTAATTTATGCTTTCGCAGTTGTTGCTGGTGTTGCCACTCCAGTTCTGCCGACAGCAATACTTGTTGTGGGATAAGGCAGCCGTCGTCTTTCAGGTAGCGCTGCAAATGAACAAAAATTTGTACCTGAGGTTCCTGTTCTAAAAACTGATTCATCGTTTCAGACAAGATGATGTCATAGCTAACGCCAGAGTCAGGCTGCCAGGCGGTTGCATCGGCGCATACCCAGGCTGTAATTCTATCTTCCAGGTCAAGTGTTTTACATAAACTACGAAAGCTGTCGAGGGAGAACGGGTGAATATCCAAAGCCGTTACCTGAAGCTGCTGCGCATTGAATACGCTAAGCAAAGGTAATATCAGCCAACCTAACGGACCTGTGCCAGCATACAAAACCTGTATGGGCCGTTTTGATGTCAGTCGTTCCTGCACCGCGGCATAAATAGCTTGTATAAAGACCCGGCTGCGTTCAATGTCTTCGGCGCATTGGGCTGCAGTGGTTGGCGATACAGCTTTACCGCAAGGAGTCAGAGTAAAGTCTTCATCTTTATATTGATCAGGATGCAACTCCAGGCTTAGCTGTTGGCAAAGTGAATTTAGCAGTGAAATAACCAAAGGTCTGGCATCATCAGCCCCCTGACATTGTAATATCCCGCTGGAAAACTTTGCCAGCAGCTGCTTGTTCAGCTGTGGGCAACTAAAGACTTCATCCTGCATAAACTGACTCCTTTGGTTCATTATTGACCATGTTATCCAGTACCAGCATGGTAATGTGGATCAGGCCTTTTCATTTCGGGGCGATTGGTTTAAGCCCCTTATGCAAACGCATTTATTTGACGCCTTCAGTAGCTTGAGTAAAAGAGTGGTAACACGCTGAGTTTCTGCTGCATATGCAAATATACATGGCTAATTAGTTAACTTTATTTTATAAAAATATAGGCTAACAGAAAAAAGTACTAATAAAGCTACTCGTTTTCAGATCAATTGACCGGGACTGTAATGATGACCGATGAACTGCGTAAAATATTAGATTTTTTCAACACTATTGGTATTAACTGGAAGTTTCAGTCGTTGCAAAAGGCGGGTTTTTTACCAGGAGTTCAGATTGAAAATGGTTGCTTGCGTATTGCCCCAGAGCAACTGGCGAATCCGGGAGATTTGCTGCATGAAGCCGGCCATATTGCGATAATGCCGACAGCTAGCCGGCACTTGCTGCAGGATGATGTGAGAATATCTGCTGGCCAGGGAGCGGCTGAAGAAATGGCGGCTATTGCCTGGTCCTGGGCTGCATTAATGGCCTTGCAGTTACCTCCAGAGTTTTTGTTTCATCCTGATGGTTATAAAGGTAGTTCAGCTGCTTATATCACGGCGTTTTGTGAGCAGGGGGGCTTTGGTCACCCGTTGTTAAGCTGGTATGGCTTGTGCCTGCCTGCCGGACAAGCCGATGGTTACCCTAAAATGCAATGTTGGTTGCGGGCTTAATCGCGTATTAGTATCGAAGCCAACACCGGAGGCAGAGCCTCCGGTGTTAGTGATTAGAACGAGTAACTCACGCCCAACATCAGATTGTCTGCGTCGTTGCGGTCGAGCTTATAGCGGGTAAAGCTGGCTTGTGCGCTGAGCTTGTCACTGATGCGATAGCCGGTGTTTAGCGCCCAGTAGATATCAGTGCCGTCATGTTTATTGTTGATAACGGCGGTGCCTGCCTGGCTGGTTTGGCTGCTTTTCCAGCTAAACACGCCCGCTTGCGCGGCGAGGTGCCAGTTATTGAATTGCCAAAAGCGGTAAGACGCGCCCAGACGAGCGCCTTCGGCCAGTATGGGGCCCACGTTGGCGATAGTCTGGTGCAATTGTTCGGGCGTTAAGGTTTCAGCTTGTAATGCAACTGAGGTATCGCCTAAGTCGACATAATAGGCTTGTACCGCCAGCTGGTCATTGAAGGCATAACTGGCCCCCAGCGACCAACTGGTGTCGCTGTTATCCAGGCTCAGTAAGCTTACATTGTCCGGTAAGCGGCTTTGCAGCTGGGCGCTACTTTGCTTCGCCTTGCTTTGGCCAATAAAGCCATCAAGGCTCCAGTTAGCCTGGGCATTAAAACTTAAGGCACTCAGTAAGGTGGCAATAACCGCCATGCCTGGCTTACGACGCAGCACCAGCAACATAGACAACAGTAACAACGGCCAGCCATTGAATGTACCGCCAGACGATTTATTCACCACAGTAATCACCTCATACGCTTTTACGGTAACTGTCACGGTAGCTGAACTGCTGTTACCACGGCCGTCACTGACGGTAAAGCTAATGGTGTCATTACCGTCAAAGCCGGTGCGCGGAACATAACGCAAGGTTTGCTCTGGGGTAATGGTCACCACGCCCTGTGTTGCCGTGGCGGTTGCAATGGTGAGTGTATCGTTATCAGCATCGGTTGCTGTGGCCAGCACATCAATCACAATGGCGGTTTTATCGTCGGTGTTGACGCTAAGGTTATTCACCACGGGCGCGCGGTTGTAGTACACCGACACGTTAACCGTGGCACTGCCGCTGCCGCCCTGACCATCACTGACACTGTAACTTAAGGTATCCGGGCCAATAAAGTCATTATCCGGCGTGTACCACAGGCTTTGGCCATCTTCACTGATAGTGACAGTACCAAAGTACGCACTGGCCAGGTTGATGATTAAGTTATCATTGTCTGCATCACTGTCATTCGCTAATACATTTAGCAGATGCGGTTGATTCCACAGCAGGGTGTAGTTGTCATCAACGGCAACCGGTCGTGCGTTACTGCTAACTAATACTGCTACACCGCCCGGGTCAACAATGCTGCCGTTAACAATACCATCTGCATCATTCGGTCCGCCATCTTCAATAGTCAGCTGCACACACCAATGTCCGGCGGTTAAGCCGCTCTGCCAGCTACTGTCACCCGGTGGTGGGCAGTATCCCGGCTCACCAGCGCTGCTAAACAGGCCATTGTTAGCGTTGCTGACAAAGTTAGCCCAACCGTTTTCTGCGGTGTACTTACGATACACGGCATTCAATGGCAGCGGCTGACGCTGAGGCAACACAATGCTGAAGCTGTCACCGGCCGTTGGCAGGCCTAACAGGATAAAGTCAAATACGCCGCCGATATTATCGGCTTGCATATCTGGCTCCAGCCATTGTTGGTCGCCATCCAAGAGCTCAATACCACCGCCATTGCCGATGGCGGCTGTAGCGCCTTTACGCAGACAAATGCCTGGCTCACCTTCGGCCACAAAGGCGTTGATGATAGCCAATTGCTCAGGGATAACGTTGCAATCAAAGCCCGGGTCCAGATAATCCGCAATTCCGTTGCCGTTGGCATCACCCAGCCCTTCAACATTGTCGGGTATAAGGTTGTTATTGCTATCGGCGTCGGTTAATACCGGCAGGGTATCGCTGATTTGCAGATGCAGTTCACTGGTGGTGCTAAGCGCTGGCGTGGCATTGTCGGTAGCGGTTATCGCCAGGCGATACACACCTGCGCCAAGGCTGGCCGGGTCAAACACAAACTGATTGCTGCTGTTTGCCTGATTTACCAGTGCGGCATCGGCTTGCCAAACGGTAGTTACGCTATCGCCCGGATTAGGATCTGCCACCACCGCTGTTACAGTAACGACACCCTGATCTTTTGCGAAGTTGAGTCTGTTTATACCTTGCTGATTAGCGCTTAGCTGAGCCATAGGCGCAAGGTTAGCCTCAGTAACCGTGACCGTGCTGCTGGAGTTGGCGCCGGTATTCAGGTTGCTGTCCAGGGTAATAACAATATCTTTGCTTGCGATGTTTGTAAGATCTGCAAACACATCAAACTGGATACTCGCACGGGTGCCAGAGCTGATGATAACTTCGCCATTGGCTAAATTATGCTCTGATTGCGCCGATGCTGAACCTGATACATTAAATGGCACTGACAGCGGATACACCGGTGAGGTACCATTTAAGATAACCTCTACTATCACCCTGCTATTGTTGATTACCGTAGTTGCGTTGCTTAACGATACTAACGGTATAACCTGCAGCAACTGGGTTGCGGTGCTGCTAACGCCTGCTGCATCGCTTGCTTGCCAATACAATTGGTGAGTGCCTGGCGTAAACAGCGGTGCGCCGTTTAACAGTGATATACCAATACGGTTGCCGTCTTTATCCACTGCCGTTGCCACACCTAAATCGACCTTAGTATGCAAGCCGGTGGCATTTACGGTTAAGTCCGCCGGTACGGTAATCACCGGCGCCGCCGGGTTACTGCCGTCAATAAGCACGGTTACGTTGGCGCTATCGCTTAGTTCGCCGTCGCTGATGCTGTAGCTCAGTGAGACATTACCACTGAAGTTTTCAGGCACAGTTAGCTGTAGTTGAGCATTTATTATGACTACCTGACCAATGCTGGTTTTAGCGGCAGTGATGCTTAAGGTATCGCTGTCTGCATCGGTGTCATTGGCCAGTACATCCAGCAGATAGACACCATCGACAGTGAATGTCTGTGTCAGGTTATCATCGGTTGCCACGGGAGCCGAATTAACGCGGGTGACCTCAAGATTAAATGGCTCCAGCGAGGCGGACAGCGTGCCATCAGACACACTAATCACAATGCCAGACGTAGTACCCACATCTGCCGCCACCGGGGTGCCGGTTAAGGCGCCGGTGGTGGTGTTAAAGGCCGCCCAGCTGGGTTTGTTAGTGATGCTAAAGGTTAGCGTATCATCTTCTGCGTCACTGGCCGTTGGTACAAAGCTGTAAGCGGTATCTTGTGCCACGCTTGTTGCAGGCGACCCGCTAATCACTGGTGCGGCATTTTCGCTTATAACTTCAAGGTTAAATGCATCAAGCGAGGCGGATAGGGTGCCATCAGACACACTGATCACAATACCAGACGTAGTGCCGACATCTGCCGCCACTGGCGTGCCGGTTAAGGCACCGGTGGTGGTGTTAAAGGCTGCCCAGCTGGGTTTGTTAGTGATGCTAAAGGTTAGCGTATCGTCATCAGCATCGGTGGCCGTAGGCACAAAGCTGTAGGCGGTATCTTTAACCACTGATGTGGCAGGTGATCCGCTAATCTCTGGCGCGGTATTTTCACTTATTACTTCAAGGTTAAATGCACCAAGCGAGGCGGATAGGGTGCCATCAGACACACTGATCACAATACCGCTGGTGGTGCCGACATCAGCCGCCACTGGCGTGCCGGTTAAGGCACCGGTGGTGGTGTTAAAGGCCGCCCAGCTGGGTTTGTTAGTAATGCTAAAGGTTAACGTATCGTCATCAGCATCGGTGGCCGTAGGCACAAAGCTGTAGGCGGTGTCTTTAACCACTGACGTGGCTGGCGTGCCGCTAATTACCGGTGCGCTGTTGACGCTGGTGACTTCCAGATTAAACGCAGGCAATGCCGCAGAGAGCGAGCCATCAGACACACTAATCACAATACCGCTGGTAGTGCCCACATCATCCGCCACTGGCGTGCCGGTTAAGGCACCGGTGGTGGTGTTAAAGGCCGCCCAGCTGGGTTTGTTAGTGATGCTAAAGGTTAACGTATCGTCATCAGCATCGGTGGCCGAAGGCACAAAGCTGTAGGCGGTGTCTTTAACCACTGAAGTGGCTGGCGTGCCACTAATCACGGGTGCGCTGTTGACGCTGGTGACTTCAAGATTAAATGCCGGCAATGCCGCGGATAGCGAGCCATCAGACACACTAATCACAATACCCGTGGTAGTGCCAACATCTGCCGCCACCGGCGTGCCGGTTAAGGCGCCGGTGGTGGTGTTAAATGCTGCCCAAGTTGGTTTATTGGTGATGCTAAAGGTTAGTGTATCGTCATCTGCATCGGTGGTCGTAGGCACAAAGCTGTAGGCAGTTTCTTGAGCCACTGCTGTACCAGGCGTACCACCAATAACAGGAGCGTCATTAACGTTGGTCACTGTAAGGTCAAATACAGGCAGTGAAGCACTAAATTCGCCATCTGATACGCTGATGCTAATAGCCGTGGTTGTACCTACGTTATCATCCGATGGCGTACCCGTCATGCTGCCTGTTGCAGTATCAAAGGTTACCCAGCTTGGTTTGTTAACAATACTAAACGTTAAGCTGTCATCATCAGGATCTGATGCCGTTGGCGTAAAGCTATAGATTGCATCCTGTGCCACTGTGGTTGCCGGCGCGCCACTAATTACCGGTGCATCGTTGGTATTATCAACTTCAATGGTAAATGCAGGCAGTGAGGCAGTTAAATCAGCATCAGACACACTGATTACAATGTTTGTTGTTATGCCTACATCGGCATTGGTTGGCGTGCCGGTGAGTGCGCCACTGGCGGTATCAAAAGCAGCCCAGCTGGGTTTGTTGGTGATACTAAACGTTAGGTCGTCGCCATCAACATCGACTGCTGTTGGAATAAAGCTGTAAGTATTGTCTTGTGATATCCGTGTCGCCGGTGTGCCGCTAATCGTGGGCGCATCGTTGACGTCAGTTACTTCCAGGTTAAACCCTGGCAAGGCGGCACTTAAGTTACCATCCGACACACTAATCACAATACCTGTAGTTGTACCGACATCAGCGTTAGCTGGGGTGCCGGTTAACTCACCTGAGCTGGTGTTAAATGTCGCCCAAGTTGGTTTATTGCTGATACTGAAAGTTAACGAATCGCCAATATCCACGTCATTTGCGCTTGGCGTGAAATTGTAAATCGAATTTTGAGCTACTGTCACCGCGGGTGTGCCAGTAATAGTGGGAGCATCGTTGACGTTTGTCACTTCAATATTAAACGCGGGCAGCGCGGCACTTAAAGCACCGTCTGACACGCTAATCACAACTCCGGTAGTTGTACCAACATCAGCGTTGGTTGGTGTGCCGGTTAACTCACCTGAGCTGGTGTTAAATGTCGCCCAAGTTGGTTTATTGCTGATGCTAAAGGTGAGCGTATCACTTGTATCAATATCATTGGCGCTGGGAGTGAAACTGTAAGCCGCATCCTGCGCTACGCTGGTGGCAGCCGTGCCAGTAATAGTGGGAGCATCGTTGATGTTTGTCACTTCAATATTAAACGCGGGCAGCGCGGCACTTAAAGCACCGTCTGACACGCTAATTAAAACTCCGGAAGTTGTACCGACATCAGCGTTACCTGGTGTGCCAATCAATTCACCTGAACTGCTGTTAAATGATGCCCAGCTTGGCTTATTGATAATGCTGAAAGTGAGTGTATCACTGGTATCAATATCGTTGGCGCTAGGAGTGAAACTGTAAGCCGAATCCTGCGCTACGCTGGTGGCAGCTGTGCCGGTAATAGTTGGTGCATCATTAACATTAATAACGGTTAAATCAAAAGCTACCAGGCTGGCACCTAAACTACCGTCTGACACACTAATGGTAATGCCTGATGTAACACCCACATCGGCATTAGTTGGCGTACCGCTTAATGTACCGTCATTGGTGTCAAATGTTGCCCAAGATGGTTTATTAGTAATGCTAAAGGTTAAGGTGTCACCCGGTGAGTCAGCCGCCGTTGGGGTAAAGCTATACGCATCACCCTGGTTAACGCTGGTTGCAGGCACGCCACCTATAGTAGGGGCACCATTTGGTATTACTCCAGCAGTGGCAATAGAGGCGGCGCTTGTTCCGGCACTGTTAGATGCGGTAACCGTGAAGGTGTAGTTAACCCCGTTAGTTAAACCGTTTACGGCAATGGGCGAGCCACCACCTGTGCCGGTTAAAGCGTCTGGGCTTGATGTTACCGTATAGCTTGTAATTGCTGCACCGCCGTTGAAAGCTGGTGCGATAAAAGCAACAGAGGCTTGGGTATCACCAGCAGTAGCAGTAGCTGACGTTGGTGCCGCTGGCACTACGGCATTGACATTAAAGGAACGACTAACCGTGGGTGCTGCGGTATAACTGCTATCGCCTGTTTGATTGGCATCAATTGTACAGGTACCAGTTGTTAAAAACGTGAGTACGCCACCACTGGTAATAGTACAAACTCCTGTGGTTGACGAACTAAACGTAGGGGTTAAACCAGACGTCGCCGTAGCGGACAAGGTGGGAGATGTACCAAAGTTTTGGTCGACGGGGTTGTTGAAAGTAATAACCTGTGTTGCCGCAGGAGTAATTGAATTCGATGCTCCTGAGGCAGCTCCTGTTCCTGCTGAGTTGGTGGCTGTTACGGTAAATGTATACGCTGCACCGTTGGTTAACCCCGTCACTAAGATAGGTGAACCTGCACCAGTACCAGTAAATGTGCCCGGGCTGGAGGTCACGGTATACCCGGTAATGGCAGCACCGCCAGCAAAAGCCGGAGCAGTAAAACTAACAGTGGCCTCCGTGTCACCAGCTGTTGCATTTGCTGCAGAAGGTGCCCCAGGAACAACAGCCGTTACGCTAAATGAACGGCTTACGGTGGTCGCGGGTAAAAAGGTGCTACTCCCTGGCTGATCTGCATCAATCGAGCAAGTGCCGCTTGTTAAGAAGGTCAAGCTGCCGCCACTGGTAATAGTGCATACACCTGTTGTTGTTGAACTAAAGGTTGGCATTAAGCCAGAGTCTGAAGTTGCACTCAACGTTGGTGTCGTGCCAAAGTTTTGTGAGCCTGGGTTGGCAAAGGTAATGGTTTGTACTGCTTTAGGCGTAACACTGTTTGACGCTGCTGAAGACGCGCCAATGCCAACACCATTGGTCGCTGTTACGGTAAAGGTATATGCAACACCATTAGTTAAGCCGGTTACCGTTATTGGCGATGCTGCGCCCGATGCATTCGCTCCGCCAGGAAAAGCTGTTGCGGTATAACTGGTAATGGCCGATCCACCATTGTCTGCAGGCGCTGTAAATGTCACGCTCGCTTGGGTATCACCAGCAGTGGCGGTGCCAATTGTGGGCGCGCCTGGTATGGTCACAACATTACTTGCGGTTATGCCATTGCCGGCTAAATCTGCCACATTCAGTGCTGCATTTGCACCGGCTGCCCAATCGTCCGCGGCGGCAAGGTTGTAGATGGTACTGTCCTGAGAACTGGTACCATTGTTATTCAACAAGCTGTTTACGGCAGTTTTATCCGTTGCACTTAACGTCATGGTGAAGCTGATACCGGAACTGACTTCTACATTGGCGGTGTCGGTCAGGGTATAAGTAGCACCGCTCTCACCGGTCAGAGTAAACTTATCGGCAACAACATCATTGGTAGCGCCCGTGCTACTTAAATAACCGCTACCGGTAACGACCAGTACACCGGTGGAGAAGTTATAAGTTGCACTGGTAATACTCGGAATCGCCACATTACTCACGGTAATGTTGTTGCCCGATGAATCTTCCACATCAAGAGCTGCATTTGCCCCAGCCGCCCAGTCATCGGCTGCGTCAAGGTAGTAGGTAGAAATATCCGTAGATGTGCCGCCGTTTTTATTGGCTATGAGGTTATAGGCCGCTTTGTCCGTCGCACTTAGAGTAAGTGTAAAGCTGGTGCCCGATGTTATTTCAGCATTGCTGGTATCGGTTAATGTGTAGCTATTACCTCCTTCACCGTAAAGGGTAAATTTATTAGCCACTATGTCGTTAATAGCGCCTGCACGCTTAGTAAAACCAGAGCCTGCTGCTGTGAGTACACCAGTACTTGCATCATAGGTTGCGTTACTGATAGTTGGCAGAGGCACGTTTGACACTGTAATACCATTGGAGGTGAGGTCTGCCGTAACAGGCGCATCTGCGATAAAACCTGCCGCACCGCCGAGGTTATAGCTGGTTCCGCCCGTGGAGCTGGAACCATTTTTATTGGCAATAACATTCACACCGGCGCGATCATTTGCGCTAAGGGATAAGGTAAAGCTGGTTGAGGAGGAAATCTCTACATCAGCGGTATCGGTTAATGTATAGGTAGCACCACCTTCTCCCGTCAGGGTGAATTTATTTGCATCAACATCATTGATAGCGCCAGCAGTTGCGCTAAAATTAGTACCCGTAACAACCAAGGTACCGACTGAGGCATTGTAGGTTGCTGTTGTAATGGTAGGAGCGGGTAAAACCTTAGGGCTAAAATCTATGTCATCTAAGTCTATATCCAGGTCAACGCCTGAAATACGAACCTCATCGATATTTTCCCAGTTGGCGTTACCAGAAACATCAAAGGTACCAAAAAAAACACCTGAAAGATCATAATTGGTGCTTATTTGCTCTACATTATCTCTAAAGCCTTTAATGGTAAGGTTTGTCGTATTACCAAGCCCTGTTGAGACAGCAAAACTATTTAACTTAAATTCATCACCGTCACTGGTTTTAAAACTCACCAGCGTTGAAGCATTTACTCCAGAAGTTCTATACCCCAATCCGAAATCTGCGCCGGCTGCGAGGTCCCCATCGTTTACTATAAATATATTGTTAGGCGCATTATTGGTGTAAGTAATACCGTTAATTGTTACTGAATTACTACCTTGATTGCCCAAGACTAACCCATTAAAATTTTGATCGCTGGGTGTTGCTGCAAAAGTAGTTGGGCTCACCATAGCCAAAGCTGCACTAAAAAGCAGCGCACGCCAACTTAACATAGCGTTTTTTTGTCTGGCCGATTTAATTTTTCTTGCTCTGCTGGAGGTGATCCACAACATGATATTTCCCCGTCAATCGTTAGATGTGTTTACAGTTGTTGTCATTATTAAGTGCAGCAGCCTATTTTTGAATTAAATGGGGCGCATCCGCTGCGACCCCATTTATATTGGACTACTGAACATGTACCTGATCAATATTCAAACTTAGTTACGTGATGGAAAAATGCCTTCCAAAGCAATAATAAAATTAATGGCTTGGTAAGGGTTACGAATATCAATAGGTTGACCAGCACCTACCGGTGTTGTGGTGCCCATTGCCTGAAACGGTTTTAGTGACGTATTCGGTGCATCAGATGAATACAAGGTACCATCGCGTCCCGCGGCTGCAACTGGGCCTAATACTGTGGTATTGGAAGGCGAACCGGCTATATTGGTATTCAGGGTTGTTGCCGGTATAGCCACTTCAACGGCGACGGTTGAGGTATGCGGTGGCAACTGAGGTGTTAGAAGCGTGACGGTTTCCCGGCCACTTTTTTCCCCTGGCATTATCGTTTGCAACCCTGGGCCTGCACCGTCACCTATTGGGCTACGTCCGCGTAAATCGGGTAAAGCAAAAGTTGAAACGCCATTACCACCATAGGTTGTGCCTATTATGGAAAATAATGCGGTATTTGAAGAGATAGGCAGTAATTGCCCATGACAAAAAGCCCAGCCTCGCGGTGCGAAACTGCCCGCAAACATAGTGACCTGGCCAATAAACGGATCTGCCATAATTGTTCTCCTTAACGAATTTAAAAAAGTTGTTGGAATAAACTAACGTTTACCAAATCTCAATAAAGCCATTTCTCACACAATCAGTTAAAAATGTTAATAGTGTAGAAAAACGGTAATTGAACTTTAGGTTATGTAACAGCAAACATCAATAAAAGTGCTTTATTAACCAACAACATTAGCCAGAAACCTGTATTTTTGATATACAAGTTTTTAGCCATAGCTCCTTGCCTGCTTTAATATATTGAACAATTTTGTTTCATTTGTCACACCAAATGTACGCATTCTAGCCAAATTTTGGTACAAGATAGCGTAATGAGTCTATTTCACTGTCTATTTCAGTATAGGTTTATCTTAGTCTGTTTACGCGGACCACTGTAATGTATCGTGGGTAGATGAAGCTTCAACCAGTGTAAAGCCTAAGGATAAATACAGTTTTTTTGCCCTGATATTGTGGTTTTCTACCGACAGTTTCAGAGGTATGCCTGCCAGGCGGGCGAGGCGTTGACATTCAGACAATACTGCAGTGCCATAACCTTTGCCTCGAGCCGAGGGGATAAAACTAATGTCGATAAGGTGCAGATAATCTTGCGCTTGATAGGCTACTAACTTACCAATGGGTTCTGCTCGCAATTGAATAATACTTGTTTTCGCCAAAGGGAATGATGCGGCATAATATGACTGCTGCAACGCGAATTGTTGTTTTAGCAGTAATTCTACTTGCGATTTAGGCAGTGGAATTTGATCAAAAAAATCGCGGGTAGAAGCAAATAATGCTTCGGCAAAACTAAGATCTTGTTCTGCATATGGCCGCAAGCTTAAATCGGCGGGCAAAGAGAAATCATCAAACATCGGTTACAATTCCTGTCGGGTATTGGCTAATATCGGTAGTCGAGCATAAGCAGCAACAAAATGGTTGCAGTAGAATAAGTGCAAACTAACACTTAAAGTAAACTAAAAACAAAGCACTCATTAAAGTATATCTGCTTTAATTTGCTGACATAGCCAATCATTAGCGACACAGTCAATTACCAGATTAATCCGGTCTTCCCTGCTTTGGTTAAGCACCTGATGTGGTTGATCAGCATTGAAATACCATAATTCTGCCGCATGCATAGGGATTTTTTTATTGTTGACGATAAAACTAACATCAGCGCTAGTACAAATGGGTACGTGCAACCGGGCTTCGCCAAACTCGATACTTAACCTATGATCACGGTGCTCCGTAATATGGGCACCGGCTTTTAAACGCATCAGACGTGCAGCTTTGATTGGACAATGCAGCTGACTAAAGATGGCTTCAATTGCCGGGCAATGCTGCAGTAGCGGTAGATTTTCCCAATTGTCGCCTGCGTTAATTGAAAATCCTTGTAATATTGGATGTGCATTAAGGTGTTGCTGCTGACAGCGCAGTGGCAACACATCCCACTCACCTTGGTAGTCAGCGGTATTGACATGGGCTACCCAGCTATTGTGTTGGAGGAGCCTGCCAACTTCTGCCTGTAAGGCTTCGAGCTCGATATTACAGCTTAGTTGTGCAAATGAAATAGCAAGTTTGCTCATCGCCATGCTCTTTTTATTGGGTAAAAATTAATATTACCCTATTTGAGAATATGCAGTGTTGGTTACGGGCTTAATCGCGTATTAGTATCGAAGCCAACACCGGAGGCAGAGCCTCCGGTGTTAGTGATTAGAACGAGTAACTCACGCCCAACATCAGATTGTCTGCGTTGTTGCGGTCGAGCTTATAGCGGGTAAAGCTGGCTTGTGCGGTGAGCTTGTCACTGATGCGATAGCCGGTGTTTAGCGCCCAGTAGATATCAGTGCCGTCATGTTTATTGTTGATAACGGCGGTGCCTGCCTGGCTGGTTTGACTGCTTTTCCAGCTAAACACGCCCGCTTGCGCGGCGAGGTGCCAGTTATTGAATTGCCAAAAGCGGTAAGACGCGCCCAGACGAGCGCCTTCGGCCAGTATGGGGCCCACGTTGGCGATAGTCTGGTGCAATTGTTCGGGCGTTAAGGTTTCAGCTTGTAATGCAACTGAGGTATCGCCTAAGTCGACATAATAGGCTTGTACCGCCAGCTGGTCATTGAAGGCATAACTGGCCCCCAGCGACCAACTGGTGTCGCTGTTATCCAGGCTCAGTAAGCTTACATTGTCCGGTAAGCGGCTTTGCAGCTGGGCGCTACTTTGCTTCGCCTTGCTTTGGCCAATAAAACCATCAAGGCTCCAGTTAGCTTGGGCATTAAAACTTAAGGCACTCAGTAAGGTGGCAATAACCGCCATGCCTGGCTTACGACGCAGCACCAGCAACATAGACAACAGTAACAATGGCCAGCCATTGAATGTACCGCCAGACGATTTATTCACCACAGTAATCACCTCATACGCTTTTACGGTAACCGTCACGGTAGCTGCACTGCTGTTACCACGGCCGTCACTGACGGTAAAGCTAATGGTGTCATTACCGTCAAAGCCGGTGCGCGGAACATAACGCAAGGTTTGCTCTGGGGTAATGGTCACCACGCCCTGTGTTGCCGTGGCGGTTGCAATGGTGAGTGTATCGTTATCAGCATCGGTTGCTGTGGCCAGCACATCAATCACAATGGCGGTTTTATCGTCGGTGTTGACGCTAAGGTTATTCACCACGGGCGCCCTGTTGTAGTACACCGAGACGTTAACCGTGGCACTGCCGCTGCCGCCCTGACCATCACTGACACTGTAACTTAAGGTATCCGGGCCAATAAAGTCATTATCCGGCGTGTACCACAGGCTTTGGCCATCTTCACTGATAGTGACAGTACCAAAGTACGCACTGGCCAGGTTGATGATTAAGTTATCATTGTCTGCATCACTGTCATTCGCTAATACATTTAGCAGATGCGGTTGATTCCACAGCAGGGTGTAGTTGTCATCAACGGCAACCGGTCGTGCGTTACTGCTAACTAATACTGCTACACCGCCCGGGTCAACAATGCTGCCGTTAACAATACCATCTGCATCATTCGGTCCGCCATCTTCAATAGTCAGCTGCACACACCAATGTCCGGCGGTTAAGCCGCTCTGCCAGCTACTGTCACCCGGTGGTGGGCAGTATCCCGGCTCACCGGCACTGCTAAACAGGCCATTGTTAGCGTTGCTGACAAAGTTAGCCCAACCGTTTTCTGCGGTGTACTTACGATACACGGCATTCAATGGCAGCGGCTGACGCTGAGGCAACACAATGCTGAAGCTGTCACCGGCCGTTGGCAGGCCTAACAGGATAAAGTCAAATACGCCGCCGATATTATCGGCTTGCATATCTGGCTCCAGCCATTGTTGGTCGCCATCCAAGAGCTCAATACCACCGCCATTGCCGATGGCGGCTGTAGCGCCTTTACGCAGACAAATGCCTGGCTCACCTTCGGCCACAAAGGCGTTGATGATAGCCAATTGCTCAGGGATAACGTTGCAATCAAAGCCCGGGTCCAGATAATCCGCAATTCCGTTGCCGTTGGCATCACCCAGCCCTTCAACATTGTCGGGTATAAGGTTGTTATTGCTATCGGCGTCGGTTAATACCGGCAGGGTATCGCTGATTTGCAGATACAGTTCACTGGTATTGCTAAGCGCTGGCGTGGCATTGTCGGTAGCGGTTATCGCCAGGCGATACACACCTGCGCCAAGGTTAGCCGGGTCAAACACAAACTGATTGCTGCTGCCTGCCTGATTTACCAGTGCCGCATCGGCTTGCCAAACGGTAGTTACGCTATCGCCTGGATTAGGATCTGCCACCACCGCTGTTACGGTAACAACACCCTGATCTTTGCCAAACAGCAGGCGCTGAACATTTTGCTGGCTAGCGGTTAGGCTTAAAGCGGGAGCTAAGTTTTCATCCACTACGCTTATCACAGTTCTGCTTGTTGCACCACGATTCAGGCTGCTATCTAGTGTAATCACAATCTCTTTACTGCTGACTGTTGTGAGGTCGGCAAACACGTCAAAACTGACTGTTGCCTGTGTGCCTGACACAATTTGTACTTCACCTGCAGTAAGGTTGTGATCGGTTAAGTTAGCGCCTGAGCCACTAAGGGTATATGCGACATTAACCGGATAGCTAGGCGACTTGCCATTTAGCAATACGCTGAACGAGACCCTGCTGTTATTGATAACCACTTGGTTTTTACTTAACGAGACCAGTGGTTTAACTTGTAGCAACTGGGTTGCAGTGCTGCGAACGCCTGCTGCATCGCTTGCTTGCCAATACAACTGGTGTGTACCCGGTGCAAACAATGGTGTGCCGTTTAGCAGTGAGACTGCAATGCGGTTGCCGTCTTTATCCACTGCCGTTGCCACACCTAAATCGACTTTAGTATGCAAGCCGGTGGCATTTACGGTTAAGTCCGCCGGTACGGTAATCACCGGCGCAGCCGGGTTACTGCCGTCAATAAGCACGGTTACGTTGGCGCTATCGCTTAGTTCGCCGTCGCTGATGCTGTAGCTTAGTGAGACATTACCACTGAAGTTTTCAGGCACAGTTAGCTGTAGTTGAGCATTTATTATGACTACCTGACCAATGCTGGTTTTAGCGGCAGTGATGCTTAAGGTATCGCTGTCTGCATCGGTGTCATTGGCCAGTACATCCAGCAGATAGACACCATCGACAGTGAATGTCTGTGTCAGGTTATCATCGGTTGCCACGGGAGCCGAATTAACGCGGGTGACCTCAAGATTAAATGGCTCCAGCGAGGCGGACAGCGTGCCATCAGACACACTAATCACAATGCCAGACGTAGTACCCACATCTGCTGCCACCGGGGTGCCGGTTAAGGCGCCGGTGGTGGTGTTAAAGGCCGCCCAGCTGGGTTTGTTAGTGATGCTAAAGGTTAGCGTATCATCTTCTGCGTCACTGGCCGTTGGTACAAAGCTGTAAGCGGTATCTTGTGCCACGCTTGTTGCAGGCGACCCGCTAATCACTGGTGCGGCATTTTCGCTTATAACTTCAAGGTTAAATGCATCAAGCGAGGCGGATAGGGTGCCATCAGACACACTGATCATAATACCAGACGTAGTGCCGACATCTGCCGCCACTGGCGTGCCGGTTAAGGCACCGGTGGTGGTGTTAAAGGCCGCCCAGCTGGGTTTGTTAGTGATGCTAAAGGTTAGCGTATCGTCTTCTGCGTCACTGGCCGTGGGCACAAAGCTGTAAGCCGTGTCTTTAACCACTGAAGTCGCAGGCGTGCCGCTAATCACGGGTGCGCTGTTGACGCTGGTCACTTCAAGATTAAACGCTGGCAATGCCGCTGATAGCGTGCCGTCAGACACACTAATCACAATACCCGTTGTAGTGCCAACATCTGCCGCCACTGGCGTGCCGGTTAAGGCGCCGGTGGTGTTGTTAAAGGCCGCCCAGCTGGGTTTGTTGGTGATACTAAAGGTTAACGTATCATCTTCGGCATCGGTGGCCGTAGGCACAAAGCTGTAAGCGGTGTCTTTAACCACTGACGTGGCTGGCGTGCCGCTAATTACCGGTGCGCTGTTGACGCTGGTGACTTCAAGATTAAACGCTGGCAATGCTGCTGATAGCGTACCGTCAGAAACACTGATCACAATACCGCTGGTAGTACCCACATCTGCCGCCACTGGCGTGCCGGTTAAGGCGCCGGTGGTGGTATTAAAGGCGGCCCAGCTGGGTTTGTTGGTGATGCTAAAGGTTAACGTATCGTCATCAGCATCGGTGGCCGTAGGCACAAAGCTGTAAGCGGTGTCTTTAACCACTGACGTCGCAGGCGTACCGCTAATTACGGGTGTATCGTTGACGTTAGTCACGGTAAGGTTAAACACCGGCAATGACGCACTAAACTCGCCGTCTGACACACTGATAGCAATCGCGGTAGTGGTGCCAACATCACTGTTAGTGGGGGTACCCGTGATGCTGCCGGTTGCAGAATCAAAGGTTGCCCAACTTGGTTTGTTAACAATGCTAAAGGTTAAGCTGTCATCATCAGGGTCGGATGCCGTTGGCGTAAAGCTATAGACTGCATCCTGTGCCACCGTGGTTGCAGGCGCGCCACTAATTACGGGTGCATCATTAGTATTATCCACGGTAATGCTGAATGCAGGCAACGAGGCCGTTAAATCAGCATCAGACACTGTAATTACAATGTTTGTTGTTATGCCAACATCGGTATTGGTTGGCGTACCGGTTAGTGCGCCACTGGCGGTATCAAAAACAGCCCAGCTGGGCTTGTTAGTGATACTAAACGTTAGATCGTCGCCATCAACATCCTCTGCTGTTGGGATAAAGCTGTAAGCATTGTCTTGTGTTACCCGTGTTGCAGGCGTGCCGTTAATAGTGGGCGCATCATTAACGTTAGTTACTGTCAGGCTAAAGGCGGGCAGGGTTGCGCTTAAGCTGCCATCTGACACCGAAATAATGATACCTGCGGTAGTGCCCGCATCGGCATTACCCGGTGTGCCGGTTAAGGCGCCGGTTACACTATTAAAGCTGGCCCAGATGGGTTTATTGATAATGCTAAAAGTTAGCGTGGTGCCGGGATCGGCATCAGTTGCAGTAGGGATAAAGCTGTATGTCGCATCCTGCGCAACTATGGTTGTTGGTGTACCGCTAATGGTTGGCGCATCATTAACGTTAGTCACTGTCAGGCTAAAGGCTGGCAGAGCCGCGCTTAAGCCGCCATCTGACACCGAAATAACGATACCGGTGCTAGTACCCACATCTCCATTACCTGGTGTGCCGGTTAAGGCGCCGGTGGCACTATTAAAGCTGGCCCAGACGGGTTTATTGCTAATGCTAAAGGTTAGGGTACCGTTATCGACATCACTGGCGGTTGGCGTGAAGCTGTAAAATGCATCTTGTGCCACGGTGGTTGCCGGGCTACCGCTAATCGCAGGGCCATCATTAACCGCATTTACCGTGATAGTAGAAGCGATATTGATCATGCCACTGTTAGAGCCACCATTGTTAGAACCACCACTGTCCAGGGCGCGAACTAAGGTTACAATTCTATCTGCTGCACCGGGGTTTTCGCTGGTATTTCTATAGGTAATACTGTTAATTACCGCGGGCATATCAGCCGGATCGATGTCTGCTGCGCCGATATAAATAGTTGCCGTAGTACCAACAAAGCTAACGTCGAAGTTTAATGGTCGGCCCACGTCCAATGGTGTTGCACCTATCGACGCAATATCCTGGCGCACTACCATAGGTAACTCTTCGCCGTAGATATTTAGAATTTCATTTTCACCATCCACCACGTTGGTGATGCTCAGATAAAAGCCTTCGATAGTCTGGCTCGACTCTACCGCGTTACCACTGGCGTTACTGAATATTGCAACCGCAGCACCGTTTTCGGTATAGCTTGGGTTTAACGCGGTAACAGTAAACACCGGTGGGTCATTAATATCGGTAATAGTGAGTACGGCAATTGCATTGGTACTGGCGCCTTCGTCATCGGTAAAGGTAATACTGATGCTGGCATCGCTGCCTGGCTCATCACTGCTGGAGCTAAACGTAAGTTGTTGCAATATTGCATCAACATCGGCACTGGTAGGCGTTTCGCCTTGTAAATCGGTGAGGCCCAGGCTAACTTGGCCTGCAATGCTGTAGTTAAGGTAGGCAATAGCCTGTCCGTTTTTCAGCAGTGCGTTATTTACCAAACTGATGCCATTGCCATCGTTAAAGCCAAAAATATCTGTAGTTATCGCGCCGCCCTGGCGTATCAGCACCAGCGTTGCGCCACTATAATTACCGGCGCCGCTATTACGCGCGTCTAAATCGTCATCGCTTACCGTGGCATTGCTGTCTATAGGCACGCCCACGTCACCTTCAACATAGTTAAAGCCACCGTCAACATTACTCAGCACCGGTGTCGCATTGCCTTCAACAGCACCAATATCAACAATACCGCTGATACGCGTGCTGCCATTGGCATCTACGGGTAATGCCTCGGCAGTGTTGGTGTCGTTATCCAAATCGTACGTATCAAGCGGTAGGTTAGCATTGCTACCTGCGGCCACTAAGGCACTACCGCTTAATGGGCGGTGGGTAAGTACCTTACCTGCGGCGTTAAAGGCCAGGTTGCCCAGCAGCAGGTTGTCAGTACCCTGGCCATTCAAGCTGTTGGTATCACTTACAATACTAGCCAGGCTACTAAAATAGCTGTTAATGGCACTGGTCACCGGCCCACTAGTGTCTGCCAGCGTACCACCGGTTGCTAATGCTGAACCGTTATTGCCCGCCGTCGCGCCGGTGCCGGCCATATTGCCGGCCACCACGGTATTAACAAAATTCACCGTGCTATTGGCCGAGACACCACCAGTGGTGCCTACCGCTGCATTACCCACAATGGTACTGTTGTAGAAGTTACCTGTTGCATCACTAAGACGCACCGCACCGCCGGCAGAAAACTCGCCATTTGTTCTATTGCCACTTAGTGTGCTGTTTACTGTGTTTACCGTAGCGCCGTTCAGCGCATAAATAGCGCCACCTTGCGCGCTCTCGCCTGAGGTATAGTTACCCGATAAGGTGCTGTTAATCAGGTTTAGCACGGTAGCGTTGTCTGCCAGATAAATAGCGCCACCATGTGAGTCAGTATTGTTTCCGCTTAATCTCGAATTGATAAGCGTTAGGCTTGCGCCCTGCACTGCATAAACTGCCGCGCCAGAAATAGCATTGTTGTAGCTGATTTCGGCGTTCTTTGTCGTTAGGCTGCTACCAGCGTCCATGTAAATTGCACCGCCAGAAGCGGCAGAGCCGCCCGTTAGGGCCATCGACTCAATGGTAATGTCGGTGACATTGGCGTTCATGGTTAGCACGCGGCCATTGTTTCCACCGAAAATAGTCACATCTCTTGTGCCGTTATTATCTGTATCGCCATCCAGCGTCACACCACTGTGCGCCATTACCAGAGGGTTGTTGCCACCTAAATTAATAGTACCGCCTTGGTTACCGGCGGTGCTGTTATCAAAATCAAAAGTAATGGTATCGCCACTGCGCGCATAATGCAGCGCTTCACGCAGGCTTAAGCCATCACCGTCGTTTTTGTCAGTATCAAAGTCGGTGTCTATGGTGGCATCCAGACCGGTGTCTGACGGTGATGTTGCCAGTAGGGTGGTAGCCGTAACCGTCAGGGCGATATTATCAGTATCGCTGTTGCTAAACGCATCGGTAGATGTGACAGATATAGTGAAGTCACCGTTGCCATCCGGGGTGTAAACCAGCGTGGCCAGCACATCATTTACGTTTGCTGACAGGCCTTGAATAGACACACTGCCGCTATTATTGCCGGTAATGGTCATGCAGGCTGCAGCAGCTTCGTCGACATAAAAACTGCCGC
The DNA here is from genome assembly GCF_030731985.1 of Rheinheimera baltica. Classification (NCBI taxonomy): domain Bacteria; kingdom Pseudomonadati; phylum Pseudomonadota; class Gammaproteobacteria; order Chromatiales; family Chromatiaceae; genus Rheinheimera; species Rheinheimera baltica. The sequence goes on from NZ_JAPJDY010000003.1 coordinate 320,549, forward strand.
TACTGACGCTAAGCACGGTAGTTAGATCACTGGTTTCGGTTACGCTGATAAGATTGGCGCCGACAAACGGAAGCGTGTCTACGGTACTAACACTTACCGTGGCAGGCACATTGTTTATTGGGGCTGACAAATCTTTGCTCAGATAATTCAAGACATTCCGGGTATTACCGGCGGTGTCTGTCAATGTAACACTAAGTGTAATTGAACCGTCAGCCAGGCCCGACAGGTCAATGCCGGTAAATTGTTGCGCAGCATCAGTAATGTTCAGGTTAGACGCGGTTACTGCAGTGCCACCGCCACTGCTGCTAATGTTATAACTGGCCGTGGTGCCAATTTCTGCACCGTTAAGCGTTACACTCAGTGCTGTCTGGTTTGCGGTGGTTACCTGATTTTGGTCAAAAGCGGCATAGTTAATAGCAGGCACTGTGGTGTCAATGGTCATGCTTAGCGCAGCAGATGCCACTGATGTATTACCAGCGGTATCAGCAGCTTGCGCAGTGATATTGTGGTTGCCTGCCGTTAATGTGCCACTGGTAAACGACCAGTTACCTGAGCCATCTGCGGTAGTATTGCCCAAGGCGCCATCAACGGAAGAAGCCAGGCTAACAGTGCTATTGGCTTCGGCAACACCAACAAAAGTAGGTGTGTTGTCAAAGGTGATATTGTCGGTGCTGGATGCTCCTGTATCAGAGTCAGTCGTAAGATCGGGTACCGAAGGCACATCAGGCGCTACCGCATCAACCAGCACGGCAGTGGTTGCCCCAACGCTATTTAACGTGAGCGTGGCATCGTTATTTACGGCATCTCGTAAGGTGCCGCCATTGGCAGCCAGGGTGCCAATGCTAATACCATCCGTGTCGCTATCGCCAGTTTGCACGGTATAGCGGAACAGTAACGCCGAGGTACCGCTACCACTTATGTAAGTGGCTTGCCGAGTTGTCGCGCCGACGGTAATGGCTAATTGCGGTGTACCTCCGCCGGTATTTACCGTGATGTTTTCACTAAAGTTAATCGTAAAATCAAGGTTTTGCCCACTGACGTAAGTGGCATTGGCCGGTACGGAAACAGAAGCCACAGCAGGTGCTGAGGCATCAACCAACACGGAGGTGGTTACCCCTACACTATTTAA
>NZ_JAPJDY010000003.1:321777-465244 GCF_030731985.1 Rheinheimera baltica
GTGAGCGTGGCATCGTTATTTACGGCATCTCGCAAGGTGCCGCCATTGGCAGCCAGGGTGCCAATGCTAATACCATCTGTGTCGCTATCGCCAGCTTGCACGGTATAGCGGAACAGTATCGCCGAGGTACCGCTACCACTGAGGTAGGTAGCCTGGCGGGTTGTCGCGCCGACGGTAATGGCCAATTGCGGCGTACCACCGCCGGTGTTTACCGTGACGTTTTCATTAAAGTTAACTGTAAAATCAAGGTTTTGCCCACTAACATAAGTGGCATTAGCCGGTACGGAAACAGAAGCAACAGCAGGCGGCGCGGTATCTATAGCGTAATTGTTTGAGTTTGTGGTGCCTGTGCCTGCATTGCCAGATAGATCAGCTACACCGGTATTATCCAGCGTAATTACATTGGTGCTGGCGGTAACGTTACCGGTTGGCGTGAAGGTTGCTGTCCAGGTAATGCCACCGTCGCTAGAACTCAATGAACTTACTATGCCATTGGCAGCTGATAGATCGGCGGTGGTAAAACCGGTAACGGCTTCACTGAACGTGAAGGTCACCAGCGAAGTTTCACCAACTTTTAATGCGGTATCGGCGACCACTATAGTTGCTGTTGGCCGCAAAGTGTCAATGGTAAAATTGCCAGAATTGGTGGTGCCGACACCAGGAGTCCCCGAGCTGCTTACCCCGGTCATATCAACAGCAATAAGGTTGGTAGTATCCTGGACGCTGGCATTTGGTGTATAGGTTGACGTCCAGGTGATGCCGCCATCTCCCGAACTAACATTTGTCATTGACCCGTTAGGGATGTTTAGATCGGCATTGGTGAAACCCGTAACAGCAGCAGAAAAGGTGAAAGTAACCGTGGAGGTTTCACCTATGCTCAGGGCCGAGTCAGATAGTCCGATACTGACTGTGGGCGGAGCAACATAACTGGTATTGGTTGTGCCTCCACTCGTGGTGTGTATCTGTGAGGTTGACACACCAACGGCACCGTTTGCGCTGCCGCCATTAAGCGTAATGCCAATTCCGCCAGCGGCGCCAAAATTTCCCGTTGCCAGTGAGGTGTTGGTACTGGAGTCTATCTGTACTGTACCGCCCGCATTCCAGATGGCACCAATACCAGATCCGGCATCACCGCCGTTGGCGCTGCTAACAGCTGCGCCGCCACCACCACCACCGCCACCGCCCGCGCCGACGTTGTTAGTGATATTGCTACTGGTGATGGTGAGTAAGCCAGTATTGTAAATACCTCCCGCCGCGTTACCGCCGCGTCCGCCACCATAGCTATAACCACCTCCACCGCCACCGCCACCGATGCTGATTGAGCCATTATTGGCGGTACCGCCAACGCCACCATCGGTGTAGCCACCTCCGTAGTTTCCACCTGCACCGCCGTTAAACGTGCCGCCACGCCCGACCAGGTTACCAAAGCCAGCACCGTCGCCCCCCGCGCCTGCCGAGGGCAAACCTGCAGTATGTGTCGGATTAGTGCCGCCGGCACCGCCAAAAGTCGTGCCGAAACCACCACCACCGCCACCGGCACCGCCACCACCACCTGCACCGCCGCCGCCACCACCACCGCCAGCTGCTTTTCCTGCGGTGATGGTAGAGTTAGTAATTATGAGCGTCCCGGTATTGCGGATATTGGCACCCAGTGCATCGCCACCAGCAAGTCCGACACCGTTGCCTGGGGTATTACCACCGTTGCCGGTCAAGAAACCGTTGCTAATTGTCAGGCCACTGATAGCGACTTCTGAGCCTGCACCCGATGATGCAACATCCAGTACCCGCGTAAGGTTATTGCCGTTGAGCGTAAAGCCGCCGCCGACAATTGACATAGTCTTGCCATCGGTGACATTGATTGAAATGGCGTCAGCTGCTGAAGCGAAGCTGATATTACCGGTTAAAGTGATCACGTCGTCGAGGCCATCGCTGCTACCCGAAGCAATAGCAGCTTTAAGTTGTGCAACAGAGTTAACACTGATTGTTGCCAGGGTGTGATCATAATTTTCTAGCCGGTTTGCCAGCAACGCCCGGCTACTTTCAATATTACCGGTGGTAATCTCCAGATCCCAATTCCCGCCAGCAGCACCACCGCCGGTTTTATCATTTGATGCTGCAATCTCGGCGCCGGTTAACTGCGACAATTGCGTCAGAAATTCAGCCCCTTTTGTGCCATTGGCAACATCACAACCATAAAGCTTGATATCGCCATTTTCCGTTAAAGCAGTACCTATAGATTTTAACTGGTTGCTGTACTGGCTTATATTTTCGGTCGACAGTGGCTCATTGCCCAGTAGTAGTGAACCTGGATTGCCATGTGAAATGATATGAATGGTGGAAATATTGCTACGCTGTCTTACATAGTTTGCTAGCTGTGCGATACCACTACTGTGGTCGTGTATAAAAATAACTTCGGTACCTGGCTTTACAGCTTTGAGAATAGTGTTCACGTCTGGTACGCGAGAATCTATAAATACTAACTCTGAGCCTGTATCTGCTGCACCAATATAGGCTGCGGCTTGCGCGTTGTCGGGAATGCCGGAAAGCGGCAGAGCGAGGGCCATCTGCACTGAGCTGGCAAGCAACGTTGTAACAAACAGCGTTTTGCATAGCGGCTTTGAAACAGTGGTAACGTGATGTTTAACTGACATAATGCTTTCCTGCAAAGTTATTGCTGCTTAATTCGGATTACGTTGGCTTGGCTGCTGGTATCCTGATCCCAGAAATTCATTGCAGCGTAGCGTTCAAATAAATCGGGGGGTAATATGGTTTGTCGGGCTGCAACAGCAACCTTGCTGCGTATGCGGTGCAGGCCAGACAAACCAATGTTTTGGTCAAATTCGGGCGTGTCAAACGCGACATCGTCAAAACGGTGTTCAAACCACGGTTCATCGATAAACTGGTAAATTAATTTCAATACTTTTTCCGGTGCCTCGGTTAGCAATTGATAATCAACCAGTAATACAGAGTTGGCGTGAGGGCTATAATATGCCTCTTTCAGCGCTGACCAGGCAAATCCCACCATACGATTAGACATTGCTAGCGTGTCTGTGCGGCTATATACCGTATTGCGTTCAGCCTCATCATTAAACAGCCGGCTGTTTTCAAACGGGTCGGCATTATAAAGCCGTTCTAAACTGTCCATGATCCAAGCGACGTTTCGCACGCAAGCGATGACTTTACTTTGTGGGAATAATTTTTGCAGCAAAGGTACCCGAGCGCACCACAAACGGTTGGTGTCGAATATAACCCGCTTATCCTGTTGCTCGGCATAATAGCTGTGAAACAGTCCTTGCAACAATGTTTGGCGTTGTGCCGTGGAAACCAAAGGTGCGTGTTCACTGCCGGCACTGAATTGCTGCAGCATACTAGTTAGTAATGGTGCTACCGGACTGGAAATGCCAGCGTAAAATGCTGGGTTTTGGCGTAATATTGCCGACAACAAGGTAGAGCCTGACCTAGGTAAACCAGAGATAAAGTGAAATTTTTGCGACATGGTTAGCTCAATTGGCTCATCAGTATATATTTCAGCCTTAATTGTTAACAACGTCAAGCTTAATTCAGTTTATATTCAGCTAACTTGCAGAATGAGAATTGTTCCGGCTATGGTAAGCAGTGCTCCCAGCCAAGCCCCCAAAGCTGGGGCGCGTTTATACACCAGCCACAATAGTGGTAATATGATAACCGGGCTTACCGATGACAGAATGGCCACTAAGCCAGCATCACCATAGCGCAGTGCATACAGGATTAACGTCATTCCCAGAACCATTGATAAGGCCGCGTTAGTCAGCACCAGTAAAAATACCTGTTTGGTCATGGGTAAATACGCGCGCGCAACTTGAAAGCCCAGCATAAAAATAACCTGATGCAGCACAAATGCGGTTGTCATGCGTACCGCGCTGGCGGCAATAGCGTCGATATCAGTTTCCATTAACGGTTTTAGCATTAGCGTGGCAACCGCCTGGCATAGTGCGGCCAGCAAACCTAAGGCGACGCCAGATTTTAGTTGGCTTTGGTTGGCTTCCCAGGCATGTTGTTCGGTTTTACGTTTGCCAAAAAATATCGCAATCATCACGCCGCTCATCAGCAGGCTGCTGCCTGTTAGCGTCCAGCCCCATTGGCGTTCACCAAGAAAAAAGTAAGCCAATACCACTGAAAATAAAGCATGGGTGGCAAACAGCACGCCGGCACGGCGAGGGCCGAGGCGGTTCATTGAGGCAAACAGGGCGGTGTCGCCAATAAAAATACCAATAACCCCTGAAACGATGAGTAAGCTGCTACTGCTTAGCGACAAACTTTGCCAGCCGCCGGTGTAAGCGGCAATGCACCACAGCATAATTCCTGCACACAACATGCGCCAACGGGTAAAACAAAACGCCCCCAAATGCGTAGCGGCCTGTGCTGACAATAAGCTGCCAAGCGCCCAGCAGGCCGCGGCAAGTAATGCTAAGTATTCGTAAGACAAAAGGTTAGCCGACATAGAGCAGGTAACGTATTATAAAACTGACATAGTAAAACACCAGCGAATAACCACCTTAAAGGAGCATTGGGTAACTTATGACCGCATCATCACGGCATGCTATGCGCCACAAGCTGGCGATACAGTTAGACCCGGAGCTTAGCCGGCAAGATGGCTTAACGCTACTGAATATGTTTATCGCCCTGGTGATTGTTGTTGGTATTGTGCTGGCGGTTTTACAAACTGAGCCCATGGTGGTTACGGGCAATGAGCACTGGTTTCGTTATTCTGAGCTGATATTTGGCTCTATATTTTTGCTGGAATATTTAGCCCGGGTATGGACCTGTGTCGAGAATAGCAAGGTAAAAAGCCGCTGGCATTACATTTTTAGTTTTGTGGCCATTGCTGATTTATTGGCGGTAACGGTAGCGTTTTCGGTCTATCTGGGTAACGGCGGGATATTACTGCGGTTGTTATTGCTTATTCGGGTGTTGCGTTTGGCCAGGTTAGGGCGGTTTTCCATGGCGATGGATTGCATTATAGAAGCGGTTCGTAGCCGTGGATATGAGCTACTGGTTAGCGCTATTTTTGCCGCAGCGTTGTTGTTGATGTCGTCAACGCTACTTTATTTGGTGGAAGGCCCGCATCAGCCAGAGGCGTTTGGTTCTATTTTACGCAGTGCCTGGTGGGCGGTTGCCACACTGACAACAGTGGGTTATGGCGATGTTTATCCGGTAACCGCGTTGGGGCGGGTGTTAGCCGGTTTCACGGCGATTACCGGGGTGTGTATTATCGCAATGCCAACCGGGATCCTGGCCTCGGCATTTAGTGATGCCATACAGGTGGCGAAAGAGCGTCATCGCAAACTGCCTAAAATTCTGGAACGGGATAAAGACTGAGACTAACCCCCTAACACCACAGCGTATTAACGGGTTTTAGCGCTTTTTGGGGACCCAGGCCCAGGTCATTTTCGCTTGTACCGGTTCAATATTTGCGCTGTCGGTAATGGTCACGCTTACTGTAACTTCGCCTTTGTCATCGCTATGCATGGCGGCAATTTGCTGTTCTGTAAGCGTAGCAACGGCGGTTAAGTCTCCGGTAGAGCGTTTAACATAGTCAATTTGCATCTGTTTTAGCAGCGGCAGTTTGCTGTCAGGTAAATGAATGCCAACCAAAAAACCGGTAGCAGATTCGGCCAATAAACCTGTGGCGGCGGCATGTACTGAACCAATATGGTTTTGCGCTTTTTTACGGTTTTTAAGTCGTAGGACTGAGCGGGAGCCTTTCAATTCCAATACTTCAACCCCAGCAGTGCCAGCAAATTTAATCACCCGGCCAAATACCGTGCTTAGCGCAAAGGCCTGTAGCGATTTTGGTAGTTTGTAGCATTTGGTAACGATTCGCTGCAGTTTATTCGGTTTTATCTGGCTCATTGTGGTCTGACCTGTTGTGGCTTTTGCGCACTATGCCAATAGCCAAGGTGAAATGCAAGCCGCTGCTCGTAGTAGTTTGCCGCAACGGTTTGGTGCAGCTCGGTTTGGTGCATCAATCAAAAAATTCCGGAAGATAAATAACGATCTCCGCGATCGCAAATAATCGCCACTATAACGGCATTGTCATGCTGCTCGGCCAGTTGTATCGCGGCATGCACAGAGCCGCCGGAGCTAACGCCGGCAAAGATGCCTTCTTCACGCGCTAAGCGACGCATTGCAGTTAATGCATCGTCCTGAGTAATATCGATAATCTGATCGACACGGCTTTTATCAAAAAAACCGGGCAGGTAAGCTTCCGGCCAACGCCGAATGCCCGGAATACTGGCGCCTTCAGCCGGTTGTAGGCCAACAATCTGTATTGCTGGGTTTTGCTCTTTTAAATAACGCGACACACCCATAATAGTGCCGGTGGTGCCCATGCTGGATACAAAATGCGTAATCTGCTGCTGGCTTTGCTGCCAAATTTCTGGCCCGGTACTGGCGTAATGTGCTGCCGGGTTGTCCGGGTTATTAAACTGGTCCAGCACAATGCCTTTGCCATCTGCTTGCATTGCCAACGCTAAATCACGGGCGCCTTCCATGCCTTCTGCTTTCGTCACCAGAATAAGTTCAGCACCATAAGCACGCATTGAACTTTTGCGTTCTTCCGTAGCGTTATCCGGCATAATCAGCGTCATACTATAACCTTTAATCGCTGCAGCCATGGCTAAAGCAATACCGGTGTTGCCACTGGTGGCTTCAATAATGCGATCACCGGGTTTTATTGTGCCGCGCGCTTCGGCTTGCACAATCATATTCAACGCTGGACGGTCTTTTACCGAACCAGCCGGGTTGTCACCTTCCAGCTTAAGCAATACCGTGCTGTTGGTATGAGCGGCCATACGTTGTAATTTTACCAGCCGTGTTTGGCCGACAGAGTGTTCTATGCTGTTGAAATGCATTTAAGGTTCCGTTGTCATATGAGTCATGGGCGCTTCAGGCTGACATAAACCAGCTTGTTCAATGCTGAGCGAAGTTGGATATTGACTTACTAACCCATGTTGGCTTAAGAATTTGTTAAATACGGGCAATAAGCTCGCTTGCGGATGGTTTATATTTACCGCCATGTGTAATGTTTTCAGTTCGTATTCGGCACTATTAAACTGCAGTGACTGTGCCATTTCTGCCAGGTCTGGTTCGGTTTGCAGCAAATATTTCATCACATCATAGTCAATGACTGCACCATCGAGTCTTTGGTACCCGACACGGAGTAAATTCTGTTTATCGGTCAAACTGGTTTTAACGGTTAACCTTTGCTGCTTAATCATTTGGTCAATGGTGGTGGTATTAACATAATCTTGTACTACGCCCAGAGTATAGTTTTGTAGATCAGCGCTTGAGCTTATTTGTAGCGGAGCGTTTTTGTGTTCAACCAAGCCTACATGGCTATAGCCAATACAACCCGATAAGCGCAAATCGTCATCATGTAGTGGGTATTCTGGGAAGTAAGCTAAATATTTCGGCGTTTTGCCTGTGCTAAGTTTAACCGCGCGTGACCAGGGTAAGTAATCAATTTTAACGACATAGCCTAATTGGCGGAAAATTTCGCTAACCAGTGCCGTGGTCTTGCCACCGTCAGGTAAGTGTTGTCCTGTAAACGGAGGCCACTCCAATGAAGCCAAATAGACCACATTAGTTGTCTCTTCTTTTGGCGTAGGACTTACCGCCAACACTGACTGAAGCGGTATAAACAGGCACGAAATGGCATACACTACCTTCGCAAAATCTAACATTACTGCATCCCAATTTTAGCGTTACTGCGTTGTTTGCAGCCTGGCTAAGTTGTCGCAAATAATTGCTGTGGCAATGCCGACATTCAGAGATTCAGCACCGCCAAAAGCAGGTATGGTAATTCTACGGCCAATGAGTGGTTCCAGTTCAGCACTGATACCGTTGGCTTCATTACCTAAAACAACATAACCGCCAGAATGTTGTAAGCGTAGCTGATGTATTGAGTCGCCGCCCAGATAAGCGCCAAAAACAGGTAGAGTAGCCGCCGTTAAAAGCGGTGCCAGCGGTTGGTAGTGTAATGTTACACGCAAAAATGAGCCTTTGGCAGCAGCGATAACTTTTGGGTTGTAACAATCCGTGGTGTCGGGTGAACAAACAATATGTTTGATACCATACCAGTCAGCAACGCGGATAATAGTACCAAGATTACCCGGGTCGTTGATCTGATCCAGTACCAGTACAAAGCCGTGACTATGTGCTACAAAATCGGTTTGTGGCGGCATTTTTACCACCGCCAGTGCTGCGTCGTTACTGGTAAAAGTACCCGCTTTTACCAGTTCATCGGCGCTGCATTGTTGTACCAGCGCCGCTGTTTTCAGTTGCAGCGGGTAGCGTTGTAAAAACACTTCAGTGCCAAACACGGCCTCGACCTGCCAGGTAGAGGCCAGTAGTTCTAATACGGCTTTTTCGCCTTCTACAAAAAACAGCTGTTCGGCTTTACGGTATTTTTTTTGCTGTAACGAGCGGATTAACTTGCTCCACTTTTGGCTGATCATTTAGTGAATACCTGCTTACCGTTAACCCAGGTTTGCTCTACCTCTGTCTGCCACAGCTGCTGCGGCGGAATATTATAAATATCGCGGTCTATCAGAATAAAATCGGCCCAGCTGCCCGGTGCCAGCGTGCCCATGCTATTTTCCTGAAAGGCACCGTAAGCAGCATCAACAGTAAACGAGCGCAGCGCTTCGGTTAAGCTGAGTTTTTGTTCCGGCAGCCAGCCGCCTTCGGGTTGGTTATCCTGGCTTTGCCGGGTAACAGAAGCATGCAGGCCGTGAAACACGTTGGCCAGCTCTACCGGAAAATCCGAGCCGCCAACAATAATGCTGCCCTGGTCGACAAAGCTGCGCCAGGCATAGGCACCACGCAGGCGTGCTACGCCTAAGCGATCGCCGGCCATGTTTTTATCTGAAGTAGCATGCACCGCCTGCATGGCGGGTAGTACATGCAGTTTGGCAAAACGCGGAATGTCTTTGGGCGACACAATTTGCGCATGTTCAATACGATGGCGGCTTGATGCGCGTTTATCTTCCGGCACTAACTGTTCAAAGCGGTCCAGTGCTAAACGGTTGGCTAAATCGCCTATAGCATGCACATTGGTTTGAAAACCGGCGTCGATGGTCAGCTGCATAATTTGCGTCAGTTTATCCGGCTGGGTAACCAACAGGCCTTTTTGTGATGGCTGGTCGCTGTAGGGGTCTATTAAAGCGGCACCGCGGCTGCCCAGCGCGCCGTCACCGTAGATTTTAACCGAACGGATATCGAGAAAATCTGTCGGATCGTCAATAATGCCAGCCTCCAGCCATTGTGGCAGCTGCGGATCGCGCGCCGATAGCATAGGGTAAATACGCAGCGGCAGTTTTTGCTCGGCCGCCAGTTGCTGAAACAGCTTAACGGTGTCGGTGTCTACGCCGGCGTCATGCACGCTGGTAATACCCAACGCCAGCAGGTGCGAAAACGCCACATTCAGTGCTCGGCGTTTCGCGTTTTCATCGGCAGGCGGAATATGTTGCTCTACCAAGGCCATGGCGTTGTCTATTAACACCCCGGTTGGCTTGCCTTTACTGTCGCGTATGATCTCGCCGCCCGGGGGGTCTATACTGTCTTTAGTAATGCCGGCCAGCGCCAGTGCTTTGCTGTTAGCCCAGCCAGCGTGCGCATCTACCCGCTCCAGGTAAACCGGTTTGTCGTTAACGGCTTCATCCAGTAGTGCCGTGGTAGGAAACTGCTTAGTCGGCCACAATACCTGGTTCCAGCCGCGGCCGATAATCCACTGTGCGTCTTTATTTGCTTCAGCAAACTTTGCTACCCGGTTTACCGCATCTTGTTCGCTGTTACTGCCGCGCAGCTCTGCTACGGCTAAATATTGCCCCAATCCCAGCACATGGCCATGGCCATCAATTAAGCCAGGTAGCACGGTTTTACCTTTGCCATCGCGTTGCATTGCTTGAGTATATTGTGCCGCAAGAGCAGCATCACCACGAGCCAAGATTTTGCCCGTGCTGTCGTCAAACACCAGTACACTAAAAGGCTGTAATTGTCTGTTGGCATCAAAGCCATAACCGTTAATATTGGATAGCACCACCGGGGCGGCTTGAACACTGGTAATAAATAAAGCAGACATCAGGCTGGCTAAACGAAACATAAGGCATTGTCCTTGTTTGTATTTGTCGCCAACTATAGCAACAAAACCGCACCAGAGGAATCTGGTGCGGTGTGAAGTAAAAGCAAGATGTTACTGTTGCAAGTCGGTCGCGAGCTTAATCCGTTCTGCTGTATCCGGATGAGTGCTTAGATATTTAAGCAGCTGATTTGACGTGCTGGCGTCAGCACTGCTGGCTTCAAGTAATGCTGACATCGCATCGGCAAAAGCTTTCGGTGATTTACCCAGTACCTGCAGTTGTGTTAGGGAAAAATTATCAGCTTCTCGTTCCATATCGCGAGAAAACGCATTTTGTAATAGCGCCGTACCTGAACCTAACAGTAAATCTGCTACGCCGTCCGGGCTACCAAACAAAATGCCAATAACCAATGTCGCACCGAGCGATTGCGCGACCATTCGCACACTGTGCTGGCCTTCAACGTGTCCCATTTCATGCAACAGCACCGCCAAAATAGCATCTGGGTTGTTTTGTAACAGGATAACAAGGTCATCGGTCATCACCACAGTGCCATCTGGCAGAGCAAACGCATTTGCACCAAAGAAGTCTGACTTGTACAAATGCAGCTGGTAGTTTTTATTTGTTAATGGCAGTTTTTGCAGCGCCATTTGCCAGTGGTAATGCACAGTTGCTTGTGCACTGGCGGATAGCTCTGTCGGTTTTAGCGTTGTTTTTTGCAAAGTATAAAAGGTTTGTTTACCCATTTGCTGCTTAACGCTATCAGGAACCAGGGGCACGGCTGCACTGGCCATTATTGGCATTAGGTCGAAAATTATCCACCATAGCAAAAGCGGCGACAGTAACACCGCCGCAACGATAGACAATTTATGGCTTTCTAACCTGGCCGCCCAACCGGAAGATCTGGCTTGAGAGGGCCAGCGAAAATGGGCATCGTCAGGTAAAAAAACGGCACCGTCACGTAAACGAAGTTCAACCGGCAAGCCCGGTATTATGGTACCGTAACGGTAGTCAGCTGCCGCAGACTCAGACAACACATCACCCGATTGCTGACAGCATATCTGCAGTTGTTGCTGGTCGTTAATGACCGCAACAGCAGCATACAAAGTGCTGCTGCCCGCATGTTGATACTGGCCAGTAACGTTAGCCACGGTGTTCATTAGGCTATTGACACATCAACGTCAAACAGGCCGGCAGCTTCTTCGCCAAATGCGCTATTTTCGCTTTGCTGTTCATCAACTAAGGTATCTATCTGAGGATAGATAATCAGTGAAGTTACCGAGGCCAAATAACGTGCTTTACGCACTTTAGCCCACGGATAAGCCAAGCCTAGCGTCAAGACTATTGCAACAAGGTTAGTTAACGTCAGCATCAGGAAAGGTAACACTTCCATCTTAGATTTAAATTTGGCAATGCCAGGCAACTCTGTGCGCTCAAACAGATGATTACGAATCATGCAATGGTAAATAGCCCCGCTTAACGTAAAAGCGAAAAAGTATGCTACAAACACGGCGACGGATGTCATTAACGCCGCAGCTGAAGCATTACCACTGTCGGTTACTGCCATCAAAATTCCGAGTACCACACCGATAATGGCTACAACGGTCATCACGCCAAACACAATAGCAGCAGCGACTAATGCAGCAATATAGTAAGAGCTGGTGTCAGTTGTTACCTGCATTTTCTTGCCACCGAAACTGGTATTGCTACAGATGTAGTGATCGATTTTTTTTAATGCCCATGGCAATGCCAAATATAAAGTGAAAACAGACAATATTGGCAACAGTATGAAATACTTAAAGGCACCCAGGTAATCTCCGTGAAATGCAAAACGCACATTACGGTAACTGGTCATACGCAAATTGAACTTTAGGCTTTGCACTACTAGCCAGGGTGATACAAACATAAACAGGATTGCCAGTACTACAGCCATGACGGGCGATAGGTAAGAAATGGCAAAGAATAATGCAAAAATAACAATGGCAATAATACGGCCTTTTAAAATTTGCATTGGGGAGGCCAGGTAGCGAAACGGCTGTTTTTCTATTTGCGTATGGCCATAAAAGTACTGCCGGGTACGCACTGTCGCCCAAGCGCTATAAATACCCAATGTCACTATGCTAAGCAGCAAATTAACAATCCAGATGCCAAAGAATTCTCCGCCTTGACCGGAAAATACGACTTTACTGGCACGCTGTGGTTTGTTTTCAGCAGATGCTGCGTCATTGCTAACTGAGTTTTCCATTGTACAACTTCCTTTTTTGTTATTCGTATGTAACGCAAGGGACGCATTATAGCGATAAGTTAAGGGTTGTTTGCAATGAATATTTATTGAAAAATTAACGAATGTCCTTCTATATTGAATATTCAAGACATAGCAATGTAAAGTGTTTTTAAAACGTACACCCAATAGAGTCCTGTTTCTTGAAGTGCTACATGCTGTGGTACCTTGATTATGCTAATTTTGTTCATTCAGCGTTTAAGCCGAATTGCCGCCCTGGCATAGTTTGGCAGGATCCAGTAATGACATCAGTTCTGTACGGCTGTAGCTCGTATGTTCTAATGCTACATCTAGCACTGGCCGCTGTTGTTGATAAGCTTGTTTGGCAATCTCGGCGGCTTTTGCGTAGCCAATAAGTGGGTTCAGTGCGGTTACTAAAATGGGGTTCAATGCCAGCGGTTTACTGATGTTATCTTCCTGCACGGTAAAATCTTTAATAGCCTGCTCGCTAAGTGCGGTGCAACCATTTGCCAGTAAACGAATACTATGTAAAAGGTTTTGGGCAATAAGCGGTAGCATGACATTCAATTCAAAGTTGCCAGATTGACCTGCAACAGTAATGCAGCAATCGTTGCCAATAACCTGTGCACAGACCATGGCAACGGCTTCTGGGATCACCGGGTTTACTTTTCCCGGCATAATTGAAGAGCCTGGCTGTAATGCTGGCAGCGAAATTTCACCTAATCCGGCTAAAGGCCCTGAGTTCATCCAGCGCAAGTCGTTACTCATTTTCATTAGGCATACTGCGAGAGTTTTTAATGCGCCTGACACAGATACGGCGGTGTCTTGCGAACCAATAGCAGCAAAAAAATTAGCGGCTGGGCTAAAAGCTAAGCCGGTGTTGTGGCTTAATTGTTTGCAAAAGGTGGCAGCAAATGCCGGATCGGCATTGATACCGGTACCCACCGCCGTGCCTCCTTGTGCTAGCGCTTGCAGTAAGGTTAATTGTTGCTTTAGCTGTTGTTCAGCTTGATGCAACTGTGCTTGCCAGCCGCCCAATATTTGGGAAAAGTTTACCGGCATTGCATCCATTAAATGGGTGCGGCCTGTTTTCACCAGATGACCAATTTGCTGCGCTTTCTCAACTAATTGTTGCTGGAGTTGTTGTAGTGAAGGCAGTAATTGTTGCTGCACTGCCAGTGCTGCGCTGATGTGTATCGCGCTGGGAATCGTATCGTTGCTACTTTGCCCCAGATTAACATGATCATTTGGACTAATGTTCTTTCCTAATGCCTTACTGGCCAGTGTGGCGAGCACTTCGTTGACATTCATATTCGTGCTGGTGCCTGAACCGGTTTGAAACACGTCTATTGGGTAGTGCCGTAGGCTGGGTTGCGGTTTGGCAAGCTCACTTAATTGTTGATCTGCCGCCTGACAAATTGCTGTACTAATGTCGGCATCCACTAAGCCCAGCTGCAGATTCGTTTCTGCCGCCGCTTTTTTTATCTGTAACAAAGCCTGAATAAAATCGACGGGTAGCGTTTGGCCACTTATGCGAAAATTCTGCACCGCGCGCTGGGTCTGAGCCTGGTAAAGTGCGTCAATTGGCACATTAAGTTTGCCCATACTGTCTTGTTCTGTGCGGGTTTGCATGGTAGTTCCTCTTGTTGGCTGTTACTTATGCTTTAAGTTGTAACGGCTTTAGGCTTCTGCTGCCAGCTTTGATAGACATTTCGTGGAGATAACGTTATAAATAATGACATTAAAACCGACATGCTGATATTTCAACCTGCCAGATGTTGTAAAGGCAACCTATCTTCTACACCTATTCAACTTTTTATGGATATCAATAACTTAATCTGTAAAATTGGTGTGGCCGTTAGCAATATCAGTCTGGTTAATTAGAAAAAGGAAGCGCGCCAGCTATGACACTCTTGTGGATTTTACTTTTGCCACTGCTGGGAAGCTTGGTTCCCGTGTTTACTGCACGTTGGAATAGGAGCGCCTGCGCACTGGCTTCCGCCATCCCTCCCGCCTTGGCGTTAATGTTGCTGTTGCTGCACGGACAGCAGGTTTTTGCTGGCGAAAGTTTACGTTTCTTTGCTTCCTGGGTTCCGCAACTTGGGCTAGACATCACCATAGTGCTGGACGGTTTGGCATTTTTGTTCAGTTTGTTGATTTTGGGCATTGGCCTGTTAATTATCCTGTATGCACGTTACTACCTGTCTGAGCGTGATTCCATGCCACGGTTTTATGCCTATTTGATGCTGTTTATGACGGCGATGCTGGGCATAGTACTCTCGGGGAATTTGTTGCAACTATGGCTGTTTTGGGAATTAACCAGCATTAGTTCTTTTTTACTTATTAGCTTTTGGTGGCATAAAGCGGAAGCGCGTCGTGGTGCCCGAATGGCACTAACGGTAACAGGGGCCGGCGGTTTGGCACTGTTGGCTGCCTTTTTGCTTATTGGTCAGATAGTAGGTAGTTATGATTTGCAGCAGGTGCTTAATAGTGGCGAGCTGATTAAGCAGCATAGTTTGTACCCGTTACTGCTGGTTTTATTTTTACTGGGCTGTTTTACCAAGTCGGCGCAATTTCCGTTTCATTTTTGGTTACCTAATGCGATGGCCGCTCCTACGCCGGTAAGTGCTTACTTACATTCGGCTACAATGGTTAAAGCCGGTATTTTCTTGCTGGCGCGATTTTACCCGGCATTATCCGGCACGGAACTATGGTTTATTCTGGTGAGTGTTACGGGTTTGGCAACCTTATTAATAGGCGCTTATCTGGCACTATTTAAGCACGATTTGAAAGGCTTGCTGGCGTACTCAACTATTAGTCATTTGGGTCTTATTACGTTGCTATTTGGTATGGGCACTGATTTGGCTGCCGTTGCTGGCTTGTTTCATATTATTAATCACGCCACTTTTAAGGCGTCATTATTTATGGCGGCGGGTATTATTGATCATGAATCCGGTTCGCGAGACATGCGTAAACTAAACGGTTTGTGGCAATTTATGCCCATTACTGCCACGCTGGCCATGGTTGCCGCGGCAGCCATGGCTGGCGTACCGTTGCTAAATGGTTTTTTGTCGAAGGAAATGTTTTTTGCTGAGACGCTACACCAGCATTTGTTGGGTTCATTGTCATGGGTGATCCCAGTATTGGCGACAATTGCGGCCATATTTTCTGTGGCTTATTCAATGCGTTTTATTCACGACGTGTTTTTCAATGGCCAGCCCAAAGGGCTAACTAAGACGCCGCATGAACCGCCGCGCTATATGCGCGTGCCAGTAGAAATACTGGTAGCACTGTGTATTTTGGTGGGCATTTTCCCCGGTTATATTATTGGTGATTTGCTGCATGCTGCGTCACTGGCGGTGTTGCCCGCTAAAGTACCGGAGTATAGCCTGGCTATATGGCATGGCTTTAACCTGCCGTTGTTGATGAGTGTGGCCGCATTACTGGCCGGAACCTTGATTTACGTTAATCGCAAACATTTGTTTGATTTTCAAAATACCTTGCCTGAAGTTGATGCTCTTAACAGCTTTGAGCGTGGCGTAAAACAGTTTGCGGCACGTTGCGACAGGCTTTATCAGTGGTTAGATAATGGTTCGCTTCAGCGCTACATGACATTGGTATTGCTGAGTTTTGTATTGCTGGCCGGTTTGCCGCTTACCCACCTTACAACCTTGTGGGGGGGTAGGGAGGAGTTACCCATTGATGCGGTAAATGCAACCGGGGCAATAATGTTACTTATTGCTGCCTTTGCGACTGTTGTTTGGCATCGAAAGCGGGTTATTGCATTGCTGATGATTTCAGTGGTAGGCCTAATGGTATCAATTGCCTTTACCCGATTCTCCGCTCCAGATTTGGCGCTGACCCAGCTTTCAGTGGAAGTGGTGACGATTATATTACTGATGCTGGCGCTATTTTTCTTACCGCACAAAACACCTAAACAATCTGAATCCTCAAGAGTGGTAAGAGATTTAAGTATAGCCAGTATGGTAGGTGTTGTTGTTGGCAGCTTGAGTTATGCGTTAATGACGCGGCCATTTAATAGCATCTCAGACTTCTTTATTGCTAATGCCAAAACCGGTGGCGGTGGTACAAATGTGGTCAATGTTATTCTGGTTGATTTCCGCGGCTTTGATACTATGGGTGAAATAGCCGTATTAGGTATAGCCTCGTTAGGTATTTTTAAACTCCTAACCCGTATTCCTCTGTTTAAACCTAGCAGTGACGGAGAGGGCAGGCCCTGGGCTGTTGAGAGGCACTCTTTATTACTTTCTACCGTTTCGCAAAGCTTACTCCCCTTGGCTGTAATGGTGTCTATTTACATTTTCTTCCGGGGGCACAACTTGCCCGGTGGCGGTTTTATTGCCGGTTTGGTGACTGCGGTTGCGATTATTTTGCAATACATTGCTCACGGTGTGGATTGGGTTAAAGAGCGAATGAATGTTGAATATCAACGAGTTGTTGCTATTGGTTTGCTGATTGCACTGGCTACCGGTATCGCAAGCTGGTTGTTTGGCCGACCATTTCTTACATCATGGTTTGATTATTTTTCGATACCTGTGCTGGGTAAAATAGAACTGGCAAGCGCTATAGCATTTGATTTGGGTGTCTATGTTACCGTTGTTGGCTCTACGCTATTAATTTTGGCCAATTTGGGCAAAATGACTACCGCACACCGGCCAGTACATAAGGAAACGATTTAATGGAAACATTGTTTGCCTGCTGTATAGGCTTTCTCACCTTCTGCGGCATTTTTCTGATGCTACGAGGACGAACCTTTCCGGTAATGTTGGGGTTAACCATGCTGTCGTATGCTGTTAACTTGTTTATTTTTGCCTCGGGCCGTTTGACATTGCGTGGTGCAGTCGTGCTTGGCAGCACAGAACATTACGCAGATCCATTGCCTCAGGCACTTGTGCTAACTGCCATTGTTATTGGTTTTGCCATGACTGCATTTCTGGTGATTCTGGCTATCAGGGCACGGGCAGATCTTGGCAACGATCATGTTGATGGAAAACTGCCTAACATGGGCGCAGCTAAGAGGGAGAGTCGCTGATGTGGCATTTAATTATGTTGCCCGTAGTACTGCCGATGTTAACCGCATTAATCATTATGCTGCCTCCGGTGCATTATTCTCCGTCTCGTCGCAGATGGGTTAGTATGGTATCCAGTGCGTTGCAGCTGGTATTGGCAGTACTGTTACTACTACAGGTGCAGCAAGCGGGCTTTATTCACTACGCTGTGGGCGATTGGCAAGCGCCCTTTGGTATTATTTTAGTGGCTGATAATTTGTCAGTCGTGTTGGTGTGTTTAACCGCCTTCCTGGCTTTTGGTGCGATTTGCTATGGTAGTGCCGGAGAAGATGAGAAGGGCTCCTTTTTCCACCCTTTGTTTCAGTTTCAGGTAATGGGCATAAATGGTGCCTTTCTTACCGGAGACTTATTTAATTTATTCGTGTTTTTTGAGGTGCTGTTGATTGCATCCTATGCCTTGTTAATTCATGCCGGTGGTAAAAATAAAACCAAAGCGGCAGTGCATTATGTGGTGTTAAATCTTACCGGTTCGGCCATCTTTCTCTTTGCGTTGGCAGTGTTGTACGGCACCTTAGGTACATTGAATATTGTTGATATGGCACAGAAAGTGGCCACCTTGCCTGCAGAAGATCAGATGTTGGTTAAATCCGGCGGCTTGATGTTAATGATTGTGTTTGCTTTAAAAGCCGCGGTACTGCCCCTGCAGTTCTGGCTGCCTGCAACCTATTCTGCAGCTTCCGCTCCGGTAGCGGCTTTATTTGCAGTAATGACCAAAATAGGTGTTTATGCGCTGTTGCGTGTATATACCACTATATTTGGAGCGGATGCTGGTGAACTCAGCGGTATGGCCAATGATTGGTTATTACCTGCAGGGTTGGCGACAATTGTGCTAGGCGCGATAGGTGTGATGGCTAGCCACGATTTTCGTAAGTTGGTGGCCAATTTAGTGCTGGTGTCAGTGGGCACCCTGGTAAGTTTGGTGGCACTGCAAACTGAACAGTCAGCTGCTGCCGTATTGTATTACAGTGTGCATTCAACCTTGGTTACCGCTGCGCTATTTTTGATTGCTGATGTTATTGCAAATCAGCGCGGCAAAGCAGCAGACCGGCTGGTATCAGGGCGCCGTGTTACTCAGCCTATTATGTTGGGGATCATGTTTATGCTCGGTGCGATGTCGGTTGCCGGTTTACCGCCACTATCCGGCTTTATTGGTAAGCTCATGTTACTACAATCCGTAACGGATCCGGCGAAGCAGGTTATAGTATGGACTACCATTTTATTGTGTAGCTTATTAGTGATTATTGGCTTGTCTCGTGCCGGTAGTACATTATTTTGGCGGGTTAGCGGCACTGACTCGGGTGGTGATAAAGCCGCACCACTACAAGTATTTGCTATAAGCTGGTTGCTTGTTGCCAGCCCATTGCTTGTTATATTTGCGGGGCCTTTAACGGAGTTGTCGCAGCAAGCGGCAGTGCAGTTGTACGACACCCAGACGGCAATAAACACGATTCTTGGGTCGCAAACTATTGTGGGAGATGGGCTATGAGGTTAACGCCTAAATATCGTTGGTTACCAACACCATTTCGTAGTTTGTTATTGTTTATGGTCTGGTTGCTGCTAAACCAGAGTATTGAAGCCGTACATCTGTTTTTTGGGGTTATCCTGGCATTATTAATTCCGCTATTAACTTTACGTTTTCGCGAACCTCAACCGTTAATAGAGCGGCCATTATTAGCGCTACGCTATATTCTGCTCGTTATTGCCGATATTGTGACGGCCAACATTCAGGTGTCTATGCTTATTTTAGGCCCGAAAAGGCGTTTAAACCCCGCTTTTGTGCGGGTGCCGTTAGATTTACAACATAATTTGCCGATTACTATATTAGCCAGTACCGTATCTATGACACCAGGAACGGTGAGCGCAGAAGTGTACCCAAGTGCTGAGTTATTTGTTGAAGGTGAGCCAATGCCTCAGCGCTACCTGTTAATTCATGTGCTTAATTTAACAGATGAAACTGAGCTGATTGAATCAATTAAGCAGCGGTATGAAATGCCGTTAAAGGAGATTTTTCAATGCTAGATAAGGTGATTATGTTGGTATTCGCCATGATCAGTATCGCGTTACTTCTTAATCTATGGCGTTTATTGCGCGGCCCAAGCTTACCTGACCGTATACTAGCGCTGGATACAATGTATATAAACAGCATTGCCTTGATTATTCTTTATGGCTTATTAATGGGATCGCCGCTGTATTTTGAGGCAGCATTACTTATCGCAATGTTAGGCTTTGTCAGTACCGTAGCGGTGTGCAAGTTTTTGCTACGTGGCGATATTATTGAATAGGAGACACTGATGCAACATTGGATGGAATGGGCGGTGGCGTTCTTCTTACTGCTAGGCGGCTGCTTTGTATTGATTGGCTCTATTGGTTTAACCAGAATGCCAGATTTTTTTATGCGTTTGCACGGCCCTACTAAGGCTACAACGCTGGGAATGGGGGGGATTTTACTCGGTTCTATTTTTTTCTTCAGTTTAACCGGCGAAGTGAGTGTCCATGAGCTGTTAATTACCATATTTCTGCTTATTACCGCACCTATCAGTGCGCATATGCTAATTAAAACGGCGTTACATCATAAGTTAACCGCGATTAGCAAAACCCGGGGTTTAGAGACAATAGAGCCAGCTCAGCGAAAAGCCCACGACAGGAAAAAGCCTTAAGGGTATTTACGATTCGTCAAAACCGTTTTTAATGAGATCCACCACCGCGCTGAGTGCTTGCTCGGCGTCCTCACCGTTGGTGCAAACTTGCAATGTTTTGCCTTTGCTACTGGCCAGCATTAATAGTGCTAACACACTGCTGGCGTCTGCGCTTTTTTCTTCTTGTACCAGCTCAATACGGCATGAAAATTTTTGGCACAGTTGTGCTAATTTGGTTGCAGCACGGGCATGCAATCCAAGCTGATTAACTATTGTGACGGTTTCACTGCATTTCATACAGTATCTGTCTTGTGGTGATGGCGTACGAGTTCACGATGGCGAATTTGAACATCATCACGCGAGCTGCGGTAACTTTCTGCCAAACTTTCAGCCATATATACTGAACGGTGTTGTCCGCCGGTACAACCGATTGCAATAGTAAGGTAACTGCGGTTGTTCCGCTCTAAATGGGGTAACCAGGTACTAATAAAACTATTAATTTGCCATATATATTTTGCTACTACAGGCTCAGATGCCAGATAGTCTTTTACTGGTTGGTCTAGTCCGGTTAATGGTTTTAAATCAGGCTCCCAATGTGGGTTAGGCAGAAAACGCGCGTCAAATACAAAATCTGCATCTTTGGGAATACCATATTTAAAGCCGAAAGATTCAAATAAAATCACTAAGCGGCCAGACTTCTGTCCTAAAATACGCTCACGCAGCTGCTCTGCTAGCTGATGCACGTTCAAATCTGTGGTATCGATATATAAGTCAGCGCGGCTGGATATCGGGTCTAATAATTGCTGTTCTTGTGATATAGCTTCGTCTAACGACATCGCCTGATGCGACAGCGGATGCAAGCGGCGGGTTTCACTAAAGCGCTTTATCAGGCTAGCGTGATCGGCATCAAGGTACAGAATGGTTAAGTCCAACTTACGTGGCAGGTAAGACAAAATTTCCGCCAGCTCGTCAGGGTCTTGTGGCAAATTGCGTACATCTATACTCACTGCAACTCGCTCGTACTGCCCCATCACGGTTGTTGCCAACGTAGGTAATAAATTTACCGGAATATTATCAACACAGTAGTAGCCAAGGTCTTCCATTACACGCAGTGCGACTGACTTACCCGAACCGGAACGACCACTGACAACCAAAAGTTTCATTTTTCAGTTTCCAAAGCACTGTATTCCATGAGTAGCTGATATAACTGGCTGTTAGTGTCAGCATGACGAATTTTTTTAGTTAATTCTTTTTGGCTGAGTAACTTGGCTATACCTGCCAGTGTGCTCAAATGCGCCTGACATTGCTCTTCTGGGATCATAATAGCGCAGAATATATCAACCGGTTGATTATCAATAGCATCAAATGGGATGGCTTCTTTACTGACGACAAACACTAATATTGGCTTTGTTACGCATTTTAGTTTGCCATGTGGTATGGCTATACCTCCCCCGATACCGGTTGAACCCAGTTTTTCTCGTGTCATCAGGGCTTCTAGAATACTGTACTCTGACATTTCTGGAAGTTGTTGGTGCGCCAGTTCAGCAATGTATTCAAGAATGCGTTTTTTGCTGTTAAAAAGAACTGCACTTTTAGTGCAGTTCTCGGCAAGCATTGAAGTTAAGTTCATCATCTTCTAATCAGTGTCGGGAAATTTTCTCTTTATGCTTGATAACCTGGCGATCTAGTTTATCTATCAGCTGGTCTATCGCAGCATACATATTTTCATCTTCAGATATTGCGAAGACTTCACCACCGGTTAAATGCAGTTTGGCTTCAGCAATCTGCTTTAATTTTTCCACGTTTAAGATCACATGTACATTGTTTATATGATCAAAGTGTCGTTCTAGTTTGGCAAATTTACTGTCTACGTATTGTTTTAAGGCTGTGGTGATTTCAACATGGCGACCAGTTAGATTGATTTGCATAGACATATTCCTTCTTTTAGGCTTATTTACAGCAAGGTCTTGCGTTGATTTGACGGTGGGATATACAAGGACTCACGATACTTGGCTATGGTACGCCGTGCTACGTTAATACCTTGCTCCAACAGAATCTCGGCCATTTTACTATCACTTAACGGTTTGGCCGGATTCTCTGCCGCCACTAATTTTTTAATAAATGCGCGAATTGCAGTGGAGGAACATTCGCCACCGCTCTCAGTACTAACATGACTGGAAAAGAAGAATTTAAGTTCAAAAATACCTCTTGGTGTGTGCATATACTTTTGCGTCGTTACTCGAGATATGGTGGATTCGTGCATTCCAACCATCTCTGCAACGTCGTTAAGCACCATCGGTTTCATCGCTTCTTCGCCGTGCTCAAAAAACGCTTGTTGCTGTTGCACGATGCAATTAGCCACTTTTAACAGTGTTTCATTCCGACTTTCCAGACTTTTTAGAAACCACTTCGCTTCTTGCAGATGAGAACGGATAAATTGGGTGTCTGCACTGTTCTTAGCGGTTCGCGACATTGCAGCATATTGCTGATTTATTCGAACTTTGGGCATAGCGTCAGGGTTTAGTTCAACCTGCCAACGCCCTTTTACTTTAATGACACTGACATCAGGAACAACGTATTGTTGTTCTTCACGGATGACGTCAGCGCCAGGTCGTGGGTTCAGGCTATGTATTAGCCGCATCACTTCCTTTAACTCATCTTCTTTGAGTTTAGTCACACGCATGAGAGAACGAAAGTCACGATTGGCTAAAAATTCTGTATGATCCCGAATCATACTCCGTGCTTCCTCCAAAAACGGGGTATCTAGGGCAAATTGACGCAGCTGAACCAGCAAACATTCCTGTACCGAACGAGCGCCTACACCTACAGGGTCAAAAAGTTGAATGCGTTTTATGACGGCTTCAACTTCATCGGCTTCTATATCGTCAAGCCCAAGTGATTCAAGAATGTCGTCACAACTGATGGTTAGCAAGCCATTGTCATCAATAGCTTCAATAATAATTTGTGCGATGGCAAGGTCGGTATCTGAAAATGGTGTTAGTTGCATTTGCCAGCGCAAATAATCTTGCAACGTTTCACTGGTTTCTCCCTGATACACCATATCATCTTCGCCAGAGCCGCTTCCAGCGCTCACTGGAGCTGCACTTACTAAATCGTCCCAGTTATTATCCAGAGGTAAATCCTCCTGGATATTCTGCTCAGTCATGGAATCGCTGCTGTCTGGTTCGTTGGGCTCGTAGCTGTCGTCAGAATGGTTATCGTCACCAGAGCTGTCATTGTCTGCAGTGTTATGTTCTGCGTTGTCTTTGGTGTCTTTGGGGTCGGCAGAAAAGCTATCGTATTCGTCTTCTGCTTCAAGCAATGGATTAGCATCCAGTGCTTCCTGAATTTCTTGTTGCAACTCAATCGTCGACAATTGCAGTAGGCGTATTGCCTGCTGTAATTGTGGCGTCATGGTTAGCTGCTGTCCTAAGCGAAGTTGCAAAGAGGGCTTCATCTACTTCTACCGTTCTCCTGAATGACACGCTGTGAGTTATTTTGGCTAACTATAGCCTGAATTGCTCACCGAGGTATACATCGCGAACCTTTTGATTTGCCAGTACGTCTTGTGGTGGGCCAGCTGCAATGAGCTCGCCATGACTAACAATATAGGCAATTTCGCACACATCAAGGGTTTCGCGTACATTATGGTCTGTTATTAATACGCCGATACCCCGTTGGCCAAGGTGCTGGATAATTTTTTTTATATCTAAAACTGAAATAGGGTCAACGCCGGCAAAAGGCTCATCTAACAAAATAAATGCTGGATTGGCAGCCAGTGCTCTGGCTATTTCAACACGGCGACGTTCACCACCGGACAAGCTCATGCCCAGGCTGTGCTTAATATGACCGATATGAAACTCTTCTAACAGGTCATCCGCGATTTCTTCACGTTGGGTGCGGCTGAGGTCTTTACGGGTTTGTAAGATCGCAAGTAAATTGTCGTGCACAGTTAGTTTGCGAAAAATCGAACTTTCTTGCGGTAAGTAACCAATACCTTGTCGGGCGCGGGTATGAATCGGGTCGAATGTAATGTCTTTATCATTCAGACTTATACTGCCTTTATCTGAAGGTACCAGGCCGACAATCATGTAAAACGTAGTGGTTTTACCCGCGCCATTGGGCCCCAGTAAACCGACAATTTGCCCCGCGTTAACTTCCAGGCTGACATCTTTAACAACCTGGCGCCCTTTATAGCTTTTCGCCAAATGTGATGCGATTAACTTCATGGATTAGTTTTTTCCTCAGGCGTGAAAATTGTTGTTACACGCTTGGTCTCGTTACTCTCAGCGCTAAGCTGTTGCTTTTCGACGTTATATCTGATGACCGATGCTTTTACCACGCTACCACTTTGCGTTAGTTCTGCATCGCCGGTCAATGTTAGCGTGCGACTCGAGGGTTCATAGCGCATTTCCGCCGCTGATGCAGTAACCGGTTTTCCATCGGCAAGAAGCTGTGAATAACGCACCGGGGTGCCAGTTGCAACATAAACTTCTTTGCCTTTACCTGCACTGGCATTTATTTCTAGTTGATCTGCTTTCATTTGCATTGATCCCTGAGTGATCAATACGTTGCTACGATAGGTTGCTACGTTTTCTGCAATTGAAACCAGATTATCTGCATCAATTTGGATTTTCTGTGCATAGTCCGGCTCAGCGGCAAACACCGACATGCTGGTAAGAAATAAAACGACAATAAGGTTAGTCTTCATTTTGATATACCGTGTGCTCGTGCTGTAATAATTGAAAAGTTTTTTGGCTTAAATCGGCGTCAATACCGCTACCTTTAATATAAAAGCCTTTCCCTTGAATCAACACGGGTTGATTATTCTTCAATTTGTTATCAGGAAACAACATTTCAAGTCTTTCCGTCTCGATTCGCTCTATCAGTTCGTTAGGCTCCAGGCTATCGATACTCACTTGTTGCTCCAGAATAACCTTGTCTTGTGGGAACCATACTGCATACTGACTGCTGGCTTGCCAGCTAGGTTGGTGTTGGTTGTTATACAGCGTATATACAGGCTTTTCAAACTGAGTAAATCCAAGTAGCTCAAAATGCTCAAGGCGTTCAGCGCTTACGGTGTCAACGAGGTAGCCTTCGACATCAAACAGCCGGCGCGTAATGTTTTGTGCAACGTAATCAGGTAATAGCTCCTGATCGGTTTGCAAAGAGTCTGAATCGTCAGTTGGTTGAAACCACAGGTATGCTGCAGTGCCTGTTAACAGTAGGACGACAAAAATAAGTAGTTTTCTCATGAACTACTACCGTCAAATAAACCAAATTTATTTTGG
Organism: Rheinheimera baltica; assembly: GCF_030731985.1. Lineage (NCBI taxonomy): Bacteria > Pseudomonadati > Pseudomonadota > Gammaproteobacteria > Chromatiales > Chromatiaceae > Rheinheimera > Rheinheimera baltica. Next base: position 347,155 of record NZ_JAPJDY010000003.1, read on the forward strand.
CTTATCAGTAGCAAATCTGCCAGCTCACGCACGGCACCATACCCGCCTGCGATACTAGTGACAAAATGGGCATGTTTTATTAAGTAAGGATGGGCGTCGTTTACTGCTACTGCTAAACCGCAATGTTGCATAACTGTCCAATCTGCTAAGTCGTCGCCAATATAGGCAATGTGTTCGGGTTTAAGTTGCAGCTTTTGCTGTAATTCAGCAAACGCGCCCAACTTGTTCTCCTGTCCCTGATAAATGTAGGGCACGGTTAATGACGTCATACGCTGTTGTACTATAGCTGAATTACGCCCAGTGATAATGGCAACTTCTATACCCGCTTGGCGTAATGCTTTAATACCAAAGCCATCTCTAGTATGGAAAGCTTTTAATTCTTCGCCGTTATTGCCCAAATAAATACGACCGTCAGAGAACACGCCGTCGACATCACAAATTAACAACCTGATAGCGCTGGCTTTAGCGCATATATCGTCAGATACCGGATGATATAACTCATTAAACAATGACATCTACAGCACCCCTGCTCGTAGTAAATCATGCATGTTCATCGCGCCAATCGGATGGGCTGCGGCATTTACGATTATCATGCCGTTAATTTTCTTTTGCTGCATGATTTGCAAGGCCTCTGCTGCCAGCATTTCTGGCTTTGCAGTTATGCAGTGGCTAGTCATGACTTCGTCAATGGTGTTGCTATGAATATCAAAACGTTGATCAAGAATACGGCGTAAATCGCCGTCAGTGAAAATACCAACTAAGATGCCGTTAGCATTTACAACAGCAGTCATACCTAAACCTTTTTTTGATATTTCCAGTAAGGCATCTTTAATGGTGGCAGCTTGCGGTACAACCGGCACCTGTTCACCAGTGTGCATAATGTCTTCCAAGCGCAGCAAGAGTTTGCGTCCCAGACTACCTCCGGGATGCGATAAGGCAAAATCATCCGCTGAAAAACCTCTGGCGTCTAGCAGTGCAACGGCTAACGCATCGCCCATTGCCAATGTTGCTGTGGTACTTGCTGTCGGTGCGAGTCCCAGTGGGCAGGCTTCTTGTTCTACTTTTACACACAGGTGAGCATCAGCAAGTTTAGCCAGTGTTGATTTGGCATTGCTTGTCATGGCAATGAGTTTAATGCCTAAACGCTTTATCACCGGGATAATTGTGAGTACTTCTGCCGTTTCACCCGAGTTTGAGATCGCAATAACAACATCGTCGCCAGATAACATGCCAAGATCACCGTGACTGGCTTCACCAGGGTGAACAAAAAACGCGGGCGTACCTGTAGAAGCTAACGTTGCAGCAATTTTGTTACCTATATGCCCGGACTTTCCCATGCCTGTTACTATGGTTTTACCTTTGCTGTCGAAAATTAGCTGGCAAGCTTGATTGAAATCAACATCAAGGTATTGGTGTAGTTGTGCTACAGCTTCAGCTTCAATTTTCAGCACTTCTGCAGCGCGGATACGAAAGTCAATCATCATATTAGAGTCCAGACATTATTAAGCCAAAGCGGTAAAGAGCAGGTATTGATAACCAACAAAGCTACATAACAATAGTGCACCTTCTGTGCGATTAATACGTTGTGTTTTACCCAAGCGAACTGACATTATTAGCATAATGACGGTTGCAGCGATCATTACCAGGCTGTCCCGGCTTGCCGCCATTGGATCCAGTTGATCCGGCCCAATTACTGCGCCAAGCCCTAATACGGCTAAAATATTAAAGATGTTTGAACCAATAATATTACCCAGTGCTAAATCATCTTCACCTTTTAGAATGCCGATAATACTTGCTGCAAGCTCCGGTAAGCTGGTGCCAATAGCAATTATAGTTAAACCGATAATCAGATCGCTCATGCCGGCATAGCGGGCGATGGTTACCGCACCATGGACCAGTAGTTGCGAACTTGCCAATAATAACACCAAGCCAATACCCACCCATAATAGTGCACGGATTAACGATACTGGCTCGGGGATGTCTTCATTAATCTCTGCGATTAATGGGTCATCTGCGCGGGCGTGTTTCCCCCAATAAACTAACAGACATAAAAAACTAACGAAGGCGCCAAGCAGTAATATGCCTTCAGCTCGGGTTAAGCTGTTATCACTGATAAAGTAACAACCAATTAACGAGCACAGCACCAATAACGGGTACTCTCTTTTAAGGGTCAATGACGATACTGCGATGGGCTTTAGCAGAGCTGCTGCGCCAATAACCAGTAAAATGTTAGTGATGTTTGAGCCAAGGGCATTGCCTACTGATGTATCGAGCCGGCCTTGCCACGCTGCGCTGGCTGACACTAACATTTCTGGTGCAGAGGACCCCATGGCGACGATAGTCAAACCAATAATCATTGGCGATATCCCCGCTGTGCGTGCAACAGAAGATGCACCGAACACAAAACGGTCTGCGCTCCAGATGAGTAAAACCAGTCCAACAAGGACGAAAATAATGGCTAACAGCAAGGGTGACAAAATTTATTCCCTGAAAAAAACAAACAACAGCAATTATTTTCCAGCTTATTGCGGCTAAATGCAAAAAAAGCTGTCGATTTTGTCAAAGGTTTCATTTTTCGCACATATTGTTACGATTTTTTGTAACGACTTTATGGCGTAAGCCGTTTACAATTAGTGCATGTGGGCTGGCGTAACATTGAAAACATACATAGATGTATGTATATTGCGTAGCAGTTTTAAAAAAGCCTTGAGATAGGCAAAGAGAGTTAACTTGTCAGAGATATTAATAGATATACAGCAACTGACATTCAGCCGCGGCGAACGGACTATTTATCGTGATATGAATATGCAGTTTGCCCGCGGTAAAGTAACTGCCATCATGGGCCCCAGTGGCATTGGTAAAACGACGCTATTAAGGCTGATAGGTGGGCAGCTAAAACCAGACAGCGGAAAGATTCTGTTTGATGGCGAAAATATACCGGAGTTAAGCCGTAGTGCGCTCTATCAGGCGCGCAAGCGAATGAGTATGTTGTTTCAAAGCGGGGCACTTTTTACCGAAATGTCTGTGTTCGACAATGTTGCTTTTCCTATACGAGAGCACAGCAGGCTGCCTGAATCACTTATTAGACTAATTGTGTTAATGAAACTTGAAGCCGTAGGTTTGCGCGGTGCACGTGATTTGATGCCCGCAGAATTGTCTGGTGGCATGGCCCGAAGAGCTGCACTGGCCAGAGCGATAGCACTTGACCCTGAGTTAATCATGTATGACGAGCCGTTTGCGGGGCAGGACCCTATTTCTATGGGAGTGATCGTGCGCCTGATTCGCTCGTTAAATAATGCATTAGGCCTGACATCTGTAGTGGTATCACATGATGTAACGGAAGTGATGAGCATTGCTGACTATGTCTACGTAGTTGCTGAGCAAACGGTGATCGGTCACGGTACACCAGAGCAACTGCGGCAAAGCTCGTCGCCGTTAGTGCAACAGTTTTTGCAAGGTGAGGCCGATGGTGCGGTTCCATTTCATTTTAAAGCGGCGCCATACGAGGAAGAGTTGATGGAGTTAGCTAAGTGATTGCAGATAAACTACAACAACTTGGTGCAGCGACGATTGGCAGTATTACCGGTTTTGGTCGTGCAGGCGTGATGCTATTTGGGGCGCTGTTGGGTAAACCTAGTTTTCGTAAGGGTTTTCCTCTATTAATTAAACAACTCTATGTTATTGGGGTGTTGTCGCTACTCATTATACTCGTCTCAGGCTTGTTTATCGGTATGGTATTAGCACTGCAGGGTTATACCGTGTTAGTGAAGTTTGGTGCGGAACAAATGCTTGGCCCTCTGGTGGCACTAAGTTTGTTGCGCGAGCTTGGGCCTGTGGTTGCAGCTTTATTGTTTGCCGGTAGAGCGGGTAGTGCCTTGACGGCGGAAATTGGCCTGATGAAAGCAACAGAGCAGTTATCCAGCATGGAGATGATGGCGGTTGACCCGCTCAGGCGCATAATTGCACCGCGCTTTTGGGCTGGCGTGATCAGTCTACCGTTGTTGGCCATAATTTTTACCGCGGTGGGTATTTTAGGTGGACATCTTGTGGGTGTTGATTGGCTTGGCGTTGACGGTGGTGGTTATTGGTCTGCAATGCAGGCAAATGTTGATTTATATGAAGATGTTTTGAACGGTATCATTAAAAGCGCCGTATTTGCGCTAATTGTGATCTGGATTGCTTTACACAAAGGTTATGACGCTGTGCCCACTTCTGAAGGGATCAGTGCAGCCACAACGCAAACTGTAGTGACAGCATCACTTGCTGTACTGGGTTTTGACTTTATTTTAACTGCAATAATGTTTGGTGGATAACATGACCACACGGAAAATCGAAATTTTAGTTGGTGGCTTTATCGTTTTGGCGCTAGGCGCATTCCTCATTTTAGCGCTGAAAGTAGCAAACAGTGGAATGGGGGCGAGTAGTGATACTTATAATCTTCGCGCCAAGTTTGAAAATATTGGTGGCTTGAAAGTGCGTTCTCCAGTAAAAGTTGGCGGCGTGGTTATTGGCCGGGTTGCATCTATTGAACTTGATACCACTTACTATACTCCGGTTGTCACAATTGCCATTAACAGTGATTACAGTAATTTCCCGGAAACGAGTTCACTGGCCATTCTGACGTCAGGCTTGTTGGGGGAACAATATTTGGGTTTACAACCAGGTTTTGTCGATGAGACAGTTGAAATTTTGGGAGACGGTGACTACATCGAAGACACGAAGTCTGCTCTGGTATTAGAAGAGCTGATTGGTCAGTTCTTATTTAATCGCGGGAATTAATCATGAAATTTTATAAGTATTTGTTGGCGACAGTGTTTGCTGCGTTAAGTTATATGCCCCAGGCTGGAGCTGATACACCAACATACAGCGACCCATACAAGATGATGGAGGTGCTGGCAGATAACACCTTTAGCCGCATTGCCAGGCAACAGCAAGATATCGCAGCCGACCCAGAAGTCTTGCGGGTTATCGTTAATGAAGAATTGGTGCCTTACATCGATAGTCGATACGCTGCTTTAAGGGTTATTGGTACTAGCGCCGATTTGAGAAAGACGCCGCGTGAGGACATCCTGGCGTTTGTTGATGCGTTTCAAAATTATATGGTGGCGACCTATGCTGGCGTTTTTACCCAGTACCGCGACCAGAAAGTGATTATTGAGCCTGCGTTAGGTGGCATTGAAGAACAAAAAATCATTGTTGTTAAAACCCGGGTTATTGACCCAGGTAAACCTGATATCAATATTGACTTTAAACTGCGCCGTGCAAAAGACTCTGAAAGTTGGCAGGTATTCGATATGGTTGCTGAAGGAATATCTTTATTAGACAGTAAAAGAGCCGAGCTGGGTAACCTTATTCGCCAGCAAGGACTAAACAGCGTCACGTTGTTATTACAGGAAAAAGCCAAGGCACCCATCACCAAGGCAGAAGCAAAGTGACACTGAAGATTCAACAACAAGGTGATGTTTTGCATTTTACCGGTGTATTAAATCGTGATACGTTAATGCAGTATTCACCCTTTACGTTGTTAAATAACGCGTCAACTGCGGTAACGTTCGACTTTGCTGCGTTGGAAAATATAGACACTGCAGGATTAGCCTGGCTATTACATCAGCTGTCTAAAGCGAAAGAAAAGGGTACATCAATAGTGTTGTCTAATGTGCCGAAGCAGTTGCTATCACTAGCAGATGTTACAGCCGTGCGTCCACTCTTACCTATTAGTGATTAAGGTTTTATATTGGATATCAAGCAAATAGAGCAATTGCTGTCTGAGCAATTGCAACTGACTGAAGTCAGGGTCAGCGCAGAAGGGTCACACTATGCCGTTACGGCAGTGGGCACCTGCTTTGCTGATGTCAGCCGTGTCAAGCAACAACAAATGGTATATGCGCCGCTTATGTCGGCAATTGCAGATGGCTCTATCCACGCCGTCAGCATTAAGACCTTTACGCCTGAACAATGGCGTAGAGAAAAACTCCTCAATCCTCCGATGTAGTAATTTATGCAGCAATTTTTAGTTACAGGTGGTCAGGCGTTACACGGAGATGTCATTATCTCTGGTGCTAAAAACGCTGCTTTACCCATTCTATTTGCCAGTTTGTTATCAGAAAAACCCACCACGATTAGCAACGTGCCTAAGCTTAAAGATATTGAAACAACAGTGAAGCTTCTGCAGTTGTTTGGTGCAAACGTTAACTTTACTGATAACGTAGTTCAGGTAGATGCTGGACCGGTGTCAAATCAGTTTGCGCCCTATGATCTTGTGAAAACAATGCGGGCGTCTATTTTAGCACTTGGGCCGTTATTGAGCCGTTTTGGCCAAGCTGAAGTATCTTTACCCGGTGGTTGTGCCATCGGCGCGCGTCCTGTCAATTTGCACATTGATGGCTTGCGCAAGATGGGAGCCGATATTGTGGTTGAAAATGGCTATATTAAAGCCAAAGCCAGCCGCCTTAAAGGTGCGCACATTATCATGGAGATGGTCAGTGTTACTGGCACTGAAAACCTGATGATGGCAGCCGTGTTAGCTGATGGAGTGACAACCATCGATAATGCTGCGCGCGAGCCGGAAGTGGTCGATTTGGCAATATACCTCAATACCATGGGTGCAAAAATTACTGGTGCAGGAACTGACAGTATTGTTATTGAAGGCGTAACGTCTTTGCATGGCGGTAATCATAAAGTTCTACCCGACAGAATAGAAACCGGTACCTTTTTGGTAGCTGCGGCTGTCAGCGGTGGCGATGTAACATGCCGGAACGCTGATCCAGCTGAACTCGAAGTGGTGCTGGAAAAACTGCGTGAGGCAGGTGTAGATATTACAACAGGTCCTGATTGGATCCGCGCAAATATGACTGGGCGCGTGCTAAAGTCGGTGAAGGTGAAAACGGTCCCGCATCCAGGGTTTCCGACAGATATGCAGGCACAGTTTACCGTGCTAAATGTGGTAGCTGAAGGTGTAGGTATGGTAACGGAAACGATTTTTGAAAATCGTTTTATGCATGTTCCAGAGCTGCAGCGGATGGGCGCGAAAATCAATTTGGAAGGTAATACTGCGGTGTGTCAGCACACTGACAAGCTTATGGCTGCTCAAGTTATGGCAACAGATTTACGCGCTTCAGCAAGTCTTGTGATTGCAGGTCTTGTTGCTGAGGGTACTACGATAGTGGATCGCATATACCATATTGACCGTGGTTATGAGCAAATAGAAGATAAACTAAAGCGTTTAGGCGCTAATATTGAACGAGTAAACGCGGCATAAGCCGCGTTTTTTTATCGCCTTAATTCTCGCGTTATTGCATTCACAGTCAGTTGTTGGCCATTGCGATTTATCGTTAACGCAAGATTGGTATTTGGTGCGGTTTCGGCAATCATGTTTAATGCTTGTGGTACGCTATTGAAGTGTTGACCATCAATTTCTAGCAGAATATCCCCTACTTGTAACCCTGCTTCAGCTGCAGGGCCATGGGTATTAATTCCAGTTATGCTAAGACCATAGAGTTGTTGTCCTGAGGAAATTAGTCTATCGCCTGCAGCATTTACTACAGCATCACCAGAAACGCCAAGATGGCTGCGGGTCACCCGGCCATGTTTAATCAGTTTGTTCATCACATTTAGCGCTAACTGGTAAGGAATGGCAAAAAATATACCTTGTATATCCTGATTCTCTAACTGAAACGCTGCTGCGTTAATGCCTACTAATGTACCATTGCTATTAACCAGGGCGCCGCCAGAATTGCCGCGGTTGATGGCGGCATCCATACGCATAAAATCGATATAACCGCGCGAACTTAAACCGGTATTACCGTTTGCACTAATAATACCCTGGGTAATGGTCTGGCCCAGATTCAACGGATTGCCAATAGCAAGTACTACATCACCTACTTGCGACTCTAGTTCGGGTTGCTGCGGTATTACCGGCAAATTCTCTGCCTGCACATACAGTACGGCTAAATCGGTTAATTCATCCTGACCAATTAAAACGGCTTCAAGTGTACGACCATCCTGCAACGCCACTTCTATATAGTCAGCGCCGTTAACGACGTGATAATTTGTAAGAATGTATCCTTGTGCGCTCATAATGACCCCTGAGCCCAGCTCCTGTCGCTCAATGGTGCGTGGCCGTAATGAGCGCGGATCGACCAAAGTACTACGTGTGTAAACATTTACTACCGCAGGGGCAGCTCGACGTACAGCTTTGGCATAGGTTACAGCGTGCTGTTCTTCTGCAGAATCAGCCCGGCCAAAAAGGAGTGAGGATAGTTGATTCATCGATGGAAAAAAAAGCATCAGAATAAAGGCTAATGCAAGCCCATAGACAATGCTTTTAAGCAGAAAGAACAAGAATTTGGTCACGGGTTATGAGGTTTCAACAATGTTTAGGTAACGCTAGCATAGCATTAATATCGTTTAAGCAGTAGCCGTTGGCTACTGCTTAAGCCTTAGCTATCAGCGAATTAACACATACAAATTAGTGTTGCCTCGTCGGATATTTAAAGCAGCGACTCCGCTGCGATTGTCTAGCATTTTGCGAAGCTCTGCCAAATTGGCTATCCGCTGTCGATTAACGCCTACTATCACATCGTTTGCTTGTAAGCCTATTTGCTCAGCTGCGGTATTGTTAGCAATGCTGTCAATTTTTACTCCGCCGCCTTCTGCGTTAGAAAGCTCTGCACCATCAAGCATAGGATGCATCTGGCTGGCAGCTACCTGACTGGTAGACACTTCCTTAAGTTTAACGGTAATTGTTCGCTCTTTACCTTCGCGCAGAATGCCAAACTTTGCTTCCCGGCCCGCGCCCAGGGTGCCTACTTTGGCACGTAACTCTAAGAAAGAATTGATTTTATTGCCATTCATGCTAATGATGACATCACCGGATTCCAAGCCCCCCTCGGCAGCAGCACTGTCAGGCATGACTTCATTAACAAAAGCACCTCTGCTCACTTTGAGATTCATTGCTTCTGTTAAATCCGACGTAACATCCTGTCCACGAATACCCAAACTACCGCGTCGAATCTCGCCATGCTCAATAATTTGGTCTACCAGGTTTTTCATCATGTTAGCCGGTATCGCAAAACCAATACCAATATTACCGCCGTTAGGCCCCAGAATCGCGGTATTGATACCAATAAGCTCACCTCTTAGGTTGACCAAAGCGCCACCAGAGTTGCCGCTATTAATGGCTGCATCCGTCTGTATAAAGTCTTCAAAGCCTTCAATACCTAAGCCACCGCGTCCTAGAGCACTAATAATGCCGGATGTAACGGTTTGTTCCAATCCAAACGGGTTGCCAATGGCAACAGCGAAATCGCCTACGCGGGTTTTGTCAGAGTCAGCCAAAGTAATTTGGACTAATTTCTTCGCCTCAATTTGCAGTAATGCGATATCAGTTTCTGGATCGGCTCCTAGTTTTTTCGCGCTAAATGTTCTGCCATCTTTCAGCCTGACTTCAATTTCATCAGCATCTTGAATTACATGGTTGTTGGTAACGATATAGCCTTTTTCTGCATCAATAATTACGCCTGAGCCAAGCCCCTTAAACGGGCGCTCCTCCTTGTATTCATTTGATCCACGTTGACCAAAGAAATGGCGAAAAGCTTCAGGTAAGCGTTGTCGAACTTCACGATTGCCGGCAACCGATATATGGACAATTGCCGGTGTAGTTTGCTCCAACATGGGAGCTAAAGTAGGTATTTCCTGTTCACCAGAAAAAAATGGGATTTTTGCTTCTGCCGGAGCGGGGTTTGTCAACAACAAACTGGCGGCTACAGCAGCACCAAGCAATGACAATTTTTTATTCATAGCGTCATAGTCTCCTCTTACAAGTTGCGACTAAGAGCGCTGAAAAATAGAAAAAGTTCAGCCAATAATTTTAGATTGTGTAACAAATTATTCTGTGGTTTTCGTATTCTGTTTAACTTTAATTAAGCCACTAGCTTCACCCGAGTAGTCCCGCGGTTGCTGTTCCGCCGCAGAATAGACACGACGTTTTTCATCAATTTGATGTAGAGATTGGCGAATGTGGGCTGCGGTATCGCCAGACAAATAATTGATTTCTTGGTTTACAGAATCTGTTGGCCGTTCAACCAGTTGCATTTTAGAGTCAGCAATATGCCGTGCAATACGTGCATAATTATCCTGCAGCTGTGTCATTAACTGGTTGGTAGTTTCCAAATGTGTAGACACATCTTGCCGATACTGTGCCAACTGGGCCTGACTTTCATCAAGTTCTGTTTGCAACTTATGCTTATCGAATTGCTTTAAGGTGATCAGCCGGGCGATAATGCCCCCAATAACTAAACCTGCTCCAAGCCATGCTGCGGCGTACATATATTCCATAACAACTCCTGCGGGGGGTAATATCTATAGATAGTGTAACCTAACTTCTTATCCAGAGTGGTAAGGCATGTTACTATTATTGCTGATATTAAGGGCTTAACTCTGTCGCTTTCAAGTAAGATACCCATGACGCCACTACAAAAATACCAGCAAGACTTAACGCGGGATGATTTTCAGCATGACGCTGCACAAGAGTTTGCGGTTTTGCAGCTGCAACGACTGTTTGACGATTATATCAAACAAAAGCCACAGCAACTGTCGTTATGGCAGCGTTTACGCGGCGAAAAGCTCAAGCCTCAGCCATTAATGGGATTGTATTTTTGGGGTGGTGTTGGCCGTGGCAAAACCTATCTGGTAGATACATTTTACGAGTGTCTGCCAGGGGAGCGCAAGTTACGTATTCATTTTCACCGGTTTATGCATCGGGTTCATGAAGAGCTTAAACTACTCAAAGGTGTCAGTTCACCACTGGAAAAAGTGGCTGACATATTTAAACAAGAAACTGACATCCTGTGTTTTGATGAGTTCTTTGTGTCAGATATTACTGATGCCATGATTCTGGGCACCTTGATGCAGGCACTCTTTGCCCGAGGTATGACATTAGTCGCAACGTCGAATATTGAGCCCGATGGTTTATACCGGAATGGTTTGCAGCGAGCGCGCTTTTTGCCTGCCATTGCTGCAATAAAGCAGTATTGTTCAATAGTGAACGTAGATAGTGGTATTGATTACCGATTACGGACACTAGAAAAGGCGGAGATTTATCATTTTCCGCTAGACGAACAAGCAGAAAAAAATTTACTCGAGTATTTTAATGCCTTGTCAGTTGAACCTCGTCAGCAAGATGCCCAAATTGATGTGCTAAATCGTAAGTTGCATGCACGTTTTGAAGCTGACGGTGTTGTATGGTTTGAGTTTACTCAGTTGTGTGAAACAGCCCGTAGTCAGTATGATTACATGGAGTTAAGCCGCTGCTACAATACGGTATTGCTATCAGGGGTTAAACTTATGGGACGTCAGAATGACGATGTTGCCCGGCGTTTTATCGCCCTGGTAGATGAATTTTATGAGCGCAATGTTACCTTGATCATCTCAGCCGAAGTTGCCTTAGAGCAGCTTTACTCAGATGGTATTCTGTCATTTGAATTTAAGCGCTGCATTAGTAGACTACAAGAGATGCAATCCCGTGAATACTTGGCTAAGCCGCATATCCCGTAATTTTTTGCAAATTACGTCGAAAATTTACAACAGAATGCTGATTTTTAAAGTTGGTTAATATATAATCCGCGCCCGGCCTACGTTACAGCCTAAATACTGCCGTTAGCCCGGTGGTTTTGTACTCGAAGGGGTACGCTAACGACACATGATGCATCAGCCCTGCACTGTGTCAGGTGTAACTAAGTTATTTTTTTGGATTGAAAGAATGAAAACTTTTACTGCTAAGCCAGAAAGCGTAACACGCGACTGGTTCGTTGTTGATGCGACAGGTAAGACGCTGGGACGTATCTCAACAGAAATTGCTGCCCGTTTACGTGGCAAGCACAAACCAGAGTACACTCCACACGTTGATACCGGTGATTACATCATCGTTATTAATGCTGAAAAAGTGGCTGTAACTGGTAACAAAGCACAGAACAAAATGTATTATTCTCACACTGGCTTCCCTGGCGGCATTAAGGAAATCAGCTTTGAGAAATTGATCGCGAAAAAACCTGAGATGGTTTTGGAACTTGCCATTAAAGGTATGTTACCAAAAGGTCCACTGGGCCGCGCTATGTTCCGTAAGTTGAAAGTTTACGCAGGCGCCGAGCATCAGCATGCTGCTCAGCAACCGCAAGTATTAGATATTTAATCGGAGCATAACATGGCACAGAATCAATATTACGGAACTGGTCGTCGTAAAAGCTCAACGGCCCGCGTTTTCTTAAAAGCAGGTTCAGGTAACATCGTTGTTAATCAGCGCGCGTTAACTGAGTACTTCGGTCGCGAGACTGCCTGTATGATCGTTAAGCAACCATTAGAATTGGTTGATATGGTTGAGAAATTCGACCTGTACATCACTGTTAAAGGTGGTGGTATCAGCGGTCAAGCGGGTGCTATCCGTCACGGTATTACCCGTGCACTGATGGAATTCGATGAGTCATTGCGTCCTGCACTGCGTAAAGCAGGCTTCGTTACTCGTGACGCTCGTCAAGTTGAACGTAAGAAAGTGGGTCTGCGTAAAGCACGTAAACGTCCACAGTACTCAAAACGTTAATCGTTTTATTACAGTACAGAAACCCGACACTCGTTGTCGGGTTTTTTTTTACTTCGACTCTAGCTACTTCATCGAGTCTAGTAGCGGTTGCGTTACGTAATTAAAGTGTATGAGATAACTTAATACCGATTCAGTTTGCCTTAATCCTTGTGTAAAGCAGGGCTTTTCATTATGATCGGCGATATTTTTCGATTTATAATAATTGCTGAAATTCAGCCGCTTAAATTATGTTTAAGCGTTAACGTGGAGATGAGTGGATGAGCAATGCGCCTGTAGATCAAGGTCGCCGCCGCTTCCTTACCATTGCAACCTCAGTTGTAGGGGGCGTGGGTGCTGTCGGAGCTGCTGTGCCTTTTGTCGCGTCCTGGATGCCAAGTGAAAAGGCAAAGCAGGCTGGGGCTTCGGTCAGTGCGGATATCAGTAAGCTTGAACCTGGTCAGTTAATCCGGGTTGAGTGGCGTGGCAAGCCGGTATGGATTGTTAAACGACCACAAGCAATGCTGGATGAACTGGCTACGCATGAAGATAAACTGCGTGACCCGGCGTCTGAAATTGAGCAGCAACCTGCGTATGCCCAGAATCGCCATCGTTCTAAAAAGCCTGAGATTTTTGTTGCTGTGGGTATTTGTACCCACCTTGGCTGTTCTCCAACCTATATCGCGGATGACTTTGCGGCTCAGGTTGAAGGCGTCACGTCGGGTTTCTTCTGCCCATGTCACGGTTCTAAGTTTGATATGGCTGGTCGGGTATTTCAAAGTGTACCTGCGCCGAAAAATTTACAGATCCCGCCGTACATGTTTACCGATGACAATACCATATTGATTGGTGATGATGAGGGGACCGTCTGATGTTTAAAAACCTGATGAGCTGGATTGAATACCGCTTACCCTTCATGGAGAAAATGAATCTCCACGTAATGCAGTATCCTGCACCAAAAAACTTTAACTTCTGGTACTTTTTTGGCTCATTGGCCATGTTAGTACTGGTTAACCAAATCCTAACGGGCATTTGGTTAACGATGAACTATGAGCCTTCAGCCGACGGAGCTTTCGCTTCTGTTGAATATATTATGCGTGACGTGGATTATGGCTGGTTGCTGCGTTATATGCACTCCACTGGCGCTTCAGCGTTCTTCGTTGTTGTTTATCTACACATGCTGCGTGGCATGATGTACGGCTCTTATCAAAAGCCTCGTGAGTTACTCTGGATTTTCGGTATGCTGATTTTCCTGGTGTTAATGGCTGAAGCCTTTATGGGCTACTTGTTACCTTGGGGGCAAATGTCGTTCTGGGGTGCTCAAGTTATTATTTCGATATTTGGTGTTATTCCCGGTATTGGTGATGATTTAACACTCTGGATCCGCGGCGACTATGTTATTTCAGGTGCTACATTAAACCGTTTCTTCGCGCTGCATGTTATCGCATTACCATTAGTGCTTGTCGTGCTGGTTTTCCTACACATTATGGCATTGCACGAAGTCGGCTCAAACAACCCTGATGGTATTGACGTAAAACGTGAAAATGATGGTTCGGTAGAGCAAACTGAAGCAGACAAGAAATTCACCTTCCACCAGTACTTTACTAAAGGTGGCAAGAAAATCATTGTTGATGCTATACCGTTTCACCCTTACTACACAGTGAAAGATTTAGTTGGGGTCGCGGGTTTCTTACTTATCTTTGCCTGGGTTATTTTCTTTTTACCAGAAGGCGGCGGATATTTCCTTGAACCACCTAACTTTGAAGCGGCTAACCCGTTAAAAACACCAGCCCATATTGCACCGGTATGGTACTTTACGCCGTTTTACGCCATTTTGCGTGCCGTTCCGGATCAACTGTTTGGCGCGATATTCATGTTCCTGGCTATTTTAGCCTTAGCGCTATTGCCATGGATTGACCGCGGTTCAGTTCGTTCTGTGCGTTATCGTAGTGCGTTGCATACCGCAAACCTGATTAATTTCTGTGTAAGCTTTGTTGCGCTAGGCGTGTTAGGTGTTCTGCCTGCTACAGGTCTTTATACCTTATTGGCACAAATCTTCTCGTTTACATATTTTGGCTTCTTTATTCTGTTGTGGTTCTACAGCAAGAATGAAAAAACTAAACCATTACCAGTAAGGTTAACCTGATGATGAAGAACTTATTTTCAGTAATTGCATTAGTAGCGTCGTCTTGGGTGATGGCTGCTGGTCCTGCTGTCCATCTGGATAAGGCACCGATTGATCTGAAAGACAAAGCCTCTTTGCAAAATGGTGCGCGTATCTTTCAGAACTACTGTTTAGGTTGTCACCAAATGCAGTATCAACGCTATGTACGTACCTTTAGAGACTTAGATATTCCAGAAGATGTTGGTATGGAAAATCTGATGTTTACAGGGGAAAAGGTGGGTGACCATATTAAAAATAATATGGCAACCAAAGATGCCGAAAAATGGTTTGGTGCTGCGCCACCAGACCTGACTAACGTTGCTCGAGTTCGTGGCCCTGATTGGTTATATACCTATATGCGTAGTTTTTATGCTGATCCGTCACGTCCGTTTGGCGTTAACAATGAAGTATTCCCAATGGTTGGTATGCCGCATGTATTGCAAGAACTTCAAGGTACACCTCGGAAGACTTACGAAACGCGCTTAGTTGATGGCGAGTCTAAACAGGTTTATGTTGGTATTAAAGCTGATGGTACCGGTGAACTTAGTGCAGAAGAATATGATCGTACTGTAGCAGATCTGGTAAACTACCTTGAATATGTTGGCGAGCCTACCAAATTAGAATCCCGTGAGTTGGGTGTGAAAGTTATGGTATTCCTGCTTATTTTCTTTGTACTGGCTTATCTGTTGAAGAAAGAATATTGGAAAGATGTACATTAACTAGTTATTTCAACTAGATATGTTTACAGGGGCCTTAGCGCCCCTTTGCCGTTTTTTATTTTACCGGAGGAAGACATGGCGATCACTGCCAATAAACGCCCTGTGATGACACTGTTCTCATCAGCGGATGATATGTTCAGCCATCAGGTACGCATAGTACTGGCTGAAAAAGGCGTAACTGTCGATATTCTTCAGGTCGCACAAGATAATTTGCCGGAGGACCTGTACGAAGTTAACCCGTATGGTAGCCTGCCAACTTTGCTTGATCGTGAACTGGCGTTGTATCAAGCTAATATTATTATGGAATATTTAGACGAACGTTTTCCGCATCCACCGCTGATGCCGGTGTACCCAGTTGCTCGTGGTCAAGCCAGATTAATGATGTATCGCATCGAGAAAGACTGGTATCGTTTGGCTGCATTAGTACTGAACGGTGACGAACAAGCGGCGAGTGCGCGACAAGAACTTAAAGAAGGTTTGTTGTCCATCGCGCCATTGTTTAATGAAGCCCCGTTCTTTATGAGCGAAGAGTTTGGCTTAGTGGATTGTTACATGGCGGCATTATTATGGCGCTTGCCGTTATTAGGTATCGAGTTAATAGGCCCTGGTAGCAAAGAACTTAAGAACTATATGACACGCATTTTCGAACGCGATGCGTTTCAAGCCTCTCTAAGTGATGTAGAACGTGAAATTCGCAGAGGAATGAAGTTGTAATGAAGATGACTGCAAACCGCCCGTATCTGCTTCGGGCGTTTTATGAATGGATTGTTGATAATAGTTGCACCCCTTACCTTGTTGTTGATGCGACTGCTAATGGGGTAAAGGTGCCAACGCAATTTATTCAAAACGGTCAAATTGTACTTAATGTGTTACCTTCCGCGGTTGGAAATTTGCAGTTAGGCAATGATGCTATTACGTTTAATGCACGTTTTGGCGGTCAGCCTTTTGCGTTGTTTATTCCTGTATCTGCTGTGCTGGCGATTTATGCCCGCGAGAATGGCGCAGGCACGGTATTTACGCTGGAAGAGGAAGAGGATGAGGCAGAGTTTTTTAACTCTGAGCTTGCGGAGGATTCAGATTTACCTGAACCACCAAAACCGAAAAAAGCCTCTCACCTTAAAGTCGTTAAGTAAACAAAGTCGTTAATTAATCAATTACCGCCACTGCTATTAATTTTTAGCAGTGGCAACCTGCCAAAATGCCTGAATTAGCGGCTCATGTTGCCGTTTTGCCAGCATGCACACCCCCAAGTCAAATGCTTCAAATCGGTAATGTAATTCAAGCGTACGCACCCGATCCTTTACCGGGCTGTTTATGACCACTGCATCAGCAACCAGCGCAATGCCAGTACCCAGAGCGACCATTGATACCATCGCTTCGTGGCCATCCACTTTTGCCACAACCTGCGGTGAAATGTTCATGTCTTGCAACCAACGATCAAAGCGGCCCCGCGCTGGACCGTGCTCCGGCATGATCATGGGTATTTTATGCCAGGAAATAGGATGTTCTTGTAGTAAGTCATTTACTTTACATGGAATGTTGGGGGCTATCAGCATGACTGGGAGGCTAGCTATACTCCTAAAAGCCAAGTTTGTAGGCAAATGTGCCGGATGAGCAGCCAGCGCAATATCGGCATCACCGAGTCTTACTTTCTCAATTGCAGAAGCTGCGTCACCAGTGGTGAGCTTGATTTCAGCCTTTGGACACATCAAACGAAACTTATCTAATATAGCTGGTAAATGGCTGTAGCTTGCAGTTACGGTACAGTACAACCTAATTTCGCCGGTTAGCTCCGCACTCGCTAACTGCAAATCAACCTGAAGTTGATGCCACTCATCAAGCCAATGGCGCACAAAACGCTGAAAACGTTGGCCTGCGGCCGTTAATTTAACAGAGCGTTTATCGCGAAAAAACAGTTCAGCACCTAACTCTTGTTCCAACCGTTGAATTACGCGGGTCAGAGTAGGGGCACTGACATACATTTGTTCACTGGTTTTGCTGAAGTTTAAACTACTGGCTAAATGTTGAAAAAGTTGGGCACTACGAATATCCATAGGTTGCCTTTATGGTTTCATATATTGAAATACAGACTTCTAAATATATCACTTCACGCAATTAAAACCAGCAGCTAATATGACGTTATTAAAGCAGACACCGCGTACTGCTTATGCTCACCAAACGGTTTGAGCAACGAAACTAATTTTAGAGATGTAGTATGGCCAATTACTTTAATACATTAAATTTACGTCAGCAGCTGAGTCAGTTAGCTCAGTGCCGTTTTATGGATAAGTCTGAATTCGCCAACGGTTGTGAATTATTAAAAGACTGGAATATTGTTATTGTCGGTTGTGGGGCTCAAGGTTTAAACCAGGGCCTTAACATGCGCGACTCCGGCCTTAATATCAGCTATGCCCTGCGCGCTGAAGCCATTGCAGAAAAACGCGCTTCATTTGAAAAGGCTAACAGTAATGGCTTTACCGTTGGCACCTACGAGGCGTTAATTCCGACAGCAGATCTGGTATTAAATCTGACACCGGATAAACAACACAGCAGTGTAGTGGATGCTGTTATGCCATTAATGAAGCAAGGCGCAACTTTGGCTTATTCTCATGGTTTTAATATTGTTGAGGAAGGTAAGCAAATTCGTCCTGATATTACGGTAGTGATGGTGGCGCCTAAGTGCCCAGGCACGGAGGTTCGCGAAGAATACAAAAGAGGATTTGGGGTACCAACATTAATTGCAGTACACCCGGAAAATGATCCCAAAGGACAAGGCTTAGATATCGCCAAAGCGTATGCAGCGGCAACGGGGGGAGACAGGGCCGGTGTGTTGCAATCATCATTTGTAGCAGAAGTGAAGTCGGACCTGATGGGGGAGCAAACTATCCTATGTGGTATGTTGCAAACTGGTGCTATTTTAGCATTCGATAAAATGGTCGCAGATGGCCTGGAGTCGGGTTATGCCGCCAAGCTAATTCAGTACGGCTGGGAAACCGTTACTGAAGCGCTTAAACATGGCGGTATTACCAATATGATGGATCGTTTAAGTAATCCTGCAAAGATCAAAGCCTTTGAGCTTGCAGAGCAGTTGAAAACGACGTTGCGGCCATTATTTGAAAAGCATATGGACGACATTATAAGTGGTGAATTTTCCAGTACCATGATGGCGGACTGGGCTAATGACGACAAAAACTTACTGACATGGCGTGAGCAAACTCGCAGTAGCGGTTTTGAACAGGCTCCGGTATCAGATGAAAAAATTACAGAGCAAGATTATTTTGACCGTGGTTTATTGTTAGTTGCTATGGTGAAGGCGGGTGTCGAGTTGGCATTTGAAACCATGGTTGATGCCGGAATTGTTGCTGAATCGGCCTATTATGAGTCATTACATGAAACGCCACTCATTGCTAATACGATAGCACGCAAACGCTTATATGAAATGAATGTGGTGATTTCAGATACGGCAGAATACGGTTGCTACTTGTTCTCTCATGCAGCAGTACCATTGTTAAAAGATTTGGTTAATGGTTTAAGCAGTGAGTGCCTTGGCAAGGGTATCAATGGTAGCAACGGTGTTGATAACCTCAAGCTGATTGCGGTTAACGAAGCTATACGTCAACACCCTGTCGAGACAGTAGGAAAGAAATTACGTGGTTATATGACAGCGATGAAACGTATTGTGGAATCAAATCAGTAACTTGAAAGAATTATGTGGTTAAAGGTAATGTAGAGCGCCAAAAGTGCATATGTTAGCTGACCAATAACGATGTTATACGTGGACCTTGGTTGTTTTGCCCTGCTATGCAGGGCTTTTTTTTCGCGCTAAGCTATGATTTTACAAACTGGAGGCCTAGACGTGAAAACGATTGCATTAGTCGCTCACGATGGTAAAAAGCAAGCTTTGCTAAATTGGGTTGGCCAACACAAAGCGTTCTTTATTAATAAAAATTTAGTTGCCACTGGTACGACAGGCAAAATGGTCGCTGAGGTGCTACAGCAAGAAGTGGTGTGCTTAGCAAGTGGACCGCTAGGAGGCGATCAACAAATTGGCGCTATGATTGCTGAACAAAAAATAGATTGGTTAGTGTTTTTTTGGGATCCATTATCATCACAGCCGCATGACCCGGATGTAAAAGCGCTAATTCGACTTGCTGTGGTATGGAATATACCGGTTGCGTGTAATCAGGCTACGGCGGACTTCATCGTTCATTCCAACTTATACCAGCAAAATTATCAGCGCGAAGTTCCTGACTTTTCTGTTTATCAAAATAGGTTAGAACAAAAATAACCACTTGAAATGGAGATTTTGGGATTGTTGTAAGCGCGAGTAAATTGCTGATTTGTGGAGCAGAAGGTGGGCCGCACACTGCGCGGCCACCTAAGGTCCTGTTTCGTCATCCTGTCGATACTGTCCTTAGCACGTCATCCCTGGCTCCATCCTGGAGTGTTCCAAAAGCGTCCTGCCTGTCCAACTATCCATATGCATTATCATCCGTATAATGCGCTCTCATCCTGAGAGATTCCTAAACCTTCCATGCAAGTTTCAGCGCCTGTGAAGAATCTGAAAAAAGCTTACTCATCCTGAGCGTGTCCAGTTTACATCCTTGTGCTATCCTAGCAAAACGCTGCATCCTGCAGTAACACCCTTAGCATCCTGCTGTGGGGGTCTATCCTTTGACGAGTTAATTATGAACTCTTCGGTGTTAGTGCGGGAGCCATTTTTTTGAATAAGTTCACTGTAATATTATTGTAAAGATGACTATATTCAAAATATAGTTATTAAAATCAGTTAGATACTTATTTTTGGCGTTGCAGAGGTAACGGTAAAATAGCGTTTAAGCGCACTCGAATGTGAGAGATATCTCACAATATCGGCGGCATACTGGATGTCGTTTGTTAAAAAACGAGTAGCCTACAGTTAAAAGGGAATTAATATGGCCAGAGAGCAGCTGGGGATATGTGCAGAAGCAAATTTGCATGCAAGTTATTTGCTGCTAAATGCCCTTGACGGGCAGGAGAAGTTGCTACGTTACAAGCTGCCGCTTATTTCGCAATTGCTCGACCGATTATCCGAACATTTTTCAGAAGCCATGCTAACGGGGATTGTTGCTATAGGCTCTAATTTCTGGAGCTCATTATATCCAAACGCCAGGCCCGCAATGCTAGATGCTTTTCCATATTTAGCCGTTGATGAATTTAATTTATCACCCGTACCAATAGATTTACTCATCGTTGTACGCGCAGATAGGCTGGACGTCATCACTATAGCTTGTCAGCAAATTTTGCAACTGTTCCAAGGACTAGTTGAAGTACAGGAGCAATTGCAGGGCTTTCGCTACCTTGATGGTCGTAATTTTACAGGCTTCATTGATACGCCTTTCAATCCAGCTAACAGAATAAAGCGACAAGTCGCCTTAGTCGATGTGGCACAGCAGCCCATATTTTCGGGTGGGAGTTATGTATATTTTCAACATTTAAGTTTTGATCAGGCAGCTTGGCATCGGTTGAGCCAAGCTGAACAAGAAGAAATTATGGGTTATGACAAAGTGTCAGGTAAAGCTTTAGCTAATATACAGCAGTTGCCTTGTAGTCATCTTGCTACAATACAAAATTTAAACGCTGCAGCGACAGTATTGATACAAAGTATGCCGTTTTATCAGTTGCAGCGCCAAGGTGTCATTCAGCTTAATTTTGCCGCTACTTCAGAAGCATTAAAATTGAGATTGCATCAACGTTTGGGGCTGTCTGAAAATGCAAAGGGGCCTGACTTACTTCTGAATTATCACCGTGTTGAATTAAGCGCTGCCTTTTTTGCACCGTCTATCAGCTTTCTTGAGCAATCAGCTAAAGACTAAACACATTGGATGACTAAACTTTTTCAAATAGCTCTGTCACTTTCTTCAGCGTGAAATCAATATTTTTGATGCTGATGGGCGCGATAAAAATGGTATCGTCTCCAGCAATGGTACCAAGCACACCTTCTGCTTTCCCAACAGAGTCGAGTAAGCGAGCAATTAACTGCGCCGCGCCAGGGCTAGTGCGGATAATAATCATCACATCGTTGTGTTCAATATCAAGCACTAATTGACGTAGAGGGCTTTTAGTCGTCGGAATACCAAGTTCCGGTGGCAAGGTATAAACCATTTCTTGTCGAGCATTACGGGTACGAACCGCACCATACTTGCTTAACATGCGAGAGACTTTCGACTGACTAATATTATCAAAGCTCTCATTTTTAAGCGCATCGACTATTTCGCCTTGCGAGCCAAAGTTTTCTGTTTTCAATAGGGCTTTAAACGCTTGGATTAATGCTTCTTGTTTCGCTTGTTTGGTCATGCTACGCCTATACCTGTTTATTTAATGCTTCTATTTTAGCAAAGTTCACTGTTCGCTACACTTTGTGAAGTAAACTACACTAAAATTCGCTAAAATGCTTAGACTTTAGGCTTAACCTATTTGTATTTTCTGCGCGGTTTCAGTATTGTTGGCGCGTTTTTCATTCAACCGTTATCGAAGGAAATAATCATGAAAGTTGCCGTTTTAGGTGCCGCCGGTGGTATTGGTCAGGCATTATCGTTATTGCTGAAATTAGACTTACCTGCGGGCACAGATTTAGCGTTATACGATCTGGCGCCTGTCACGCCGGGTGTTGCGGTTGATTTAAGTCATATCCCTACTGCTGTCAAAGTAACCGGCTATGGTAAAGAAGATTTGCATACTGCGCTGGCAGGGGCTGATGTAGTAATGATCCCAGCTGGTATGCCACGTAAGCCGGGTATGGATCGTTCAGATTTATTTAATATCAATGCTGGCGTTGTAAAAACATTAGCAGAAGCCATAGTACAGCAGTGTCCTAAAGCCTTGGTGGGTATTATTACTAACCCGGTAAATACCACAGTAGCCATTGCGGCCGATGTATTCAAAAAAGCCGGTACTTATGATGCACGCCGTTTATTCGGTGTGACCACGCTTGATGTGATCCGCGCTGAAACTTTTGTTGGTGAATTAAAAGGCAAAAACCCAACAGAAGTTGCAGTACCTGTAATTGGCGGTCACAGTGGTACGACAATCCTACCTTTACTTTCTCAAATCGCTGGCGTTAGCTTTAGTGATGAAGAAGTAGCATCGCTGACTCACCGTATTCAAAATGCAGGAACTGAAGTAGTAGAAGCGAAGGCGGGTGGCGGATCTGCAACCTTATCAATGGGACAGGCAGCTGCACGTTTTTGTATATCGTTAATCCGAGGTTTACAGGGCGAAGCAGTTACTGAATATGCTTATGTAGAAGGTGACGGTGAGCATGCACGTTTCTTTGCTCAACCTATTACTTTGGGCAAAAATGGTGTCGAAGCGTTACTGCCCATTGGTACGTTAAGTGCGTTTGAGCAAAAAGCGATGGCTGATATGCTCGACACTTTAAAAGCCGATATCACGTTAGGTGAAGAGTTTGTAAAGAATAACTAAGTTATGCTTTAAATTAAAAAAGGCGCCTAGGCGCCTTTTTTAATTTTGGTAATATACAACAGAGGTTTTAATGATTGCGCGATACCGCGATGTCAGCAAGTGCGAGGAGCGCTTGCTTATATTGTGACTCGGGCAATTCAGATATCGCATTACGTGCTTTTTCAGCTTCGGCTTCTGCCAGTTTACGCGTGTAGCTAAAGGCGTTAGTTTCATGTAATGCGGCCATAATAGCATCAAGATGCTGCATGCCGTTACCTTCTACTATAGCTTCATTAATAAGGGCTTTTTGCGCTGCCGTGCCATGCTTTAAAGCATGTATCAGCGGCAAGGTAGGTTTGCCTTCTGCTAAATCATCGCCGATATTCTTGCCAAGTTCTGCTGCATCAGCTTGATAATCTAATACGTCATCGATTAACTGAAACGCAGTGCCCAGAT
Source organism: Rheinheimera baltica (assembly GCF_030731985.1). Lineage (NCBI taxonomy): Bacteria > Pseudomonadati > Pseudomonadota > Gammaproteobacteria > Chromatiales > Chromatiaceae > Rheinheimera > Rheinheimera baltica. Next base: position 370,505 of record NZ_JAPJDY010000003.1, read on the forward strand.
GCATACCGTATAATTTCATGCTATTCACGATAGCTTCAGGTTGTTGGGTAATAATAGCGGCAAGTTGGGTGGCGGCTTCAAATAGCTTAGCGGTTTTGCAGTAAATAACCTGCATGTAGCTTTGCTCTGTTGTGTCTGGATCATTGACATTCATCAACTGCAGTACTTCACCTTCGGCAATAACATTGGTGGCATCAGCCAAAACGTGCATGATTTGCATATTGTTCAGCGATACCATCATCTGAAAAGAACGGCTATATAGAAAGTCACCTACCAATACACTGGCCTGATTACCAAACACGGCATTGGCTGTTTGCTTACCTCGACGTAAGGTAGACTCATCCACTACGTCGTCATGGAGCAGAGTTGAGGTGTGGATAAACTCAATAATAGCGGCAACGCTAATGTGAGCATTGCCTTCATATCCCAGTGCTCTGGCTGCCAGCACCGCCAGGAGTGGCCGCAAGCGTTTGCCTCCACTGTTAACGATATAGATACCCAACTGATTGATTAGCGCTACGTCAGAGTTCAACTGTGAGAATATATGTTTATTTACCGCAGCCATATCGGCAGAAGATAGCTGCTGAATTTGTTCGAGCGTCATGAAAAACAACTGCTTAAACCTTAGAATGCCGCTAATTCTACACCATCGGTGGGGCACTCCCAAAGTAAAACCGGATCCTTTTATTGCATCAATGATCTTTTTTATATTTCTACTTGCGGGGGTAGGGGAAATTGCGTACAATTCGCGCCCTGTGAATTGAATTAACACGCCCCTTAAAAAGCGTAGGCGTGCTTTGTACGGAGTTAACTATGTACGCGGTTTTCCAAAGTGGTGGCAAACAGCACCGTGTGACGGAAGGTCAAACTCTACGTCTTGAAAAATTAGACTTAGAAACCGGCGCAACAATCGAATTTACACCGTTGATGGTCGCTAATGGCGAAGACATCAGTATCGGTGCACCTTTAGTTGAAGGTGGTAAAGTAGTAGCGGAAGTGGTCACTCATGGCCGTGGCGATAAGCTTAAAATCGTTAAATTCCGTCGTCGTAAGCATTCACGTAAACAGATGGGCCACCGCCAGTGGTTCACTGAAGTGAAAATTACCAGCATCAGCGCGTAACAGGAGTATCGACACATGGCAAGTAAGAAAGGTGTAGGTAGCACTCGTAACGGTCGCGATTCAGAAGCTAAACGCTTAGGTGTTAAGCGCTTTGGTGGCGAGTCAGTTTTAGCTGGTAGCATCATCGTGCGTCAGCGTGGTACTAAATTCCACCCTGGCACTAACGTTGGTATCGGTAAAGACCATACTTTATTCGCTTTAACTGAAGGTAAAGTGAAATTTGAAGTTAAAGGTGAGTACAACCGTAAGTTTGTAAGCATCGTCAGCGAGTAAGCTGAAAAACTTCGAAGAAACCCCGCCTGGTGCGGGGTTTTTTATTAAATAAGGTGTCGTTGACATTTCAAATCGTGATTTTTCAACACCTTTCAGTAACCTAAGTTATACTTATCGCCAGTTAGCTGTTGGCTGGTTTAAACCGTTTAATCAGGACGCACCCCATGAAGTTTGTAGATGAAGCGATAATTCGAGTTGAAGCCGGCGACGGTGGCAATGGTATTATCAGTTTTTTACGGGAAAAATTTGTATCAAAGGGTGGCCCTAACGGCGGCGATGGTGGTGACGGCGGAGACGTTTATTTAGTTGCTGATGAAAACCTGAATACGCTGGTTGATTATCAATTTGAAAAGTTTCATCGCGCAGAGCCTGGTGAAAAAGGTGGCAGTGTGAATTGCACTGGTAAGCGTGGTCAAGATTTGGAACTCCGGGTGCCGGTTGGTAGCCGGGCTGTTGATGTTGATACGGATGAGGTTATTGGCGATTTAACGCGCCATGGCCAGCGTTTGCGCGTGGCTAAAGGCGGTTGGCATGGTTTAGGTAATGCGCGCTTTGCGAGCAGTACAAACCGTGCGCCTCGCAAGAAAACTAACGGTACACCAGGTGAAATCCGTAACCTACGTTTGGAACTGTTATTACTCGCTGATGTTGGATTATTAGGTTTGCCAAATGCGGGGAAGTCTACTCTTATTCGTGCTGTATCAGCGGCTAAACCTAAAGTGGCTGACTACCCATTTACCACACTAGTACCAAATTTGGGTGTGGTTAGGGTTGAATCACATCGCTCTTTTGTTATCGCGGATATTCCAGGTTTAATTGAAGGTGCAGCAGAAGGCGCGGGGCTTGGTATTCAATTTTTGAAGCATCTTGAACGCTGTCGTTTATTGTTACACGTTGTTGATGTTCTGCCTGCTGATGGTTCAGATCCTGCTGAGAACGCTGTCACGATAGTACAAGAGCTTGCTAAGTACAGTACGAAGCTTGCTGGTAAGCCTCGCTGGTTGGTATTTAACAAACTTGATTTGGTTATGGATGATGAATTGCAAGAAGTTATCGAACAGGTAACGTCTGCATTAGACTGGGATGGTCCGGTCTTTAAAATTGCTGCAGCCAGTCGTACCAATACCGACCGTTTGGCGGCTGACGTTTTAAATTATATTGAATTGTTGCCAGCTGACGAACCTGCGGATAAAGTAACAGATCCGGTTAACTTTAAATGGGATGATAGTCCTAACGATGTTCAGCAAGTAGTAGATGACGAAGACGATGATGACGATGATTTCAATGATGATGATTACGACGTAGAAGTCATTTATCAGCGTTAGGATAACTCTTTATGATTATTTCAATGGTTGCCGCGATGGCTGCTAACAGGGTCATTGGCAAAGATAACCAAATGCCTTGGCATTTGCCGGCAGATCTCAAGCATTTTAAGCAAGTGACAATGGGTAAGCCTGTCGTCATGGGGCGAAAAACCTTTGAATCTATCGGTCGTGTTCTACCAGGCCGTCGTAATATTGTTATCAGCCGGCAGCAACCGGAGCAAAACCAAGGCGCAGAATGGGTGACGAGTCTCGAGCAAGCATTTGTTTTGTTACAGGAGCAGGCTGAAATCATGATTATTGGTGGTGCGCAGATTTACCATCAATGTTTACCACTGGCGAAGCGTCTGTATCTGACTAAAATTGATCTTGAGACAGATGGCGATGCTTATTTTCCAGATTATCAGGCTGACCATGCTGCCTCTTGGCAGGTAACAGCAGAATCTGAGCATAAGGCTGATACAACGAATCCTTATCACTGTCGCTTTATAACGTTACAACGACTAGACTAATTGCGTCATGAGTTTGCACAGGCAGATACATGTTGATAAGATGATTTAAGTCATATTTAGTGAGGAGTAGTAAATGAGATTATTGCCAACTTTGTTTTGCGGTGCTGCAGTTACATTATCACTATTAACAGCCCCGGTTGCGGTAGCCGATGATCAATTAGCTGCTTCTATATGTGATTATGTTGCGGCAGATGATAAAAGTCGTTTACGTAAGGTACTGAGTGACTATCGTCTTCGTTTACGTAATATTTATGACGGTGTTGTATGCGATGGTGAAAGTATGATTCGCTATGCGTTCAAAAAAGAAGCGGCGGATGTAGGTGAATTTATCGTAAAACAGTTGCCAGGCTCATCTATATCAGGTTCTGGCGATATTGACTGGGCTGAGTCTAATGGATTTTCTGCCTCGCCGTTATTGGCGGTATTAAAAAGTCGCGCCGGTGATGGCGATTAATAACTACAAAAAAAAACCGCCATTTGGCGGTTTTTTTATAAACTCATAGCCAGTTACACTTTAAATTGCTCTACTGATACGCGTAGCTCTTCTGCCAAGCGTGCAACTTCATGGCTTGACTCTGATGTTTGCTCTGCGCCTGAGGCTGTTTCTTCAGCAATAGATACAATAGATTCAAGTAATTTACTAATCTCATGTGATACTTGATTTTGCTCTTTTGCAGCGTCAGAAATCTGTTCACTCATATCATGCGCCAAGTGCACAGCATGCGTAATAGAATCCAGTGCTTTTGTTGCAACTTCAGTTTTCTCTACACAGTTTTCAGCTTGCTTTTTACCTTTATTCATCGCTTCTACTGCAGCGTGAGCACCACTTTGCAGCACTTGGATCATGGCTTGTATTTCTTGAGTTGACGCCTGTGTTTTACTGGCGAGCGAGCGAACTTCATCAGCAACTACCGCGAAACCGCGACCTTGCTCCCCGGCTCTGGCGGCTTCAATCGCAGCGTTTAGTGCCAACAAGTTAGTTTGCTCGGCGATACCGCGGATAACGTCAAGTATACTGCCGATAGAGGCACTGTCTTTGTGCAGTTTGTTGATCACCACCGATGCTTGTTCAACTTCATGTGAAAGCTGAAGGATAATATTTTTATTCTCAACCGAAATACCTTTAACACGCTCAGCTTCATTGTCAGCGTTTTTAATTTCAGCTACAGCATCGTTAGCACTTTGCAATACACCTTGCGCTGTGCTACTCATTTCTGTAGTGGCAGTAGCGGCTTGAGTTACTTGAGATTTCTGCTCACGGATAGCTTGAGTAGTTTGCACTGTAATTGCTGAGGTTTGTTCAGAAGCTGCCGCTAATTGAGTAGAGCGCGAAATGATACCCTGAATTAGCTGTTGTAAGTTCGCAATAACTTTATTGCAGTTACGGGCCAAATCACCAAACTCATCCTGTGCGCTGTCATCAAGTTTCTGTGTCATGTCACCCGATGCAACAACACCAAGTATCTGATTCACTTTCGCCAACGGAATTGAAATGCTGCGCACTGTCACTGTGGCAATAAAAATGGCCAGTAGGATCGATGCTAATACCACAACAAAAATTAAGGTTATTGCATTAGAAACTTGCGACGTTGAATCATTCTGAATAACTTCTGCTGCGTGACTGGCCTGATTTAACAATCCAGCTAAGCTCTTCATCGCACTGGCAGTTTGCTCCTCAGCAGACGCTAGCAAATTGGTTGCATCATCAGTACTTTGTAACCGTTTCTGCTTTAATGCCGGGATACTGTTGTTACCACCTAGCAAACCATTAATCTCAGCTATTTTTTCTTCTAAATCACTTACCAAGTTAACCTGGCCGGAAGTTTCCGTTTGCATAAGGGCAAACTGATCGTTTAAATCTTTCAACCGGAATGCAATTTCATTGCTAATGGTAGTCGCCGTGGAGCGGGACAAGGTTCGATTCAAATCAACGACATTACTTACAAGGGTGTTAATGCCTGTCTCAATACTCGCGGCTGCCTGAAGTGAATCAGGAAAGCGGCGTTTAACATCACGAATGTCGGTAAAATCCAGCACCAGCGATGCCATATCGTCGGCCTGTGTTTCCAACTCTTCCATTTTCTTATCAATGGCGTCGCGCAACCGCAGGTTATTTTCCAGCTGTTCGAACAATTGAGTCGTCACAGGTGTAAAGTTAGCATAGGACTTTTCGACCGAAGCTGCTGCAGATTTTAATGTAGCCTCCTGCTGCACGGCATTCATTAAACGCTCAGATGCTTGCTTATACAACTGTTGTTCATCATTAAAGCGCTGCCTAAAAGCAGCAATCTCAGACAACGATGTTGCATTAAATGCCTGCAAGCTAAGCTTGCTCATCACAACAAACTCGCTTTGCATTGCTGCACTATTTTCGAGTGCTGGTATAGACACCTTATTAACTTCAGCAGTGGAACTACTGATATTGTTCAAGCTGACATAAGCTGTGCCGCCGATAATCAGCAGGAGTAACGCGATGATGCCAAAGCCACCAATGACCCGCAATGCAACGGTTAACTTCATAATAACTCCCATATTGTGGTGTTGAATAATGGCCTAGTTCAACTGTCTACACTGAACAAGTTTGGATGATGATGTTAAATATACCGCGTCCGCGCTAAACCTGCCACACTATAACGCTGTTGAGTCTCAATGCAGTATGCAGTAAGTGCATTTCCCCAAATACAGCCAGTATCAAGCGCATGTATATTGATAATAGGACTATACCCGTTTAACGCTGCCCAGTGGCCAAAAAATAGTTCAGCTTGCAGTTTATTGCGCCAAAACTCATACCAAGGTACGAGTTGCTCCTGGTTACGTGGGTGTCCTTTCTCTTTAAGTTCTAAAGAACCGTCTTGGCGACAGAATCGAATACGTGTACAACTGTTAATTGTGAAGCGCCATCGCAGTTGCTCCGTAGTTGCATCGTGAAAATGTTCCGGTTTATTACCATACATATTTTGTAATATTGGCAACGGATCCGTCTTGAGTTGTGTTTGAACTTCCTGTGTCATTGTTATAGCTTGCTGGAGCGACCATGCAGGCGCAAGCCCAGCATGCACCATCATAAAACGTTGGTCTGCGCTGACATGCAATAACGGTTGCTGGCGCAGCCAATTAACGATACTTTCTAGCTCTGGGCTTTCGAATACTGGCTGTAGTAAGTCCTGCTTTTTTATCTCGCTCACGCCATAGTAGCAGGCTAAAAGATGTAAATCGTGGTTACCAAGTACTGTAACAGCTGCTTCCCCCAAGCTTTTAACAAACTGTAAGCATTGCAAAGACTGTGGGCCTCTGGCAACCAGATCCCCACAAAACCATAACTTATCATGCTCAGGTTGGTAATTGACATGGCAAAGCAATCGTTGTAACGCGTCAAAACAGCCTTGCAGGTCGCCGATTACATAAGTCGCCATCAGTTGAGAATGTTAGGCATAGCCAGTCTAAATAAAGGAATATCCGTTTTAAAACGCTCATGCTGTGAGGTTGCCATTTCATAATGGCCCTGCATTGTGCCAACGGGGGTCTCAAGAACTGCACCGCTGGTGTAGCGGTAGCTGCTACCAGGAGCCAGGCTTGGTTGTTCACCAACAACACCATCGCCTTCAACTTCGGTTTGTTTACCGTTGGCATCAGAAATTAACCAGTAGCGTCGTAACAGTTGAACCGACTCTTCACTGAGGTTGCGAATAGTAATGGTATAAGCAAAAACATAGCGATCAGACGATGGGTCAGATTGTGCTGCAATATAGAATGTTTCTACTTCAACCGGGACATTAAAATGTGATGTCATACCTCTGATTCCCGTTGATGGAGCCACTGTGCGATGCGAGTAAAGTCATCAACACTCAGTTGCTCCGGACGTGATCCTGGGTTTAACCCGAGCTCGGACAATTGCTCTGCTGTTGCAAAGTTAATAAAACAATTACGAATAGTTTTTCTGCGCTGGTTAAATGCTTCGAGGCAAACCCGATTTAGTACTTCTGCAGGCACTGGCGCACGCTCTGCTATGGCTTTAGGTAATAGTCTTACAACCGCTGAATCTACTTTTGGTGCGGGCTTAAACGCACCAGGCCCTACCTCCACTACCGGCATAGCGTGGCAAAAATACTGTGTCATTACACTTAGGCGCCCAAAAGCTTTGCTGCCGTGGCTGGCAGTCATACGTTGTACGACTTCTTTTTGCAGCATAAAATGCATGTTTTCTATTAAATCAGCATACTGGAAGAGATGAAATAACAAGGGTGTAGAAATGTTGTAAGGCAAATTACCAAACACTTTAATTTTCTGACCTGCTCGTACCAAACTGGTGAAATCAAATTTCATCGCGTCTGCTTGATGTATTGTCAATTTATCCGCCATTTGAGGATGATGGCGTAGTCGTTCAGCTAAATCACGATCCAGCTCTATAACCGTCAGATGCCCTGCAGCTTCTACAACGGGCTCGGTTAATGCGCCTAACCCCGGGCCTATTTCAACTAATACGTCGTTAGGTTTAGGTGCAATAGCTTTTACAATGCGGCCTATCACGTTTGGGTCATGCAGGAAGTTCTGGCCAAAGCGCTTACGGGCCCGGTGGCCCTGATGTACATTATCAGTCATGTTGAGTCATCGTTTTGGTGGCCAATGCTATGGCCTGGTTTACAGCATGAAATAAACTGCCTGCATCTGCTTTACCTGTGCCAGCAAGATCTAACGCGGTGCCATGGTCTACCGATGTTCTGATCAGCGGTAAACCAAGGCTTATATTGACCGAGCGACCAAAACCCATATGCTTTAATACGGGGAGTCCTTGGTCATGATACATGGCCAATACAGCATCGGCGTCGTCCAGATATTTTGGCTGAAACAAGGTGTCTGCCGGCAAAGGGCCTACTAAATCCATACCCTGTGCTCTCAATGTATCCAGTGTTGGGATAATAATATCCAACTCTTCCCGGCCAAGATGTCCATCTTCACCAGCGTGAGGGTTTAAGCCGCAAACATATATTCTGGGTGATGCTATGGCAAATTTTTGTTGTAAGTCAGTATGCAAAATACTAATTACTTTGGTTAGCCGCTCTGTCGTAATCGCTTTAGCGACGTAGGCTAGTGGGATATGGGTTGTCGCTAACGCCACACGCAGGCCCTTTGTCGCCAGCATCATCACTACATAAGGTGTGTTGGACTGCAAAGCAAAAAATTCGGTATGGCCGCTAAATGGAATTCCCGCTTTATTAATAATACCTTTGTGCACAGGCCCCGTAACTATAGCGGCAAACTCACCGTTAATAGACTTTTCACCCGCAAAGCTTAACGTGTCAACGACATACTGACCGTTAGCAGCATTAAGCTCACCTGCTACCACTGGCTCATGCAATACAAAGTCAGCAATCGTCAAGGTTCCTGCCTGTTGCGGTTTAGGGACTGCTGCTGCGTTATATGGCCGTAACTGCAGCGGCAGTTGCAACTGTCGCGCACGCTCAGTAAGTAGTTCGGCATTGGCGCAAACAACAAGCTCTACCGGCCAGTCTTGCTGAGCTAGCTTAATAACCAGATCAGGACCGATACCCGCTGGCTCTCCGGGGGTAACCCCTATACGCAGCGTCATTTAATTCTCCGACATCACTTCGATGTGCGCTTCAGAACGTAATTCACGTAAAAAGTTAGTGCTTTCTTCATTGTAGCGGCGGTTAAATATCATGCGGTACACTTGCTCGCGCTTTTTGTCCGCTGTGGCGTCAACGGTACGCTTATCTAAAACTTGTGCAATGTGCCAACCATGTTCAGTGCGAAATGGTTCACTAATCTCGTCAATTGCGAGTCTATTCAACGTATCGCGGAATGCACCAACAAACACCGTGGGTTCACTCCAGCCTAGCTCACCGCCATTCAATTTTGAACCCGGATCTTCAGAATGTTGCTTGGCAAGCTCGGCAAAGTCGGCATCACCAGCACGAATTTTTTTAACGAATTCTGTAAGCATGGTGCGTGCGCGCTCTTCACTGAGAATAATGGAAGGTTTAATGAGAATATGACGAGATTTAACCTCGTTTATAGCTGCTACGTTTTCGCCACGGATATCAAAAATAGTTAAAATATGAAAGCCTGCTCCAGAGCGCAGAGGTCCTACAATATCACTTTTCTTGCGACCACGGATAGCTTCAGAAAACAGCGTTGGCATTTCATTAATATTCATCCACCCCAATTCCCCACCTTCCAAGGCGTTAGAGCCTGACGATGACGCAATTGCGATACGCTTGAAGTCACTGCCAGAGCGCAGTAGCTCCATGACTTTGTCGGCACGATCTTTGGCTGAGCTAATGTCTTCAGTGGTTGCCTGCGCCGGAATCGCAATGAGTATATGGCCTAAATTATATTGCTCGCTGGTTGCGCCTTGTTCTTCCATCAGCTTGATCATGCTTTCTACTTCTTGCGGGCTGATATAGATACGACGTTGTACGTTAGCGCGCAGCACTTCTCCGGTTATCATTTCATCTCGCAAACGTTCACGAAAACGCGCATAGTTGCCTTCTTCTGCAGTCACTTTTTGGCGAAAAGCATCAAGTGATAGTTTTTCTTCTTGAGCAATGTTACGAATAGTGTCGTCTAATTGAGCATCGCTAATCTGCATACCCATACGTTGGGCCATTTGCAATTGCAAACTGGTCAAGATTAAACGCTCGGTCGCTTGTGTGCGCAATGCGGCATCGGATGGCAGAGTTTGACCTTGCGCTTCAGCATTGCGTTTAACCCGTTCAACAATCTCGTCAATGTCGCTGGTTAAAACAACACTGTTATCCACTACAGCGGCAACGCTGTCAATTTCACGTTCTATAGCAAGGCTATTGAAACTGGCACAGCACAGCAGTGCTGTGGTGAATAATTGTGATAACTTCATAAATTCCTACATCAATTAGTTAGTAAGTATGGTCGACGGTAACTGAATATTCCGTTTGACAGCATATCTGTAACGCCAAATCCTGCGCTGTCGCCAAAGCCTTTGAGAACAAACTGTATCCCTATGCTGGTATCTAGCTGACTGGCTTGGGTAAAATTGTCAATGGGTAGCTCAAGGTCTGTCAGCACCTGTCGTTTTGCAATCAAGCGTAAAGCCCAACAGCATGACTCATATTGCGCGCCAAAACTAACATCTATCATACGATGATTTGTTAAATCACGATAGTAACTGGCAACCAATTGCCAGTTTTGAGCCACTTGCGTGGTTCCAACCATACCCAACTGTTGGATTTCCAAGCCTGAGACTGCGCGGCTGTATCTATGGTTCAATTGAAATAAACTTTTGTCACTTGCACGGTAATCAAGAGATGCGCTGGTTTTCATCACTTCATCGCTGTCTACGTCATACTGCACTGCAGTGCTAAAATACCACTTATGGAACCAGTGCCAAATTAACTCTGCTGCGAGCATTGATTCCGTTGAACTCAAATCATCGATTTCGTCAGATGCAATGGTAGGTTCTTCAAGAAAAAATATCTGGCCAAGGCTGAAGCGAAATAGTTCATTGTCGACATTGTCATAAAATCGGCTGGTCCAACCTACAGTAAGTTGATTCGCCTCATTGATCCGGTCGATCCCTGAATAACGATTAATGCGAAACAGGCCATAATAGTCATCCTGAAGCCTGGTCGTATCATAAAGCCCTATATCGCTTTGGTCTCGATAAGGTATGTACAAGTATTGAATTTGCGGCTCAAAGGTTTGCAGCGCAGGTTCACCAAACCAGTCGTATTCTCGTTCAAAGTTTAAACGGGAATGTAGCCTTAATTTGGGCACAGTGCGACTGACCGAGGTTGCGATATCATTGTCAATATTGGCTGCATTTTGCTGATAGTAAGTATAAAGTAAACTCGCTTCTGCGGTAAATTCAACGGCAGGCGTAACAAACGGAAAGGCAATAGACGGCTCTAGGTGCACGCGGTTTGCATAGTTGATATCAGCTTGTTGATTACGAAAATGTGCATATTGCGCTTGCCAGGAAAAATTTACTCCGGGTAATAGCGCCAATGGCTTTGCCGACGACAGCGCTAGTTCAGGTAAGGCGCTATAAGATTTATTATAATTGCCTAAAATCTCAAAGCCTTGCACGCGTAATTGGGAATTTACCTGCTCTCCGTAATAGCTTAACGCTGCTTCGCGCAGTAATTGAGTGTCGCTTTGGTTAGTGTAGTCTGACCCAAGTTCACTAAGGTAAGCATCATCACTAACATCGGTATAATCAACATAGGCACGAAGTTCTGGGGTAAAGTCGCTTAGGTGGCTTAAATGAGCCAAATAACGTGCGCCAAAGTTGTCTGGTTTTTCATTGTCAGAATGCAGGTATTCCAGTTGCAAGTTACCTTGATCCTCTGCTGACAGGTAACGAAATTCTGATTTTAACTGTGCGCCACGTTTACTCATGTAGCGTGGTGTGAGGGTCATGTCATAGTTGGGCGCCAAGTTAAAATAATAAGGTAGCTCGACATCTAAACCTAACTTTTGCGAACTTCCTACTTTGGGCAGAAGTACACCGCTGCGCCGCTGTTCGTTTACCGGAAACGTGATGTAAGGCAAATATAATACCGGCACATCTTTAATTTTAAACACGGCGTGGCGTGCTTCACCCCAACCTTCTTCCGCTTCGATATTAATCTCGCTGGCATGCAGCGCCCAGCTACTGTCATTGTTTGGGCAGGTGGTAAATAATGCTTCGCTTAATAAAACTTGTTGTTCGCTAGCGGTTAGCTGTTTGGCAAAGCCGCGCCCGGCCTGTGTTAAAAACTGATAACTGGCATCATCTAACCTGGCGTTGTTTTGTTGCAGGTTTGCACTGAATCGGCTGCTGCTAACTTGTAATGTGCTGTTAAAATAATCTAACCCACCATCGGCATTCATCGTGTTGGTTGTGCTGCTAAAGTTGGCACGAGGCGCAAGTAAAAGCGTATCCCGATAAGTAATTTCAACGTTGCCATTAAATTGCGCGCGTTGATTCTCACTAAGAGAAACCATATCCGAGGTGATACTGACCGTTGTATCGTTGGCATCTAATCTTGCTAATGCCGGCGGCGGTTGCGCAGGGATATAGCATATCGCCGCTGGCAAAGTTTCTGCGTGTACCAGTGAGCTGGTAGCAAAAAAACATAATAAAAAACCCACAGCTAACCCATGCTTCATGCAGTTACTCTTGCCTTACTTAATATGTTAAAAACGTAATGATTGCAGCGGACTGGGTATGATAAATCAATTTTAGTATTCCTGCTAATCCGATATAGTGGTAATGGCTTTATTGCATTCTAGTGTTGTCACACGGCCAGACAGCAATTTAATAGGGAAATGGTAACACTGTGTGGGGTAAAATTCTTGGTGCCTTGTTTGGTTTGGCGCTATTAAAGCTGCCTGGTTTGCTACTAGGGGTACTAATAGGCCATTGGTTTGACCGTGCGTTTAAACAGAAATTTGAGCAAAATGGTGGTTTTTATGGATTGTTTAACGACAATGTAGATGAGCAGGGCGTATTTCGCTATACCACTTTTGCCACTATGGGGCACCTGGCTAAAGCGACAGGTGTTGTCACCTCAGCTCATATTCAACAAGCGTCACTATTTATGGCGCAGTTGGGATTAAGCGCTCAACAGCAAAAAGAAGCCCAGGCTGCATTTCGTGATGGTAAAGCTGTAAACTTCCCGTTGCGCCAACAGTTGCAGCAATTTTATCAGCTATACCGTCGGCGCAAGGATGTCTTGCAGTTGTTTTTGGAAATTCAGCTGAGCATTGCTTGCGTGAATGGGAAATCAACATCAGTACAATATAGTTTATTACAACAAGTTGCTGGTTACCTTAATTTTAGTACCCTGCAACTGGATAAAATGTTGCAGGCCTATCAGGCACAAAATCGTTTTTCATCCCGCGCCGACAGCCGACAGGTGCCTCGTGATACGCTGGCTGACGCTTATCAATTACTGGGAGTAACCCCAGATATAAACGATGCTTTATTGAAAAAGTCTTATAGAAAGCTCATGTCGCAACATCATCCTGATAAGTTGATGGCACAAGGCGTGCCTGCCGAAATGTTGGATGTTGCTAAGCGCAGAACTCAGGATATTCAGGCGGCATATGAATTGATAAAGCAGCAGCGCAGTCGACGTTGAGTTATAAACCCACCGAGCTTAGCCAGCCATAGATTTCTTGCAGCACCCATTGCTGCGAAGTGTCGCTATAGCCGGAGCCATTAATCAGGCGCTGCCGGTAAACCGCTTTCATATACTTGTTTGCCAGTTGACGACGCAAAGGTAGTTGGCTGGTAACCCAACTGTTATCTTGCTCATGGCTGATATCCAACGTAGGCACATGATGTGTTGCCAATGCTTTGGCCATGTCCTGGTTGAGTTTTTGGTCTGGTAGAAAGGCTCCTAGCATAATGAAGGCAGCAGGTTCTGTCAGTCGCGCTGTGGCAAAGAGTTGATTAAGTATGGCAGCACTGCTGCCTTGTGCAATAACAATGGTAGCACCGCTGTGTTGTTGTGCTTGCTGTTGTGCAGCACTCATTCGTTCGGCAATGATTTGCTGATAATCTGTTAGCGTGTCTTGCTCTAGTGTCAAAGGTAGCGCTGGAGGCATTAATGCAAGGGTATACCAACCGTAATAAGTCAGTTGTTGGCGCAACATATCTATATGTTTAGGGCTTGCGGCATGCTCGCTGGCATCGGGCAGAAAAATTATCGTGCCTTTGGTGTAGCTTGTCATTCTTTCCCGCTGCAATGATATAAAGATTTGTTGCGATGCAGAAAGTTCCAGAATTTCATCACTAGGTAATTGCCGCAGTAAATCTGCAGTGAAATTTTGCTCTGTAGTGGATGCAGCGTATGCATTGCCAGTCGTAATGTAGATAAACACTGCAATAACCAAGCTGTAAACAATACTATTGGACATAATTGCTGCCTTAAACCCCGATGAAGTGTTATCGGCCGGCGGGTATTTATCTTTAGTTAGTGTTGGCTGCCATGGTGGTTGCAATGACGTATTTGCTAAAGGTAAACAGAACTTGGGACTTGTAGTCGAATTTAATATACCCAGTCTGCTGATCCAGCATGGTGACATTGGCGGCATCTGGCAAAATGAAACAATATTTGGTCGCTTTAAACTCGACCAAGGCCCGCGCCATTTCCTGTAACTGTTCATTCTCAGCCAAGCGGGCAATTTCGCTCTCTGCATTGCACACGTGCGAATTGGCACTTAGCGAAACTAAAGTGGTTTGCTGCGCTGAAACAGCAAGACTAGAAAACAACAATGCGCCATAAAGCAGATGATGATATTTAAGCACGATAAACCCCAACCGTTCTAGCGCTAACTGCATTTCCTCAGCTGAATTGCAGAGCAGCCCGACACAACCGATAAACCGCCATCGTCAGACAGCAGCGACTACATATCTACGTTTATGCTAGCACAGCTACTTTACATCTGGTTAGCCAAAATGTTGGCAATTATTAGCAAAAAACAAAAAGCCGCTGATATACAGCGGCTTTTTTACTAAAACGCGTAATTAGCGTAATACGGGTTCTTTAATTTTCGCTGTTACTTTAGCTTCAATGCGCTGGTTAGCTTTATGAGCAGCACGAGTACTACCCTCAACACGAGGACGTGTAACACCATAACCTACCGCACTGATCCGTGATTCAGCAATGCTGAAGTTTTGCTTCAGCATCTCAGCAACCGCGTTAGCACGACGTTCAGATAAGCGCATGTTGTAAGCGGCATTACCGATATTTGATGCATGACCTTCAATCATTACAGTCGATTCAGGGAAGCGTTGCATAAATGCACCCAAGTTTTCTACATCAGAACGCTGGCTTTCTGTTACAACAGCTGAGTCGAATGGGAAAAGGATTTCGATATCAATATCACCGACAGAAGCCATTTTTTCCTGATAAATAGTACAACCCGTAGCGTCTACTTTGTGGTTGGCTGGCGTGTTTGCACACTTATCCGCGCTATCCATTACGCCGTCTGCATCTGCATCAGTTGGTGCAGCTTTAACTACCGGTGCTACTACTGGCGCAGGCGCAGGCGCTGGTGTAGGCGTTGCGGCAGGTGTACCAAACAGGTATGTCAGGCCTAACTTGAAGCCGGCATCAGCATAGGTTTCATCGATGCCCTGATAACGGTTACCTTCAGCGTACACGGCAAGGTTTTGATTAAAGAAATGCTTGTAACCAATACCAATATTAGCAGCAGTAGTATTTTGCACCGCATCCATACGCATCAAACCGCCCACCAAATAGACTGATGGGTAACGGGTTAAATGAAACATCGCATCAAAACCAATGCGGTTGCCATCAGAGTCTGAGCCGTCTAATTTAGATTGCAAATTCAGTTTGGCAAATTCAGCGCGTAAAGCCCACTGTTCTGTCAGATAATAGCCTACTTCTACGCCATATCCCCAGTCATTATCCATATAGTTCCAAGCAGAAGAAGATGTTTTGTCAACATCTGGCCGGTAGTATTCGGTGAACAATGAGCCGAATACGCGCTCTTTTAATTGAGCGGCGCTAGCAACATCATCGGCTACAACTGCGCCACTAAACAGTGGGAAGGCAGCTGCAACTGCTAAAAACGTTTTATTAAGTTTCATCCATTTCTCCTTAGACTCATACTCGCATTGCAAACACATTATTCAATGTGGCTCCTGCGCTTCATTTTAAATATATAGTAGATTTGAGCATGCTAACAACATATTGCACACATGATACACGAATTACATGAACCTTGCGTTAATATGGGTATGATTTATTTGTGATTAAAATGGGCAGGGTGAAACGCAGACGATGAGCTCTGCGGTACTGGGGTGGCGGAATGTGAGTTTTTCGGCATGCAGTTGCAAGCGTTCCGTTCCAAGATACCCCTCTGAATCGGCATAAAATTTATCGCCCAGGATCGCATGCCCTAACCATTGTAAATGCACACGCAATTGATGAGAACGTCCGGTTACTGGTATCAACATTAAACGACTTGAGGTGGTGTTACGATTTAATACGACATAGTGTGTGAGTGATGCTTTGCCGTATTCATAACATACTTTTTGTTTTGGCCGGTTAGGCCAGTCACATATTAACGGCAAATCAATACTTCCGTAATCTGCTGGCACTATCCCTGATACACAGGCGATATAATGTTTTTGCGTTTCACGTTGCTGAAACTGGCGATTTAACTCTCGCTGGCTATCTGCCGTAAGCGCCATCACAACAACACCAGAGGTGGCCATATCCAGTCGGTGTACTATACGAACACCAGGCCAGACCAGACGGGCGCGAAACTCTAAGCTGTCTTTGTGCTCCGGCGCTTTACCCGGAACAGTTAGTAAGCCGCTAGGCTTATTAAACACCACCAAGGCATCATCCTGATACAGGATATCCAGGTAAGGCGACATTGGCGGTGCATAATGCAGCAACATGGTTAGTCGTGGCTCACAACAATAAGGCGAAGGGCGTCAAGTTTCAGTCGAGCCTTAGCAATATAGTGCGTTAGTTGCTGTTGTTGACTCTCTAATAAGGTAATTTCATCCTCGCGTACCGACGGATTATATTGGCGCAAGGCGACTAAACGTTGCTGCTGCTCTTGCAGCACCTGCTGCGCCCGCTGATCGGCACTTAACCGTATGGCGTCTACCTGAGCTTCAGCGATACTGGTGGCTTTTGCAATCAGCGGGTGTACCAGAGTCTGCAGAGCTCCCGCCAGCTTGCTAGCCGTTTGTCTACCGATGGGTTTTAATTGTTTATTTAATTGTTCGAAACTAACGTTGCCCGACAAGTTGTTACCATTTTTATCCATTAACAACCGTAATGGTGTTGCAGGTAAGTAGCGGTTAAGTTGTAAAGCCGGCGGTGCACTGGCTTCTACAATGAAATTAAACTCTAACAAATAGCTCCCTACAGGTAAGGCTTTATTGGCCAGGATGGCGACTGAGCTACTGCCATGAGGCTCTGTAGTGAGAATATCTAAGGTGCCGCGTACCATTGGGTGATCCCAGCTTAGCAGCTGCACATCTTCTTCAGCTAGCGCGGTGCTTCGATCGAACGTGACGGTGACGCCATCGTCCCCCAATCCGGGATAGCTGGCGCAGTGCATATGTTCGGAATGGGTTAGTATAATACTGGTATCGCTGCGGTCTTCCTGATTAATACCCAACATATCCCACGCTTTAAACATAAACATTGGCAGCGCGGTATCGTCGTCTTGCGCGGCGAGGCTTTCTGCCAGGGTATGAGCCGCTAAACCGCCGCCGGAGTTGATCTCTAATAACTGATCCCGACCTTGTTCCAACGTCTGTTTTAACGCTAAATTCCATTGTTGCGTTTGGGATATCAGTGCTGTTACTGCAAGGCTATCTACCTTTGGCTCTGCAAGTAATGGTAACAATTGATTGGCAAAATGCTCGTAAGCGCTGCGGCCCGTCTGGCAGGTTTGCTCCAAGGCATTCAGTCCTTGTTGATACCAATCGAGCAGTATTTGTTGGCTATGGTCAGCAAAGAAAGGTAGGTGTAGTTGAATATCCTCGCGTTGACCTATGCGGTCCAACCGGCCGATACGCTGCTCCAATAGATCAGGATTTAGCGGTAAATCAAATAGCACAAGGTGATGCGCAAACTGGAAGTTACGGCCTTCACTACCAATTTCTGAACACAATAATAATTGAGCGCTATATTCTTCTTGTGCAAAATAAGCCGCCGCTTTATCACGTTCCACGATAGTCATACCCTCATGGAATACAGCAGCACGAATACCCTCACGCAATCTGACGGCCTCTTCCAATGCGATAGCGGTTTCGGCGCGGGCACATATTAATAAAAATTTATCGTGTTTATGTGCTTTTAATAACGCCAGTAATTCGTCCACACGCGGATCAAATTGCCACCACGTACTGCTAGCATCTAATTGTTGCAATACTTGCTCTGGAAATAAGTTGGCTGTTACACGCTCAAGCTCGCTAAGACCCGGGTTAAGGCTAAAATGCACTTTTAAGGCATTTTGATATTGATCAGGTAAAGCAAGCGGTATCATATTCGCACAACGCTGTGGGAAGCCTTTAACGCTGGCGCGACTATTGCGAAACAGAATACGTCCAGTGCCGTGACGATCAAGTAACTGCGAAAGTAATTGCTGGCAGGCTTGAGCATGTTGCTCTGGTTCTGTTTGTGCTTTGGTTACTAACGCCAACAACTGAGAAATATCCGTTTCAGCCAGCACTGAACGAAGCGCCCCGGCCTCTTCTGCTGTGAGGCTACGTTGCTCCAACAGGGGTTTTGCGACCTTAGCAATATGTTGGTAATCTTGCTCTTCTTTCAGGAACACGTCGTAGCTATGAAAACGTGCTGGGTCGAGCAGTTTTAAGCGGGCAAAGTGGCTTTCGTGACCCAGTTGATCCGGTGTCGCGGTTAGTAAAATTAAACCTGCGGTATTCGCTGCTAAAGCGCTCACGCGCTGATACTCTTCGCTTGGTGCCGTTTCGCTCCATTGTAAGTGGTGTGCTTCATCAACAACCAGTAAGTCCCACTGACTTTCAACCGCCATCTGATGCCAGCGAGGCTGGTTTTTCAAAAAGGACAAACTGCATAATATCAGTTGTTCAGTGTCAAAGGGGTTGGGGTTATCCAACAATGATTGTTCACAACGCTCTTGGTCAAATACAGAAAAATGCAAATTAAAGCGTCGCAGCATTTCTACCAGCCACTGATGTTGCAACGAGTCAGGTACAATAATGAGTACCCGACTAGCCAGACCGCTGATCAGTTGCTGGTGAATAATAAAGCCTGCTTCAATGGTTTTACCCAAGCCTACTTCATCTGCCAGCAAAACACGTGGGGCATGCCGTTGCGCCACTTCATTCGCAATGTGTAATTGATGTGGTATTAAACTAACCCGTGGGCCAGAGAGGCCTCGCAGCGGGTTTTGTTGTTGCTGATGCAGGTGCTGCCAAGCTTGATAGCGCAAGGTAAACCAATCAAAGCGGTCAATTTGGCCGGCAAACAGCCTGTCCTGCGGCTGATTGAAGCTGATAAAGTGATCAAGGAAGGTTTCGCGTAGCTCAACATAGCTCTGGTCATCCAACCGGGTACCACAATACACCAGGGTATCGTGCAGCGTTTTAATTGCACTAATTTGCAAGGTATAACCATCAGCACTGGCAACTTCGTCGCCAATATTAAATTGCACTCGGGTTAATGGTGCTTCTGCCTGAGCGTAAAGGCGCGTTTCGCCACTGGCCGGAAAGAGAAGGGTTAAATGGCGACCTTCCAGCGCAACTATCGTGCCTAAACCTAAATCGGATTCTGTATCGCTAATCCAGCGTTGTCCCAGAGCAAAATTCATTGTGTACCCTATCAGCTAAAACGGGGGCGCTATGGTACTAGGAATCACCGCCGGCTGCATCTCAATTTGCACTTAATCGCAGGCTGGGTTTTGTCATTAAGCTGACATAACTACCAGACACAGTGTGAGTACCTGAAGTTACAGTGAATTTGACAGTTGACTCAGGCAAATTTGGCTTGTTGCACTATGCTTATGTTACGGCACAGGTACAGTGACCTGCGCCGGGCGAAGAGGAGAGCCGTATGGCACGAAGAAAAATTAAAGACAAGAAAATCTACGTTCTCGACACCAATATCCTGCTACACGAACCTTTTGCCTTTCTCAACTTCCAGGAACATGACGTTGTTATCCCAATGACGGTGTTGGAAGAACTTGATCATATAAAAGATCGCAATAAAGATGTCAGCCGTGATGCCCGAGTTGCTATTCGCGCATTAGAGGATGTGTTGAAAGATGCCTCTCCTGAACAAATGCTGCAAGGCGTTGCCATGCCCAGACAAGGTGAACAGAAGCAAGGTGGACATCTGTTTATTGTTAACGACCACCATATTACCGATGAAATTCCTGGCTTACCCGGTGGCGAAAATGACCATCTTATTATTAATACTGCTCTGTATTTGCAGCGTGAAAAAAGCCCAACCAAGGTTATTTTGGTAACAAAGGACATTAATATGCGCCTTAAAGCCAAAGGCGCAGGGTTAAAACTGGTTGAAGATTACCGCACCGATCAGCTCATTGATGACGTACGGTTTTTATACAAAGGGTACCACAAGTTTCCGGGCGACTTTTGGAGCCAGGTGGGTGAATGCCGCAGTGAAAATGAAAACAGAGAAACCTATCATTACGTCAACCGCAGTGTGCTACCCAACGCTTATATTAATGAATACCTGATAGACGAGATTGAAGGGTTTGCTGGCAAAGTCGTCGCCATTTCTGAAAAAGAAATCAAAATCTTAGATTTTGGCTATGAACGTCTTATGCACCGGCATGCCTGGGGTATCCACCCAAAAAACATTTACCAAGCGATGGCCATGCAAGCATTACTCGACCCCAATATGGATTTAGTTGTACTGACCGGCCCTGCTGGTTGTGGCAAAACACTAATAGCGTTAGCGGCCGCGTTAGAATTGGTGATCGAAAAAGGTATGTACGACAAAGTTATTGTCACCCGAAATACACCTGAGATTGCCGAATCAATTGGTTTTTTACCCGGTACTGAAGAAGAGAAAATGGCGCCATGGCTTGCTGCTATTACAGACTCACTCGAAGTACTACACAAAACAGACGAACATCCGCATGCCAGTGTTAACTACATTATGGAGAAAGCGAATATTCAGTTTAAGTCAGTCAATTTTATGCGCGGGCGCAGTATTCAAAATGCCATAGTGATATTGGATGAGTGTCAAAACTTAAGTGCAGCGCAACTGAAAACCATTATTACCCGTTGTGGTGAAGGTACTAAGCTTATTTGTTCTGGCAACTTGTCACAAATTGACAGTAATTACCTTACTGCCGTGACGTCGGGTTTAACTTATATTGTCGAGCGTTTTAAAAATTTTGAAGGCAGCACCACTATTAACCTAAACGGAGTGGTTCGCAGCAGGCTGGCTTCTTTTGCTGAAACAAATTTATGACAAAATAGGTTGAATAAATAGCCTTATTGACTAATGATGCGATTCAACTAGGCTATTTCAGTGTGTTTTAGCTTCAATTTTGTTTAGATGTGCAAAGGAGTTGCATGAAAAATCCGGTCTATATTGAATACCGCCGAAGCATGGTTATAGGTATCTTACTACTGTTAGTGTTGTCTGGTTTTGGTGCTGTAGTGCATTATATTCGTAGTATTGATGCGACAGTATTACAAAATAAAGTGCGATTAGCTGCGGTGGGAAATCAACTTGATAGTGAATTTGGCCCGGTACTGGCTTTTATGGAAGCGGTAAGACGTGCTGCATTATTAAAGCTCAATATTCCACCATTGGAAACCGATACCACCTTACCTATACTGCAGCTCAAAGATGGCTTAGCGGATGTCGGCGTTATCATGGACTCTGCCGGTAATACCAATACTGAAATGCTGTTGCTGTTGCGGCTACAGCCTTATTTTGAACTGGCGCAGGAAACACAGCCGCATCTGGTTGGTA
Organism: Rheinheimera baltica; assembly: GCF_030731985.1. Classification (NCBI taxonomy): domain Bacteria; kingdom Pseudomonadati; phylum Pseudomonadota; class Gammaproteobacteria; order Chromatiales; family Chromatiaceae; genus Rheinheimera; species Rheinheimera baltica. Next base: position 392,216 of record NZ_JAPJDY010000003.1, read on the forward strand.
TGTATTATGTGTCAGAACAGGGGTTTGCATACAACGGTTTGCCGAAGTGGTCAGATTATGTTGCCGACCATTTGCTGCAATGGCGCCGTGATAATATGTCTGAGCCAAACTATGAACGCGGCCAGGTATTTTACCCTGAGTTTTTACCTCAGCAGGTTGCCGTTGTGTTGCCGTTATACGTTGACGACAATAGAGTAGGTCGGTTTATTTTTGCGCTTTCACTTGAATCTCTTCTAGCACCACTGTATCAGCAACACCAAGACGCGGTATTTATGTTACTGGATCAATCGGGTCAGTTGATTAACAGCTCATTACAGCAGCCCATGAAAAGTATTGATGAACATCTGTTACAAATTCAGCGTTTGAGCAGCATGCCTTGGTCAATAGGCCAGTTAGAGCAAAAAACCAATGTATTTACTTCCGGTTTAAAAGAATTGCTGTGGCATTGGTTAAGTTACGCGCTACTGCTTGGGGTGTTTTTGCTGGTGATGCAATATCGTTATCGGCGACGTACGCTATCTCCTTCAAGCCGGTTATTTGTGCATATTGAGAGGCTTGCGCAGGGGCGCGCTCAGGGAGTGCGTCGTGTCCCGTATGGCTGGAACGAAGTGTTTGATCGGGTAAGCGATGTTAGAAAGACATCAGAGTAACTGATAGCCGAACTGACCACTTTCGGTATACATTCGATATTGTGTGCTGATTTGTCCGGGTGCCAATGAAGCCGGGCCTGTGGCATCAACCAACAAATAGGGCTTGTTCTCGATGGTGACCGTCATATCTTCTGCCGCAGTGGGTAACTGAATTGCCAGCATTGCATGCTTTGGCAGATATATTATCGCGAGTTTTACATCAGGTAAGAGCATGCGCAATATTGCGGCCAATAAAACGGCTTTGCTATCACAATCACCTCGATTCTCTTGCAATAGCCGCAGGGGAGGGCTGAAACTTGCGCCGGCAGAATTATTACGATCAGTTAAATCCTGATAAGGAATTTGTTGCACCCAATTTGTTAGCATAGCTAACGATTGGCGGGTGGTAATGTTTACGAGTTTCTTATGCCAAGCTGTTGCTACTGGCAGTAAATCAGTCAGGCTATCTTGCATCAGCCGCTGGTGATCCGGAATAATCACCTTTGTGCCCCAAGGCAATGTTAGCTCTGTGTAGTAGTATTGGTGTAAATAATAGGCTCTGCGCTCAACTAACAATTGCGCTAACTCGGTGTCCAGTTTAAGTAATGTACTATTATCGCGGCTTTCTAACTCATAGCGTAATGCGTTTTTACTTGCTAATCGTCGCAAACGAACGCCGGGATATTTAGCGACATGCTCACGTAAGTCCCGCCAAAGATACTGCTGCATCAACGCAGGTTTTAATGCCCGAAATTGACGAAAATGGTTATTCAAGCTGCTGTTGTCGATGCTGAACATAAGTTCTTCAGATCGTTCGCTATCGTCGAAGCGGTAATGGAACTGCAGCTGTTCTGCTTCTGATTGTAAACTCAAACGTAACGGCGCCGCTATACATAGCGGCGCAATCAGTAACAAGCATAGCAACACGGGTCTCATTTTGCTCCGCTAGCCGTTTGGCGTGAACGATTAATCAACACTAAGCATAATGCCAGCAGCACTGATATGCCAGTTGTACCCGCCGAGACTTCTACTGTTGGCGGGGGCAGGTAGCTGTCATGGTTGTAATCCTCCAATGGAATATAGTCCAGGTTTGCGTTATCAAAGCCAGATATCTCAGTCAACAGATAGCCTGTACTGGCATCGAATAAGCGTACCGTAAGTAAATAATCGTCTGGGTTAAATTGATTTTCCAATACGGTATCAATAGCCAGCCAGTCATCTGGGCTATCGCGGTATAGTTCAAATACACTGCTGGTGTAAAACACGCGTTCTCCACCATAAGTGGGTAGCAAGGTAAATTCAGCAAAGACTTGCTGATAGGGCTGCGAGGTATCGGCATCAAATTCAACTTCCAGTCTATGGTAGTAGCCATTGGCATTGATGTCGCCACTGAGAAAGATATCAATACTGTGAAACCAGACATGACTTTGATACGCCTGATTCGCAGCTTCTGTTTGCTTCGCCACAGTACGGCTGATTTTTTTTGCGCTGTTGTGCCGCTCAGTAGTCACGCTGTTGTTCGCGTTTGCGGTTTGAACCATCAGTAACAATGCGAAACTTAATAGTGCCAGGTAGATGTTTTTCATAACAGGATCTCCGTTTGCTTTGTTACTATTACAGACTGGCGCGATGAATTTTAACTGAACTTCAATGTAAAGGATGTGTAAAGCAATGAAACTGGTCCGCACTGTGGTGGCACAGAGCAACATTAATGCAATTGACTTACTCAGCCAGCAATTGCCTGAACTGTCTAAAGGAAGGCTAAAAGACGCCATGGCCAAAGGCGCGGTATTGTTAAGTGGTAAGCCACAAAAGCGCTTACGCCGGGCGCAAACTGCATTAAAAGCGGGGCAGCAGTTGCAACTGCATTATGATGCAGACTTACTACAGCGTAGCTGCGAGCCTGCAATATTGATAAGTGATCAGCAGCAATACAGTGTTTGGTTTAAGCCGGCCGGTATGCTGTCGCAGGGTAATGAATGGGGTGATCATATGTCCCTGTTACGCGCAGTTGAACAGCATTACTCCTCGAAGCGACAGGTATTTTTATTACACCGACTGGATCGAGAGGCCAGTGGACTTGTGATCATCGCGCATACCAAACATACGGCGGCAGCATTTAGTAAACTCATTGCGGCAAGGCAGATCAGTAAAACATACCTGATCAAGGTAAAAGGGCAATTACCGCCCAGCTTATTGCAACAAGGCGAGTTACGTTTTGCGCTGGATGACAAACCCTGCTTAACCCGTTTTTCTCTGCGTCTCGTTGACAGCGAAGCCCAACAGAGTTGGTTAGATGTCGACTTAATTAGTGGGCGTAAACACCAAATCCGGCGTCACTTTGCGCTGGCAGGGCATCCGGTTATGGGTGATCCGCAATATGGAAAAGACAATAAAGACCTCACCGGTCTTGCGCTTCAGGCTGTTAGCTTAGCGTTTGTTTGCCCTAAAACGGGCAAACCCGTGAGCTATGTATTACCGAATGCTTTATGGCTACAAGGAGCAAACAGGCCTTGAGTTAGGGCAGGTCATCTGCAGCAGTAGAATCTAACAGGACGTCGTTGCATGTCAGTTCAATACTGCCAAGCCGAATCGCATTGAGTAAATCTTGTCTTAACATGCTACTGCGCCACTCGCATGCGTCATGCTGAGTGCTGTGTAGCTCCATAATATAATGGAGACTGTTTTTATCGTTTTTATGGTTACATAACGCTGCGCTTAGCCAAAATGCTTCGCGTAGCGACATCAACTCAGCTGTCGACCAGGGTTTGTGTTGCAGCTGCAGTAGCGGCAACTGCAGGCTAATAATGCCCATATTTGTAATGCTTGGTGGCAAAAGCTGGCCAAACTGAGCCAATAATACGGGCAGTAAGCTTTTAACAACCTTGTCAGTTTCAGTTACTGCCAGCCAAAGCACATCATCATAAACGCCACTGGTTAAAATAATGCCAGGCGGTTGTTGCTGTAAAAATTGCCGGACTTTCTGCTGCAGTTGTTGCTCGCCAAAATGAAACTTCATTAGTTGGCTGTTGCGCGGCGTTAGGCACACCAAGCTTATTGCCGCTTTGTTTGCATGTGGCTGTACACGCTGACAAAAACTTTGCCAGTCCGGTTCATAGAGATGTTGTGTCTTTGCAATCTGCAGTGCGCGTCGAGTAAGCCAAAGCGCTAATACAAGTGCGACTAGTAACATTGATATAACCGCGCTGACTAACCAGTACATATTATGCTGCTGTTGACGATTAATCAGGTCTGTCCGATCTCGCTCTGTCTGCAGTTGGCTACTGGATAGGGCTTGCTGCAAGCCTTGGTTAAGCACATCTAACTGCAACTTACTTTTTTCTGCCTGTTGTTCAAAGCGCAAGACATTAGCTTGTTGCATGTTGCTGTATGCGCTTGCCCATTCTCCTTTAGCGGCCAGCAATTTAGCCATGAGATCATGAAACCTGTAGCGTAAGTAGGTTGCTGATTGCTCGATGTGCGGCATGGCGTCTGATAGCAGCAAGCTCGCCGGCTCAAGTTGTTGGCGCTTTAACAGCAATTCAGCTAGTGCGATGGCGGTTTCCTGAAAATAGGTTTGTACTTGTTGTTGTCGGAATAATTGCAGTGCATCATTAAAGCGGGTTAAAGCAAGCTCTTCATTCTGTTGTAATACGGCAAGTCGCCCTAAACCCAGAGTAGCTATGCCAACGCGTAATAAATCTTCTTGTTCTCGCGCCAATGACAGCGCTTCGTTAAGGTAGCTCGCTGCTTCCCCTGCGGTTTTGTCGTCTTCCAGGTAGGTTTCGGCAATATAAATTAGGGTATAGGTGTAGCTTGAGGGCCTATTTAACTGTTGATAGCGCGTTTTAGCTTGAAGTAAATGCTCTAATGCCTGAGTGTGGTATTCAATTTTACGATAAGCCATACCCAGGCGCAGGTGAATAGACGCTAGCGCGTCGTTATCTTGTAATTGAGTCGCCAACACTAGCGCCAGGTTAAGATGTTGGTAAGCCTGGCTAAAGGCATTGTTCTGCAACATCAGGCGGCCAAGTGTGATATGGGCCTTTAACTCAGCATGGGGTTGTTGTTGCTTTGTAGCCAGCGCTAAACTTTGCTCGGCATAAGGTATGGCTTTGGGAATATTACCTAGCTGATTATAGGCTTGGGCAAAATTTTGCAACACGTCGCTATAAAGGGCTAAACTTGCTCGATCCTCTGCGTTACGCAGCAGTATTTCAGCACGTTCAAGCTGAGTAATTGCGATAACCGTATCTCGGTACAAAATACCATATACCTGCGCTTTTAATAAAAACGCCTGCGCTTGTAAATAGGGATCATCTGTCTTATTCAATGCTTGTGTTATCGCATCCATCGCGGCGTCTTTATTACGCAGACGAAGTTGCGCTTCACTAATGACCAACCAATCTTCAGCAGTTAATGTCTCGTTTGCTTGTTGGGCTAATAGCTTATTTATAACCCGTTCTGGATTAACTGAAGCATCACTTAGTCGGTCCTGCAAAGGCTCAGCCGCCTTAGCGGTAGGAAGCAAAATGAACAAAAGCAGGAGCAGCGGTAAGGGCATAGTATTTACTGTGTACTTTTTTCGGCAGTGTAGCCTGAATTTAACCTGTCGGCCATATTTGGTTCTGTGTATTGCCCTCTGTGTACGCCGTAATGTTGTCGGCTAACTGCTGCACCATGCGCAGGCGTGCCTCCGCGCTTGCCCAGGCGACATGTGGCGTAAGCAGTAAGTTAGGCAGATTGGCCTGAATAAGTAGATTGTCAGCTAAAGGCGGCTCTTGAGTCAGCACATCTAATGCCGCTCCGCCTAATGTTCCATGCTGTAGGGCGTCATGTAATGCCAGTTCATCAATCAGGCCGCCACGTGCGGTATTGATGAGCAAGGCCCCAGGTTTAATGGCGGCAAAGGTTTGTTGGTTGAACAGGCGCTCGGTGAGTGGAGTCAACGGGCAGTGTAGCGAAATAACATCGGCTTGTGCTAACGCTGCGGCAAACGGCACGCGACCCTCACGGCAATATGGCGCATTTTGTTGCTCTGCAATAATAACCTTCATGCCAAAAGCCAGGGCTAACTTACTACTGGCTTGGCCTAAAGCGCCGTAGCCAATAACAACGAAGGTTTTGCCGGCCAGCTCTGTTATTGGGTAATCCAGTAAACAAAAATGACGGCTTTGGCTCCAATGGCCAACGCGCACAGCCTGATGATATTGCTGCACTTTATTGCTTAGCTGTAACAATAAAGCAAATACATGTTGCGGTACGGCAGTGTCGGCATAGCCTCGCACATTACAAACGACAACCCCCTGCTGTTGTGCTGCAACAAGGTCAACATTATTCACCCCGGTTGCCGCTACACAGATCAGTTTTAGTTGTGGTAGCTGCAATAGCATGTCGGCTGTAAGCTGTACCTTGTTTACGATGGCGATACTGGCTTGTGCTAAGCGCGGCACCACCTGCTGTTCTGTCGTATGGTCATAACAGGTAAGGGGAATTGCCGTATTAGATAGGGCAGACAAATCAGTGTCGCCCATCGAGGCGGTATCAAGGAAAACCATACTATGCATAACAGCTCCTGCAAATAGAATAACGCCGCGTTATAACAGCGCTTTGGCGTGTCGTAAACACCGTACCAGGTAATTTATGCTAAAGTCGCATCGTTTTAGGCTATTTGGTTTTGTACACTTATCGCTTCGGAGTTTTAATTATGTTTCCTGCGCGTTTTCAGCCAATTTTATTCGCATTTATTATGTCTGGTTTTATGGCTTTTTTAATGTCGGGTATTCTTACATTTATTAATTTAGGCTGGTTTACAGAATTTTTTTATGCCTGGTTTCGAGCCTATGCCTACGCGCACGCTTGTGCATTTCCGCTGGTATTTATCTTTGCCCCACTTAGTCGTAAATTGAGTTTCCGTTTAACCGGGCAGTAAGCAAAAACATTTAGCGGTAACTAACATCTTTATACATTGGTGCCAGTAATGCCAACAACTGGTTTTGTGCCGCAATACTGATGTTCTGCCGTTGCATCACACTAATTAAGCCTTCTACCAAAGCGTCATAATCAGCCAATGAGATATTAAAGCCAGTATGGCTTTCTTGCATAGTACCGCCAGTATAAACACAGGGTCCACCGCTTAACTGACACAGTTGCTCTGCTAATAAACGGCGAAATCGTGCAATATCCGTGTCGGCAAAATGATGCACTATGCGTTTATCATGCTCAATTTCGTACAGTAAGCCATCCACAATAGCTTCAATTCCTGCTTCGGCACCAAGCTGCTGATACAGGCTGGGAGTGATTTGCTGGCTGCAACCTGAAATTAATAGGACAAAGATAAATATCCACTTCATTACCAGGTTCCCTCCAGTGACATGTAATAGCCTTGCTGGCTGTTAAATCCTGCCACTTTACCCAGATCGACATAGCCGGCGGTGAGTGACAGCTGTTTGTTAATAAACCAGGCAATAAAAATATCGCGCCAGTGCTGTTCTGCGGCAAAACCAAGCTTATTCGGCTTTTGTTTAAATTCAGCGCCCAGTGCAACATTGTAATTAAGTAGCACGGCGGCTGAGCCTTCAAACATCAGTTGGTAGTTATTATTGTCAGCGCTGCCAAAACCCAGTAAACCGGTTTGGTTGGCTTTAGTGGCACGGAGCGTGGCATTAAGAAGCAGATTGCGGCCTGCTATTTGATCAAAAAATACCTTACTGGCCGCCAAATAAAGGTCTAGCCCGCTGTCACTGCGAGCCCCAACGGCATGGGGTAGGGCAAAGTCGCGGTGAATTTTGTATTGCGCGCCTATGCTAATTTGCGGCAGTGCAGTGTATAGCAGTTCCCCGGCAATATGATATTTAACGCCAAAAATGTCCTGGCGAAGTTCGCCGCCAAGCGTATCAAGTTTAAATGTTTGTCTGGCAACCGACCATTCCCAGTTATTATCGTAGCTTAGGCTGGCGCCATAAGTATTTAACGTAAAATCATCCACGCCAACCTGGCTTGCGAAGACGTTGGTTGCCCATTCACCGCTACTGGCGTAACCATTTATAACAGCCCATGGCACTATACCGCCGCCAGCACTGCCTTCAATCGAGGTTGCTCCGCCGGTGGCAATAATTTTGCTCCCTGCGCTACTTGCTGCGCTAAACAACAAGGCGACTAAGGTGCTAAGTAACGTCACTCTCATTTTACGCTCTGTATACTAAGGCTTTCAGCCAATTGCTGCGGTAATTGTTGTAGCCAGGGTTCAAATTGTTCCGGCTTAAGCGGTCGGGCAAAAAAGTACCCCTGAACTTTATCGCAGCCACAGTCTACCAGATACGCCAGTCCAGCCTGATTTTCCAGCCCTTCAGCCGTAACCGTAAGCCCAAGGCTATGCGCCAGCTGCGTGGTTGCACTAACAATTAATGCATCATTGGCATTGTGTTCAATGTCTTTAACGAAGGCGCGGTCAATTTTAACTTCATGCACAGGTAATTGCTTTAAGTAGGCTAACGATGACTGACCCGTGCCAAAGTCATCAATAGACAATGTAATACCGAGTGAACGCAAACGTTGTAATTGTGATATCACCGAAGCGGTATCTTCCATCACAGCGCTTTCGGTAACCTCAAGCGCTAAAGCAGCTGCTGGTAGTTGGTGTTGCTTTAGCAGTAGAGATATTTGATCAGCCAGTAACGGGTTGAGTAAGTCGGACACCGATAAATTTACTGCTAATTGCAATGGCATGCTCTCCCGCCACCAGATAGCTGCTTGCGAAATGACCTTTTCCAACATCCAGTTACTAATTAAACCGATATTGCCAGAGTGTTCCGCTAACTTGATAAATTGATCCGGTGGCACAAAGCCAAATTCCGGATGCTGCCAACGAATAAGCGCTTCGGCACTGCGGCATTGTTTTAGCTTAATGTCGACTTTGGGCTGATACACGGCGTAAAATTGGCCGCTTTGCAAGGCGTTGGGCAAGTCGCGTATCAACGTCAGTTCTCGTTGATGGCTTTCATCCTGGCCTTGTTGGTAAAAGGCAACACTGTCCGGAGTGTGGCGGCCATTGTCTAGCGCAATATCAACCCGGCGTAATGCGTCGTTCACGTTAAGTTGGCCGCAACTAAAGTTGTAAATGCCTGCCGTGAGTTTTAAATTAATGGTTGAACGTTGCAGTAAGTAGCCGTTTAGTAAGGGTTGCAGCAGCTCTTGCACCTGCTCAAGCAGCAGATTATCGGTATAAAGTAGTAAAAACTCGTCGCCGCCCAGTCGGGCGAGTAAGGCTGGTGCGGAGCTAAGGTGCTGTAGACGTTGTGCAAGTTGCTGCAATAATTTATCGCCATTACTAAAGCCAAGCACATCGTTAATGTTTTTGAATTGTTGGATATTAAGCTGTACTAAGCAGCCATCTCGCTGCTCTAGCCAGGGTTGCAATAAGCGCTCAACCGCAGCCCGGTTAAAGCAGCCGGTAAGTGTATCGTGCTCGGTATTAAAAATGAGTTGTTGTTCCCGCTGCCGAATATCTTGCTGCATGGTGGTTAGGGTGCGGCTAAGTAAGCCGACTTCATCACTGCCACCTAGTGGTGCTGCAGCATCAAAACCCTGGCCGATGCGCTGGGCAAAATGACTAAGTGCATTTAATGGTCGGGTAATACTTCTGGCAAATAAAATTCCTACTATTAACGATAGCGTTAACGCGGCGCCGAAGATCATTAATAATTGTTGGCGAAATTCCTGATAACTACTAAGCCAACGTTGATTAGGCAAGTGTTGCACTGCCCAAAGTTGTCGCTGCATATCCAGCGGTATTGCCATGGAAATATAGTCTTGCTCCAAGTCGTCCTGCACGGTGCCGGTATGCGCCATTAACGTTGGAAGTAAGTTAGGTAAGCTTTGCTGATGAGCTAAGTCGAGTGTGGACGTAAACAAGGTGTAGTGTTGTTGCTGAGCGCCGACAAAGCTGATATCAAGCCCGGTAACTCCCTGGATTTGCTCTGCCAGCGGCGTGTCCAATGGAAATGCCATGCCAACCCAGGCAATAAGAGCTGGCGCGTTAACCGGCGCTAATACAAGTTGGTAAGGCTGGTCCGCTAAATGAATGATATCGGCTACCGGTACAGTGCTGTTGCCCAGAGTTTGACTAAACAGCGGCGCAATATCGGTTGCGACTATGCCCGCAGCTGAACTGGCGAGTAAACTACCATCGGTATCCAGTAATAGCATGAGTTTGGCGTTAATGCGGCTACCATGGTTAGCAAGAACAGATTCGATAGTTTCTTGCTCAGCAGTAGCAACAGCGCGGCGAAAACCAAAGTCTGCAGCCAATATACGCACACTGCTGCTAAGTTGTTGGGCCCGGTTGTTTAACGCTTCTTTTAACACCTTGCTGGCGACGCTAAGAATTTGCCTGGCCTGGGCTTCGCTGTCACGCTTCATTGTGCTAAGTGTGGCAAGGCCGGTAGCCGTAGCCAGTAAACTCAGTAGAAGCAACATAACGAGGATGAGTTTGGTGCGCAGAGACCGGAATATCATCATAGGTTGCTAACGCCAGGCTTATAACACCCTAGCTGAGCGTTGGAGAATGGCGCCTTACTTAAAAAACGAGGCATAATGCAAAAGACCGCTTCGGCAATTTTCTTAACAATAGCAATAACTCAGAGTTGGCTCAAATGCAAACCGTTATACACCGTACACGATGAGACAAGGCGATTTCCATTAACGCCGCAGATATCAATTCGCTTTATTACTTGCTCTGTATCTAGATCAATTTAACTAGGCTTTTTACATATTTACTAACAAATTGCTGTTAGCCCCAGAGTCTTCGGCAATGATAAGCTTCTAGTCTTTACATAGGGATACTGGTGGCGTTTTCGCTGCCTGACAACAGGATTGACTATGCAACTTATCGTAACCGCCATCAGTAAAGCTTATGCGTCTGTGCAGGCGGTGAAACACGTTAGCTTTCAAATAAACAGTGGTGAAATATTTGCCCTGCTGGGCCCAAATGGAGCAGGTAAAAGTTCCATTATTCGTATGCTGGTGGGCATGACACAGCCGGATAGTGGCAGCATTATGGTGAGCTATCAGCAGCAACACTTCGATCATGTTCCCAGAAGGCTATTAGGGTATTTGCCAGAAGATCGAGGTTTGTATCCGGATAAAAGTATTGAGAAAAACCTGCTGTATCTGGCGCGGTTGCATGGCTTAAGTAAAGCCAGTGCGATGCAAGAGATGGCACATTGGCTGGCGGTTTTTGACTTAACCGAACGGCGGCATGACGAACTCAAACAACTGTCTAAAGGTAATCAGCAAAAGGTACAGCTCATTGCTGCGGTATTGCACCAACCGGCGCTGGTAATTCTTGATGAGCCTTTTTCCGGACTGGACCCCATAAACCAGGAAAAAGTGGTGTTGTTTTTACAACAACTTAAAGCCAAAGGTATGACCGTTATTCTAAGCGCGCATCAGATGGCGATGGTAGAAAAACTGGCAGACCATATGTTGTTAATGGCACAAGGGCAGGTGGTGTTAGCCGGTACCTTGCAACAAATTCAACAACAAAGTCAGCCGTTGCGGCAGATGAAAGTGGGCTTTAACAGCAGTGTTACCGTGTCGCAATTGCAGCAACTTCCAGCCATTAATGGCGTAGAGCCGTTGCAGGCAAACCACTTTATGTTGACGTTAGCTGATGAAGTAGGGGTAGCGGATTGTTTAAAACAATTGATGCCATTAGCCGAGTTAACGCAAGTAGAAATGCAAACCGCTGATTTACATCAATTGTATTTGGCGGCCATGACAAAACAGCAACCGGAGGTAGCGGCATGATTTCTCGTCAAAGTTTAATTGTGGCGCACTGGGAGTTTTTACGCTTTTTTAAGTGGAAGCAGCAGCTGATATCGTATTTGCTGATGATTTGCGTGATGGGCGCCATCGCGTTGTGGAGTTATTTTACTGATGAAAGCCGGCAAACCTACCGTATCGCTGTGCCGGTTGAGCTGACGCTGGCCAACACAGAGCAATTCCAGTTTCAGCGCCCCAGCATTAACGTTGCCGACCAGTTGGCGCAAATGCGTACTGACGATTCCTGGCATGCAGTCGTCACTGAAGATCAGGGCCAATTAATCGTTCATACCCTTACCGGCAAAAAGTGGCTGACACAACTAGAGAGTGTATTGCAGCAACATTACCGACAGCAAACAGCGGAAAAAATGGGACTAAATGCTGAGCAACTAAACCAGCTTGAGCAACCGGTAACCATAAGTACACGCTATCTGGATGAAAGTTATAAAGGTAAAGATACGCCAGAAAAAATGATAGCAATGGGCGCATTGATACTGCTGTTTGTTGGCTTAACGACCGCTTTTGGCCAGGTACTAACGAGCATTACCGGCGAGAAGCAGCAGCGTGTCACCGAGCAGTTAACCGCCATTGTTACCCCGCAGCAGTGGATGGATGGCAAAGTGTTGGGGCACAGTTTTAGTGCGTTAAAAGCTATGCTGACATCGGGTTTGGTTATGTTATTGGTTTATACTGTGGTCAGTGTTTTTGCCAAAAAAGCGGTAGATTTAAGCTGGCTTACTATCAGTGTGGTGCTATGGTTAATTCCTTTTGCTTTGTTAGGCATTGTGCTGTGCGCCAGTTTTATGGGCGCGATAGCCGCCTCTATTGACGACCCAAACAACAGCGGTAAAAGTGCCGTAATGATGATTACCTGGTTACCTATGGTGTTTACGTTTTTAGTGATAGACAGCCCAGCGGGTTGGGGCATGACACTGCTTAGCTTTATTCCACTAACATCGTTCGCCGCTATGCCGGTAAAAATGGCGATGGTTACGGTACCCTGGTGGCAGCCAGTGCTGTCGGTACTGTTATTACTGGCAACCGTATATTGGATGCGCCGGGTGGCTGGCCGGGTGTTTTTGCGTGGCATGCAAATGTATGGCAAAGAGCCATCGTGGGGTGAAATAGTGCGCTGGGCGCTGAGTAATAAAACGGAGTAAAGCGCGGCAACTTAGCTAATACCAGTCAGTTAAGGTTTAACTTGTCATCGGTTTGTCTACACTAACACGCCGTAAACCCATCCCTGGGGGCTCGTTTCAGCCCATCCAGGGCTTCAGCGGTTAGTTTAAGGCAAACCGGTGCTGTTTGACGGTTTAGCATTACGCCTAATTTACCCGGTAAATATTGAACTTGTTGCCTGTCGCCCATACTAATGCTGTACCGCCCGGCAGTTAGCGTCGGGTTCAGCCTGTACTCAGCGTCATTAGTATATGCTTTGTTATCAGACGTGAGTTTGCGATTGCCGTGCGATAGGCAACGCCCCGACGGTAACCTAACTTGAGGTCGATATGTTTTCATCTTTTAAACAGCAAAGTAGCCAATGGCAGCAACATTTTGCCAGACGTCAAAGCGCTGGCCCGTTGCAGCGATTGCTGGCGTGGTTAATTTTGGGCTTAATGCTATTAGCTGGCGCAGCAATACTGGTGTTTATGTTGCTGCTTAGTTGGATTTTAATTCCTATTTTACTGTTTCGTCATCGCAGCAAAATTAAAGCCTGGCAGCAACGTCAGCAAGGTGCGCAGGGGCAGTACCGTGAGTCTGCGTCTGAGCAGCAAACTATTGAAGGTGAAGTGCTGCATAAGCGTGAAGATTAACTCCGCAGCGAACCCCTTGTTCGCTGTTGGATAGTTGAGCTTGTGGCTGAGTTATTATCAGCTACCGCAAACCGCCAGTTTGGCTTGAATATAATCACCATGGCGAATAAACAATAAATCGGCAATTTTACGCAGCATGGCTTCTTCGTTCGGGTCCAGTACACCGTCGGCATAAGCCTGTTGCCATAAGCTATCCAGCAATGCCAACCTTGCTTCGTAGCTTAGCTGCTTTAACTGGGCGGTAAACTGGTGCAGCGAAATGGCATCTGATGCCTGCTTATCGGCCAAAGCCACCACCGCTTTGGCGTCAGTGTCTGATAATAAGAATTCTCGTTTTACATACTCTTGCGCTAACGCTTGCTCTTCATCGTCGCGGCTAAAATCGGCATGCGCCACCATCAGCATTAATGATACACAGGCCAGCTCGGGTTCGCTCAGGCCATAGCTTAGTTTACTGGCTGGCGCAGCGGCCAAACCGTCGTTTACTTTATCCAGTAGCGTTTTAAATAATTGAAACATTAAACATCCTTTATTGATTACCCGTGTTAGAGCACGGTAGGGCAGCAAAGTTCTGAGCTGTTCTCTGGTGTTATTCAATCTTGTTTGCGGCTTGCTTGAAAAAACGCCGGGCACACCGCATTGAGTTTGTAGCATATTGTTTGCAGCATACTGTTGTTAAGGCACGAGGTGAAGCTTGGCTATCTTTATTACCCTGTTACTGGGCGCAGCGATCATCGCTTGGGTGTTATCTGCTCCCTATTTACAGCGCTACAACCGAAAAAAGGTCATGGCTAAGCCGTTTCCAGCAGCATGGCGAGATACGCTAAAACGGCGCCTGCCTTACTTTCGCGTACTACCGGCCGATTTACAGCTGCAACTGAAAAAGCATATTCAAGTGTTTATGGCCGAAAAACAGTTTATTGGCTGCGACGGCTTAACGGTAACCGATGAAATGCGTGTCACCATAGCAGCGCAGGCGTGCTTGCTACTGTTAAACCGGCCTAATTATTATTACCCAAAGTTAAAACAAATTTTGCTGTATCCGTCGGCGTTTGTTGTTAGCGGTCAGCAAGCAGATGCTGCCGGTGTAATGCACGAGCAGCGTAGGGTGTTGTCGGGTGAGTCCTGGGGCTTGGGCAAAGTAATTTTAAGTTGGGCTGATACGCTGGATGGTGCCGCTACCCCGGATGATGGCCGCAATGTGGTGATCCATGAATTTGCTCATCAGCTGGATCAGGAAAAAGGGGTTGCCAATGGCGCACCCTTGCTGGAGCGAAGCAGCGATTATAAGCAATGGTCTGGCGTGATGGCAGAAGAATTTAATCGCTTGCAACTGCAGGCACAAGGCCGCCAGCACAGCTTATTTGATCACTATGGGGCGACTAATCCTGCTGAGTTTTTTGCGGTGATCAGTGAGGTATTTTTTGAACAGCCGCAGCAATTATCGAGTTTACACCCAAAGCTGTATCAACAATTAAGCCAGTTCTACCGGCTTAACCCGTTAAGTTGGGCTTAAAATCCGTCAGGAAAAAACACAAACTTTATGACTTGTGCGGCTACCAGGGCAATCATTAGCGGAATAATATAGCGGCTGAGTTTGGCCGTTTTTTCTGTGTCACGGCTGCCATATTTTTCTGCCAGCGTGACTAAAATAAACAACGCAGCAAACAGCAAGGCCAAAATGGTAATTAGGGTGGTCATAAGGTGCTCCGATAGCAATATTGGCGCAGCTTAACGTGTTTTAACTTTAGTTTCAAAAAGCACTTTGCTTAGCTGTGCGCTATTACGGCTGCATGCTATGCTGCTTGCAATTTAATCCCGTTAAGGAACCCCAAAATGTTATTGGCAGTGTTGGCTGTAGTCGCAGGTTTAGCCCTGCTGGTATGGAGTGCAGACAAGTTTGTGGATGGCGCAGCCGCAACAGCCCGGTATGCGGGTATGCCGCCGCTATTAATTGGTATGCTAATTGTCGGTTTTGGTACCTCAGCACCAGAAATGGTGGTGTCAGCCATGGCGTCTGCCGATGGTAACCCGGCGCTGGCACTGGGTAATGCCTACGGTTCAAACATTACCAATATCGCCCTTATTCTGGGGTTAGTGGCTTTAATTAGCCCCATTGCAGTGAACTCACAAGTGTTACGCAAAGAGCTACCTATTTTAATGTTGGTCACTTTATTTGCTGGCTGGCAGTTATTCGACCATCAGCTAAGCCGGCTTGATGCCTGGTGTTTATTTGCAGTTTTTGTGGTGCTGATGAGCTGGTCGGTGTGGCAGGGTATGCGCAACCCGCAAGACGCCATGGCCAGCGGGGTAAACAACGAGCTGCAAGACACTAACGCCATGACGTTAAAACAGGCCATTATCTGGTTGTTGGTGGGGTTAGTGTTGTTAATTGTTGCTTCACGCTTTTTGGTTTATGGCGCTGTATTTATTGCTCAAAGCTTAGGGGTTAGCGACTTAGTTATCGGCTTAACAGTAGTGGCTATTGGTACCTCCTTACCCGAGCTGGCATCGTCGTTAATTGCCATTAAAAAGGGTGAGCACGATATTGCACTGGGTAATGTTATTGGTTCTAACCTGTTCAATACGCTGGCGGTAGTGGGCATTGCGGCGGCAATAGAACCTATGGCAGTAGATGCAGTGGTATTAACCCGCGACTGGACTCTTATGGCGGTGTTAACCGCAGCGGTATTTATAATGGGGTATGGCTATAAAAAACAAGGACGCATCAACCGGCTCGAAGGTGCTGCGCTATTAGCCGTATTTGTGGGCTATACCGGTTATCTGGTGAGTACGGTTATCGCATGATACTGATAGGCGTTGCCTGATGGCGGAATTACGCAAAGAGCTCGACAGCGGTTATTACCTGCAGCACTTTAATGAATTGCTGAAGTTTGTCGCAGAACATTACCAGCCCGTGTTAAGCGCCAACAGTAGCGCCTTTATCCATGATTTTAATAGCTTAACGGAACCCGCACGGCAATTGCTGGTGCGTATGCTTAACCGCAAAGGCACCGTGTTTAGTGATACTGAGCTTAGCTATGCTGAAATTGGCGCAACAGCGCCGTTATTAGATGAGCTGATTGCCGCTGCTTTTGTTGCGCCGTTAGCGACGGACAACCTGGCCGACTTTTGGCTGCGGTTAACAAAAGACACGCTATGGCAATTACTGCAGCTGGCGCAAAGCGAATTGGCTGAGTCCACAGGTGCGAAAAAAAGCCAGACCAAGCCACAGTTATTGGGCACAGCGTTAAAGCTACCCGTTGATTGGTTAGCATTGATTCACCAGTTGCCGCAGCGTTATGTCGCGTTGCAGCGCCAGGATGCATTGAACTACCTATATTTTCTCTATTTTGGCCGTATTGAGGCCAATTTATCGTTGTTTACCCTGCGTGACTTAGGTATTCGTCAAACCGGCCAGTTTAAACAGCAGTTTAGGCCGCGTTTTACTGATGCTAATCAGGCACAACTGGCGTATCAGCTAGCCAAAGCCAAGCCCGCCATTATTGAGCTTGGCAAGCAGTTAAAAAAACAGCCCGACAACGCCGAAGCATTGTTAAGCCACTGGCTGGTTGAAGTGACAGCCTGGCCGCTGCCTGACGATAACGCGCTACTATTAAAACGTAGCGAACGCTGTTATCAGCTGGGTAAACTGGCCGAGCAATATAAACTCAACACGCTGGCTATTGCCTTTTACCAGCACAGTAATGGTTTCCCGGCGAGCGAGCGTTTGGTGCGGTTGTACTATTCACAAGCGGGGCAGGTTGATGGCCATCTGGTAGCATGCCAACAGTATTTGCAGCAGCTACTAGACGACCCCAGTTGCGACGAAGAATGGCTGTTTGCTGAAGACTTTTACCGGCGTAAGTTTAGCCAGGATATGACGAATAAGCGCCGCTCGCAATTAACCCAATTATTGCAAGACGCACCGCTGGTGGGTGTAGACGAGCTGTATTTAGGCAAAGCCGAGCAGGGCTTAATGGCGTATTACCGCGATAAAGGCTACAGCGTATTTCATGGCGAAAATAACCTCTGGCTGGCGCTGTTTGGCCTGTGGTTTTGGCATGAACTATTTGAGCACAGCGACAGCGCACTGCATAACCCGTTTGAACGCCGGCCACGCAATTTAACCGCCGGTGGCTTTTATCAGCAGTTTGAACAGGTGATAGAGCAAAAGCTAAACCAGCTGGCACAGCCAGGCGCAGCCACTACACTGCTTAGCGCTTTAACCGCACACTATGGCAAAGCTAACAGCCTGTTTTACTGGCATAGCGATTTAGCCCAGCAGCTATTGCCACTATTGCAACATGCGCCCAAGGCTGGTGACGAAAGCGCATTAGCGCCAATACTGCGCGCCATGGCGCAGGACTTCTTCCGCCACAGCAGTGGCTACCCGGATTTATTGCTAATTAAAGATAATCAGCTTGAGTTTATTGAAGTAAAAGCCCCCGGCGATAAAATACAGCGCCATCAGTTAGCCCGCTTGCTGTCGCTGAAAAACGCCGGTTTTAATGCCCGCATTGAAAAACTGCAGTGGATAGTCGACCCAAACCGTATCTATGTGGTGCTGGACGTAGAAACTACCGGCGGTAAAGCCGGTACAGATAGGGTAACCGAAATTGGCGCGGTAAAAATGCAGGCCGGCGAAGTGCTGGGCACCTTTAACACCCTCATTAACCCTGAACGCCACATTCCGTCGTTTATCCGCCGTTTAACCGGCATTAGCGACGCCATGGTAGCAGTTGCACCTAAGTTTGCCGATATCGCCAACCAGCTCAATGAGTTTTTACAAGGTGCGGTGTTTGTTGCCCACAACGCCAAGTTCGATTACGGTTTTATCCGCGCCGAACTGGCCCGCTGCGACATTACGCTGGACATGCCGCAGCTATGCACCGTCGTTAATATGCGCCGCTACTATCCGGGGCTGCAATCATACAGCCTGGGCAAACTGTGCGAAGAGTTTGAGATTACACTCACCAACCACCACCGCGCGTTAGCCGACGCCACCGCCACCGCAGAATTGTTAAAGCTGATTAATGCCAGGCGCACCGTCACAGAATAAGGCTGGTAGCTGACGTGTTTCCGCGACAAAAAGCACTGTATAACCATGCAGTTTTCTCGTCTGAGTTTTTTATCTGCAACTTGCGGGTTTAAAACCCGTATTCTGCTGCAACATAAATTGCTACAATATAAAAATGCTTGATTTACATTTGGCTAGCAGAATAGACTGGATTCAATTTTGGAACTTGCGGGATCAGAAACATGCAACTCGCGGGTTTTGGTCCTTTGAATAAGCTGTTAGTAATCAAGGCGAAGACCGATGAACAACTCTATGCAACTAGGTTTTATGTCAGTTCTACTAGCGCTAGTTATGTACTTTGCAATCCTCAGCTTCCAGGAAGATGATTTAGGCTTGGAGATATCTACAAGTACAGAATGCCCGGGCACGTGTTGTCTAACTCGTTGCGAGACTCATAAAATTGAAGTGGTTGATGCGCAAAACTTGCGCTTTCAAGGTGTTCTGTTATCTCCTGATGAGTTTGCTAAACACTTATCTCAAGCTCACAACGATTGTGAAATCCAACGTATTAATGTTTTGGCGGCATCAGATATAAACCATGACATAGTACTAGATATCAGTAATAGAGTGCGGAAAGTTGTTCCAAACATTGTTATCGCATGGGATAAACTTGATTACTAACAAGGCGCTATTGTCGCCACTGTCGTGGCTGGGACGGCTTACGCTGCGCTCCAGCCGCCCCAAAGCTTTGCGTTAGGGCACATAAATAATCAGGAGCATCATGAATAAATTAGTTTTTCTATTGATTGGCTTTGTACTTACTGCATGTCAAACCGTACCTCCAATTTACTACGAACCACCACCTGCTGAGTTACTCGAAACTGCGGCTTCAATAGTTGGTACACGTGTAAAACCAGATAATATTTTCCACGACGATGAAACAACATTTGTTCTGGCTATTGATGGTCTACCAGTTAAGGCATCAAGAGGGAACTTTGATAAACCTGTTTACATATCACCCGGAATGCACACAGTTCAGATTGCAAATAAACAAGGAACTCTAATGGCAAATGTTGCCTTCAATATAGAAATTGAAAGCAAGGAAAAATATATCGCAAAAACGGAGGTTCTTGATTTAGAGAACGTACGAAGTTGGGTAGAAAATAGCAAAGGAGAGAAAGTCACCCCTGTCCTAGTAGGAGCAAGAATCAGTGGTGGTTCAGCTGTTATACCCATTATCATGTAGGTCGTCTAGTTCCGCGGCCCTAACAAAACGTGCAAGCGGGACTGCTAAAAGCGTGGCTTCGCAACAACGCAGCCCCTTCACTCGGCGTTAGAGTTTTCGATGATATGAAAGAGACACCTGCCATTGCTGGATTGCTGAAGTTTTTTTCTAAACAGGATTACCTAAATGATTTTTTACACGGTAATTTATTCTGCAATACGCCGCATTATTACCGGAATTGTCCTGAGCCGGGCGTATCTGATCGGTTTGAGGCGTGCATTGGCTACTTTAATAAATCACTTGGCCAGAGAGAGCCAACAATAATTTTGGATGGTAAATCACTCGATCTTTCTAAAGCAACTGAGGTGTTTACCTTCCTAGACCAGGACTACTATGATTCTTGGTTGAATTGCTGGTTTATTCTAGAAGTTCCGGAGTCCGAGCCAGAGTTAATTTCACTTAAAAAGGATTTGAACAGAGTCTTGGAAGAGTTTGGAGATGATTATGTGCTTTTGCCATCTGAGTCATTTATTCCTTTTCACAATTTGCTGTCGAAAACTGAACATAAAATGAGAACTGGGCCAGTAAAATATACGGATGATGATTTAACCAGAGGTCTTTTTAAAAAAAGACCAGAATTCAGTTACCAAAGAGAGTACCGCTTTGCGTTTGGTGAGTGCGATAAATCAGAGTTAAAACCGCTATGTCTGAATGTTGATGCTGATGCTGATCAGATTGCAAAATTGGTTATTAAAAAGCCCAAAATGAAATTCAAGATCGATGGTGAGATCCTTGACATTCTCGTCTAGGAACTCTAACAAGGTGCGTCATTCGCGGCCTGCGGCCGCTGCGACGCTCACAAGTTCGCGCGCATGCGCACGGCGTTAGGAAACTAGAACGATGGTTACATTTAGACCAGCTAAGGACTTAGCAAAAGCAGCAAACTTTACTTTGACGAATATGCGCCCATATTACGAACAATACTCTGTAGATTGGGATGAAGCTCAAATTGAGCAAATGACACAAGAGCTTGTGAACTTTGATATTTTGTTTGAAGAAAAGCTTGTTGGTGTCATTAGATTATCTTTCGACACTGAAGAGTGCTGGGTACGTGATTTGCAAGTGGATCAGAGTTATCAGAACCGAGGGATTGGCTCAATTGCTCTTGCTGAGGCGGAACGTCTGGCTAAAAATCACTGTTCTCACATTTTGAAACTTAGAGTGTTTAAAAATAGCCCTGCCATTCATTTGTATAAGCGGCAAGGGTTTGTTTTAACAAGTGAAGATGACAAAATTTGCTACATGAGTCGTGCCGTCTCCTAACAAGCAAATTTTATCGCCAGCAAAAAGCGCTGGCTGCGACGTCAACCCGCTGCGCGGCTTTCCGCGCTAAATTTGGGCGTTAGTCAAATCACAACAACAAGGGAAGTTATGCGTAAACATATCCTCATTGCGATTCTGTTTCTACATTATCCTACTTTCGCAAAAGAGAGTGTGCTGATTGAAAATGTGACCGTCGTATCATCGCACCTTCAGGGGCCATTACAAAAGGCGCATGTTCTTATTTCTGATGGACGGATAAAAACGGTATCGTCATCTAAGATTAAAAAAACAGTTGATACTCAGGTCATAGACGGGACTGCTTTATATCTAGCACCTGGAATCATGGATAGCCATGTTCATGTTTCATCTATTCCTGGTATGGGGTTTGGCGTGGAGCCTGTGGCGCAAAAGAATGTCGCACTTGCTGAAAAATACTATAAACAGCAACCGTATAGCTTTTTGTATTACGGTGTTACTCAGGTGGTCGACCCAAATCCTGGGCTTGAATGGACGAAATTTACTTCTTCTAAAGTACATCCTGATTACTATCGTTGCGAAGTCATCACCTCACGCTCAACGTTTCCTTTGGTAGAGAAAAATGATGAGCTGTCGAAATCCATGTTTTCCTATATTGTTGAACAGGACGTTGCTGAAACAGCACTGAACTCTCCTGAACAAATTGTTAAACGTATTGCTGAATCCGACGCATCTTGCATAAAAGTATACTTTGAAGATGGCTATGGTGATGAAAGTCAGTGGCCGTTGTTGTCTGACGATACCCTGAAACGTATTCGAAAATCTGCATTACAACATAAATTACCTCTCGTAGCGCATGCCAATGCATTGGATATGTATCAAAGAGCTATTGATGCAGAGGTGGATGTCATTGCGCACGGGCTTTGGAATTGGGGGGAGTTTTCGCGTGAGACTGAAGTAACCAAACCAATGCATGGCGTGCTTAACCAGTTAATGAGCAAAAGCATTGGTTACATGCCAACCCAAAGGGTAATTGCCGGACTAGGTGAACTCATGTTGCATAACTCACATGGTGTTCCTGAATTTAGTAAGGTAACGCCCAAAGAATTACTTGAGTGGTATAAGCAACCTTCGGCACAATGGTTTAAAGAAGAATTACGCGCAGGATTTGACGGACTACCCGACGAGGTTATTGCGCGAATCTTTTTAAAAGATCGGGTGGGGAAAGGTAACAAAATTCTACAAACCCTAACCGAGGCAGGCTATCCGCTGTTATTAGGTTCTGATTTTCCGGGAAGTCCTAGTTTTTCCAACCAGCCTGGTTTAACAACTTTCTTTGAGATGAAAGCAATGGCAGACGCCGGAGTATCTTTAGTTGCAATACTTGCAGCTGCGACCAGTAATAATGCGCGACAATTTAATATTGATAAAGATTACGGAACGGTTGAAGTTGGCAAGGTTGCAAATTTACTTTTGCTAAAACAAAACCCTTTAACTACCGTGGACGCTTGGAGCAATATCCACCAAGTCATCTTACATGGGGAAGTTTTTGATCGAGCAGATTTTGCTGCAGATACTATGGCTAACAAAGCATTGCAGCGGACAAGCCGGTGAATGCGGCTTTATAAACCTTCGAGAGTTTCATGGAAAGATTCGACAAATTAGATATTGCAGATGAAATGCTTGAAAGCGCAATCGAGTCATATTTAGATAACGAGAAGTATTTTTCATCTTTGCATTTAGCTGGAGCAGCACAAGAAATATATGGCAAATGGTTGCGAATAAATGGCGGGCAAGACTTCTCCACAATGATGCTAAATCAAGCAGAAAAGATATTTGACGAGCCTATAAATAGAAAATCTGTCAAGAAAGAAGATAAGCGCTCTAAGAACTCAATCAAACATATGGATAATAAGTCAGATCGCTTCACAGACCTTCAACCTCAGATGGACTCATTCATGGCAATCTCTGAAGCTGTAGCAGAGTATTTGATGTTGCAGAGACCTGAAACATCAAATATCACTAGGTTTAAAAACTATTTAATTAGCACTAAAGAAAACGGTTTATAACAAGTTTGTGCACAGGTCTTGCTTTTCGTTACACCTTTTGCCATTGCTACGCAATTGTACGGCAAAAGGTTTCACTACAATCAAGCCAGTGACAAAGGCGTTATGAAATATTCGGACAACCTCAGAATAATTGGAGAAAATAATGTTTAGAGAAATTGAACAAATAGAGAGCACATTGGAAGCTAGTAAAAAACTAGTAACACTTCTGAATAGTAAAGGTATTAAGACAAAACCTGAATTGTCTGAAGCGTTTGAAAATATATCTTCTCTCAAAAGTTACATTGAGAAAAATTGTAAAGAGGATATTCAAGAACACTTTGATGGTATGGACTGGGAGATAGAAGGCAATCTTGGTTTAACTCTTTTAATGTGTATAGTTTTGCCAGAAAATTCTAATAGATTATGGTTTGAAAGCTATGACGATGGAAGTGAGGAGGAGATTACTGAAGATTTACTTAATGAGATAGCGGGCTCCACAAACGGAGAATGGAAACTTGATAATCTTGACGTGGAGTTTGATGAAGATGAAGAATCTCTCCGAGTATCTTTTAGTTCTTTTGGTGAAAAACATGAATGGGAACTTGAATCACCAATCGTGGATGAGTTAGTTTTTGAGCTTAAAAGCTTCTCTGATAAATATCTTAAAAACGGAAAACTATTCATTAATCCAACCGAAGAAGAAATCCCTATATTTTATCTCCCTGAGTTAATCGTAAACGAGATGAATGAAGAATACTCCGTCGAGTTTTGAGTGTCATTACCGGAAAATGTTGTGGATTCATTACTCGCGCACTCGTAATGAAATGCAAATATAGACGTTGAGCCTAATTCGAATCAAAAGGGGCATTGTCTGAGGGAGCCCCACGAATTTAATCAAAAGGGTCAGCGTCATTGATTTGCAGCAGCGAAGTATTTTTAGCTGGAATATCAACGCGCTTGACCCGATTAATCTAACCATATCGAACAATTAATGCGTTAGCCTAATGGCTTTTTTTTGCGCAAGGGAATGGTTATCTTCGATACACTGTTTTTCTAAAATGGTCTGCGCAATGCTCAGTGGTTACGACGTGGGCAGGTTTAAGTTTTTCTGACCCATAATATTATTAGGCAATAAAAAATAGGGAGCACACTATGCGCCTGATTAGTGCAATCTTGGTTATGATGTTATTTGCTGCTTGTCAGCATCCTCAAAGCCCACAAGATCCGGCCAAAGAAAATGCAAACGAAGTTATTGGTGCAAACGAGACCATAAACCCGATTGCGAAAAAGGCCTTAATCTGGCAAAAAGCTACGGTTGTTTTTATTCCTCATTCAGGTGGCTTTTATGGGCTGGTCACAGAGAAAGGGGAAAAGTTGCTGCCATTGAATCTGCCCGATAATTTCAGAATAGACGGAATTGTCATCAATGTCTTCGGCCACAAGGCTCCCAATGTCATTACGTCCGTCAATTGGGGCTCGCCATTTGATGTTAAGCAAGTTAATTTACGAATAAATAAAAATTAGCGATACAGTCTAAAAAAGAAGCAAAACGACAACGCATTTTGCTTCTCTACTTTTATGAT
Source organism: Rheinheimera baltica (assembly GCF_030731985.1). NCBI lineage: Bacteria > Pseudomonadati > Pseudomonadota > Gammaproteobacteria > Chromatiales > Chromatiaceae > Rheinheimera > Rheinheimera baltica. The sequence goes on from NZ_JAPJDY010000003.1 coordinate 416,658, forward strand.
TACTTACTTATACTTTGTTCCCTTCGCCATAGTACTAGCGCAGATATCAATAGTAATAGGAATCCACTGGTGCCGCCACCTGAGCTGCCAGAAGAATCACCATTGGATCCGCCATTGTCAGTGCTTGTGTTTCGGACGGTAATTGAGACACTATCGACTGCTTCTTCCTCACCATCTGAAACGTTGACCTGGAAAGTTAGAGTCATATCTGATGAGACCTGAGGAGCAACAAATGAGGCAGTCAGAGAATCACCGCCAGATAAAGAAACTGTTGTACCTGCCGTTTGTGTCCAGGTGATTGTTAAAGCATCTCCATCTGCATCATCTGCGGTTGCACTGATAGTGACGGAAGTGCCTTCGTTAATTGTTTGAGCCGTGCCTGCAGATACTGTCGGTATTCTGTTTACGTGCTTCACCGTGACCCGAACCGTATCTGTGACTGTTGCCTCACCATCAGAAACGGTTAGCTTAAACTCTAACACTTGGTCTTCAGTGACTTCAGGTGCAGTAAATGACGGGGTTAATGTCGTGTTATTGTTTAATGACACGACAGCGCCACTTAATTGTGCCCAATTGACCGATAAACTATCACCGTCGGCATCATTTGCAACACCCGACAAATTCACAACACTACGTTCGTCTGCTGCAATATCGTTACCGCCATTAATTTGAGGAACTGTATTACCGGATAGTTTCTGCTCAACGCCAAAATGTGCCAAATAGGTATTGTATACTGCAGCTTTATCTTTGTTTGCCAGATAACGTGTTAAACAACTGGCTATAACGACCTTAGCATTTGCAGCACCAACTGTTTTGCTTTGTGCGCACGAGCCAGAAACGTCTAACCATTGAGCTGCGTCACTGTCGTAATAACTGCCCGTGCCAGTCAGTAAATCTGTGGTTTCTTGCTCACTCCCAGACTCAAACAAGTCAGCGGAAATCAGTCGGGGATTAGAACTTAAATCTGTATCAACCGTTTTATTATCAAACAAGCTGTCACCGCTAACTCTGTTTAAATTAATTCCTGATTGCGCAATGCCAATATCAAAGAGGCTCTGCAAGGCAGAGGTTAAGCCAAAAACACCTTCTCCTTCTAAAATCAAATTACCGCCTTGCGTCAGGTAATTTTCAATAATTGCAATTTCATCGGTTGATGCTGCTCTGCCGATGAATGTTGATGAAGACACACCGCCACCAACATCTGTCCATGGGCTGTTAACTGCACCAAAATTTAAGTGAACAACAGGAAAATCCTGCACTGAAAGTGGCAGAAAATACTCAGAGTGAACAACACTCATTCCAGCTTTAGCCATCATATCGTTAAGTGGTTCATCTAACTCTGCGTCAAGATTAATGAGCAAATTACTTGGCTGGCCATCTAGATAAACAATGTCTCTAAATTCAGTGCTTTTGTAGCCCTGTTGATTAGTTGCTACTATTTTGAGCTCTTGTGAACCTTTATTGAGCAGGTCATTAGTTAAATCTAATTCAAAAGGAGAGGTGGCGGCAAAGCTGTAAACAAGTTGGTCATTGGAATATAGTTCCAGTTTGTCCAACTCAGTTGGTGTATCAACATTAATGCTTATGCTTTGCCCTACTCGTATTACTGATTTATCGCTGATATTTTCAATAGTAAACCGGGGAACCGAAGGATATACCTCGGCATTCAGAGCAATATTTGCCTCTGAATGATTTATATTTGTTAGCGCTACACCACTGTGCTCACCATTATTTAAATGGCTTTGAGGCCGGCTATTTGGCGAAAACTCATCACCTGTGGTAAAAAAATCTTCTGCGTCAGCTCCATGGCCATATAACTCAATTTCATTGAGTCCATCTGCTTGCACTAATCGAATTAACTTATCATCACTAAAGCTGTTATTATTTTCAAACCAGCCCCATTCATTAATTGTTGCATCTACATGCCATACAACCATGCCGTCATTAGGTAGATTTTGATCATTCGCGTTTCTGTTTCGATATTCAACAATATAAAACTCTTCCCATTTACTATCTGCCGTAGCATCTTTGTTTAGCAGAAAAGCGCTTGGCTTTTCGCTAAATGGTAATAAAGATACATTCTGAGCGCCGCTGCCAATTACTGTTGGTGTTAACCATCCCAACACATATTTGCTGAAGCTGTTGTGATCATGATTGCCCGCCATCTGGTCCATACCACCTAAACCACCTTTGGGGCCGATATCATCGTTGTAGTCGTAATAATCTGGCAGACCTAAAGCATGTCCGGTTTCATGAATTAGCGTTGATGGTGAAAATGGCCCTTCGTCTTCCTGATATGAAATTTGTTGCCAAGATATGTTACTTAAAGTTTTGCCGTCTACAGTAAAGGAATCGTCACCAAACCCAGAGAAAGTTCCCCACCACAAACTTGCCCACTCTCCGGTTGGGCCTGTCCAAATTACTGCCGCGTAGTCTATGTCACCATCATTGTCATTGTCATACTGACTAAAGTCGTGGCCCTGAGCTTCATGGTAATTTATTGCATCTTTGATAATGCGTTGCCACACTTGCCACCAGGAATTGTTACTATCCTCCAAAGGTCTATTGTAGTCAGTTTTATACCAGTCTAAAACGTTACCCTGAATATCAAGTTTGTTGTAAGAAGATCGCAAATAGAAGTTGCGTTGACTGTCATAAGGAAACTCTTCTGGATTGCCAGCGCCAAAAATTCGCTCGTGAACTGACTCGCGGGTGTTAGTGCCATTTTTCGGATAATCTGGAAACTCAACCAGCAATACCAGCATTTTTGGTGAGCCAATACTGGGGAAAGCGCCATCAATGGGCGTTGGTCCTTCATCTAAGGTGTTTAGGGCTTTCTCTTTTCCGGTAAAGTGATTCTTAGCAAAAGTTCTGACTAAAGCAGGGTTGAAATGGTGATTATTAAGCGACTTAACCGCCTCAACTCTTTGCTCATAGGTTCCGTCTTGTTTGTACTTGCTAATTTGCTCTTTGGTTGGAGGTTGTGTTGCGTATAGTGCTGGTGCCAACATAGCAAGAATCAACGGCAAAAAAGTTTTATTAAACATTATTCATCCTCAAAATATAACATCACTTTAAATCCCTGCGTTTTTCAAGCTAGTTTTCACTATTTAAGCCGGTTCTGCTTAAGGAACAACGCTATCATTTAGAAGGTATCCCAATCTAACGAATCTAACAATACTTAAGTATTCCTTTAAAGCTGTATCTGAAGAACAATTGCCAAAATGAATTGAATAATTATGTAGAAAATTTTCACATAAAATGTCGATGTTCAATGCTAACTACTTATTGTATTAGGAAAGTTTTGATTTTAGTTGGAGAAAGACACCTTTTCCAATTATTAATTCAAGTTCAATTGGGCCCACATTGGTGGTGCAACGATAGTGATGCCTTCTGCGGCGTAACCGTGCAGATCTTTTGCCCGGGGCAGTTCTGCCGATTTTAATTCTGGCGTGCATGCCCCGGCTGCATAAATCGTTAAATGATGCATAAAGTTCTCCTTAATGGTTTAAAGTTGAAAACAAAGGGCGCACAGTGTGTGCTACAGGCTGACTCAATACAGAGGCCACACTAGCTATATGGTGTGAATTTAAGTGGGCTTTTAAGTGAATTAATTGTAATAGCGCGACATTGGCTACTATACGGAGGAATTTTTCACTATGGTTTTCCGGTTTTACAACAAACTCCCTGCTGTGGTGCGGCACTGGCTGGGTATTTTTGGCGCTGCGCTGCGGCACTGGCTGGCTAGCCAGGCTTTTATTTACGCCGCCGCTTTGGCGTTTTTCACTGTTTTTTCTATTGCGCCTATTTTGGTCGTGGTGGTGGCTCTGGTTGGGCTTATTATCGGTGAGAGCGCTGTTCAGGGGCAACTCTTCGCGCAGCTCGAAGCAACACTGGGTACGGAAGCCGCCGGGGTGGTGCAGACGGCGGTGAGCAATTCGCAGATTGACCAAAGTGGCGTCTGGCCGGCGTTAATCGGCATCGTGGCCACCATAGTGGGTGCCACCACGGTTTTCGCACAGATGCAGCAGTCGCTGAATCAGATTTGGGATGTTGCGCCTCGTCCAGCCAGAAGCAACCTGTGGATCTTTATCAAGAGCCGTTTGCTGTCGCTGACCATCATTCTGGCCATCGGCTTTATTATGTTGGTTTCGCTGTTATTGTCTGTGGCCTTGCGCAGCATAATGGTGTTCGCTGAGGAATGGCTGCCGGTTCCGGGTTGGACAATGGTAGGCATGGAATTATTGCTGTCGCTGCTGGTGATCACTTTGTTGTTCGCGGCTATGTTTAAAATCCTGCCCGATGTTCGGCTGTCCTGGCGCGACGTGCTGCCAGGTGCCTTTATCACCGCAGTGTTGTTTACGGCGGGTCGTTCTTTGATTGCCACTTATCTGGCTTATACTGCGACAGCATCGGCCTATGGCGCTGCTGGTTCTCTGGCACTGTTGCTGCTGTGGGTCAACTATTCCTCCATGATCCTGCTGTTCGGGGCCGCCTTTACGCGGGCCCACCTTGAGGGCAGAGGCGAAACTATCCGTCCGAAGAGTACCGCGGTGTGCGTGCATCGGCAATTGATCGAAGACGTGCCGCAAAGCTGAGGCGGTGCGAAGCAGATCCAATTGTTATTGCCGCGCAATTTCCTATACTGTTGCCTGTTGCAGGCGACTACGCCTTAAAGGCTGGCCTAACCTGACAAGAGAGGATAAATGACACAAGGTGAGCGCGGTTTTTTCGGTTGGGCCTGGTTTGTTGCCTGGCGTTTATTGCTGGCGTTGGTGCTGTTGTTACTGATATCTCTACTGGTGCTTCGCTTTGTACCGCCACCAACATCTGCTTTTATGCTGCAAAGTCCTTATCCTGTTAGTCAGCATTGGATAAGCATTGATAAGCTGCCCGCGCATGTGCCGCTGGCCATGGTTGCCTCTGAAGACCAAGGTTTTCCACAGCACTTTGGTGTTGATTTCAGCGCCATTAGTAAGGCGCTTGATCAGTACGACGATGGCAATGGCTTGCGCGGCGCCAGTACCATTAGCCAGCAAACGGCGAAAAACTTGTTACTGTGGCCATGCCGCAGTCTGGTCCGCAAAGGCTTGGAAGCGATGTTTGCCGTAAGTCTGGAAGTGATTTGGGGTAAAAAACGTATACTAGAGGTGTATTTAAATATCGCCGAATTTGGCAAAGGCATTTATGGCGTGGAAGCGGCCAGCCTGCATTATTATGGTAAGTCGGCCAGCAAGCTAACCATTAACGAGGCCGCGCGGCTTGCCGTGGTATTGCCCAGCCCGCGTAAGCGTGAACCGCGCCAGTTAACGCCTTATTTGCTGCAGCGCGTGAACTGGGTTGAACGGCAAATGCGGCAACTTGGTAATGATTACCTAAAACCAATTATTAATTAACGCAGTCAGCTTCAACTTGCTGAAACAGCGTGTGTCACTATACTTATGCTTTTAAATTAAAAGATGCTAAATGGTGACTAATAAGTTAATTATTGTTTTGTTACTCTGCTGCTTTCAGCTGGCAGCTGCAACGAAACCGGACCTATTGCTCGCTGAAGTCTATAGTGACAACATCGATGTTCAGCAATATTGGGTGAGTGAAAAGCTTGATGGTGTGCGCGCATTTTGGAATGGTGAACAGTTAATCTCCCGTGGCGGCAATGTGATTGCTGCACCTGGCTGGTTTGTAGCTGATTTTCCTGGTCATGAATTAGATGGTGAACTGTGGCTGGGGCGCAATCAATTTGCACAGACACTCAGTATTGTCAGTAAACATCAGGCTGTTGATAATGAATGGCAGCAAATTCGCTATTACATCTTCGAATTGCCCAATGCCGGGGGGACATTTAGCCAGCGTATTGATGCAATGCACAATATTGCTCGGCAACATAACACTCCTTTCTTAACCGTAGTGCCACAGTTTCGGCTGGCTGATAACGCGCAGCTTATGGCCAAACTAAATGAGTTGGAAGCCTGCGGTGCCGAGGGTTTAATGTTACATCATCAGGATGCCTTATATAAAACTGGCAGAAGCAGCGATTTACTAAAGCTGAAAACCTATCAAGACACTGAAGCGCAGGTAATTGGTTACCGGCCGGGCAAGGGAAAATATCAAGGCATGGTGGGGGCTTTGGTGGTTAAAACTGCTGAAGGTAAAGAGTTTGCTATTGGCAGTGGTTTAACCGATGCACTACGCCTTGCACCACCGCCAATTGGCAGCGTAATTACCTACCGCTATAACGGCCTGACCAAACATGGCTTGCCGCGCTTTGCGCGATTTGTGCGGCTGCGACAAGCGCTATAATGAGTAGTACGTTTAAGCACTGATGTCACCAATAAAAAAGGATAGGTACCCAATGTACGTCATACAAACTACCACCATTGCTACCTTAGCCATATTGCTCAACCTAAGCGGCCTTGCTAACGCCGCAGAAAAAACGCGCTCAGCAGATGCGGTGGCGCCGTTAGCCTATCGCCATATGCATGAGCCTATCGGCACTGTGCGGCAGATTTACGACGGCAAGCTGTATCCGGATATTCAGGTTAATACTTTTCGCAATATCGACCGGCTGTTCCCAACCCGCACCGTAGCGCGTGGCGGGGCAGTAAGCACTTTGCCGTTGAGTGAGCAGCCGCTGCAGGATTTTTCTTATCGGGTAGATGGCAAAACGTTTGATCTTTATGATGTGTTGTCGATGAACCGTGTCAGCGGCCTCCTGATTATCCACAACGGTGAAATTTTATTTGAAAAGTACCTGCTGGGCAATAACCCGGATACGCGCTGGATGTCGATGTCGGTGGTTAAGTCGGTTACTGCAACCTTAATTGGCGCTGCAATACACGACGGCCATATCAATAGTATTAATGACCCTATCGTTAACTATTTGCCACGTTTTAAGGGTACCGCCTACGATGGCGTAACGGTGAAACACCTGCTACAAATGAGTTCCGGCGTGGCGTGGAACGAAACCTACACCGATCCTGCATCCGACAGACGGCGTATGCTGGAGGCGCAACTAAACCAGCAACCCGGCGCTATTTTAGATTTAATGGCGGCGCTACCACGTGCAGCCAAACCCGGTACAGTATGGAACTACAGTACCGGCGAAAACCAGCTTGCCGGTGCTTTGGTGCAAGCGGCTACCGGCAAGCTGGTGGCGCAGTATTTGTCAGAGAAAATCTGGTCGAAGCTGGGTATGCAGGCCGACGCTAACTGGTGGCTGCAATCTCCCGATGGGCTGGAAATAGGTGGTAGCGGTTTGTCGGCTACGTTGCGTGACTATGCACGTTTGGGCTTATTTTGGCTTAATGACGGTGTTATCGAATTAGATGGTAACACACAGCGGGTGCTGCCAGAGGGGTGGATGAAAGCGGCCAGCAGCAGGCAGAACATTGGCGGCAAAACAGTTGATTATGGCTATATGCTCTGGCCGATGCACGGCAAAAGCTATGCCGCCGAGGGCATTTTTGGTCAGTATGTGTTTGTTGACCCCGATAAACAACTGGTGGTAGCGATGTGGAGTGCGCAGGCTAAACCTCTTAACCGCGCCGGGTTGGATGAATATGCTTTTTTTAAAGCATTGTCTGAGTTTTTGCCTAAGATATGATTTTCTCAAAGCGTTTAAGTTGGTTAGGGCTGCTGCCAGTAGAGTGAGCCAGGAAACGAGTGATGTACTATTACTTTGTTTTGATCTAGCCAATGTTGTAACTGCGCATCGCTAATATTGGCAGATGTTAGCTGTGTTTTGCAGTCTTCTATACCCACCCAGCCGTTTCGGCCAGAGTATTTAGCGGCGTACAGGCTTAAATCTGCCAGCCTTAGCAGGGTGGGCCAGTGACTGTTTTGTTGGTTCATATCCAACGGATAACAGGCATAACCCAGAGAGCAGCTAACCTGCAACGGTGCTAGCCCTTCAATGATAAAAGGGCTTTGCTGTATCGTCTCGATAAAACGCTGGGCAAGGGTTTTTGCATCTTCTCGGTGTATAAAGCGGGCCACGGCAACAAATTCTTCACCGCCCCAGCGCACCAGATAATCGGTTTGACGAAACACCTGTTGCATTCTGTGTTTTAGTCTTTTAAGGACTTCGTCACCGATATTATGACCGTAGGTGTCATTCAGCGCTTTGAAATTATCCAGATCGATAAGAAACACGACGAGATCTGCGTTTTCGGGTTTGGCAGTTTTACCGGCCCGCCAGTCTTGATATAAACGTTGGCAATGGTCTAAATCATTTTCTATATGGCTCTCAAGGAAATGACGGTTGTGCAAACCGGTAAGCTTGTCTGTCAGGCTAATGGTCTCTAGCTTTTGATAGGCGAGCTGCAGCTCCTGATTTTTTTGGTTAAGCTCCAACGTTCTGGCATCTACTTGTTGAACTAAAAGCCTATTTAGCCTTTTTTGAATGTGCCGGCGGTACAGCATCAACAATATTACGAAGCCTGCTATCAGGCTAAGGATCCATAAATTGCGGGCTGACTTTTGCTGTTCCGTTTTCACTTGTTGTAAAGCTTGTTCCTTTTTTAGCAGCTCAATTTGATTTTGCTGGCGGGTAAAGTCTACCTGAGCCTGAATACTGGCTATGGCTGTCACCCGTTTGGTATTGAAAATGTCATCGTCCAGTTGCTTTTGTCGCTGCAATGCCGCTAGCGCCTCCCTAACAGCATCCTGTTTAATTAAAACCTCGACTCGAAATTTTTCCAGTTGGGCTTCATCGGCGCGTTCATTGTTCAGGCGAGCTTGCGTTACGCCGGCATCTATATAAGCCAGCGCTGCATTATTGTCACCTTTGTTAATGGCTAACTCGGCACCAAGCTTATATGCATCTACTAATAAACTTTTATAGTGTTGCTCAATAGCACGGCCGATCACGCCGTCTAGCAGCTGTTGAGCTTTGGCATAATCGGCTTGCTCCATGGCGAGCTTCGCCAAATTTGTTCGCGCCCAGTCAGCGTCCCGGGGGGCATGAATTTGCTTAAAGAGTGCCAGAGCTTGGTTTAGATGCTGTTCAGCTTGGGCAAAATTACCTGACTCACTATACAAATAGCCCAGTTTGTTATGGCTATAAGCGATGTCCCGTGGATCACCGCTGGCCATATCAAGTTCGAGTGACTGCAAAAAATAACTCAGGGCTTTGTCGTTGTCGCCCATCACTCTGAATAAATCGCCGACGTTGTAAATAGCGCTGGCAATGCCACTTTGATTGCCCAGCTCATTATGCAACTTTAGTGCGTTTTGGTGAGCCTGTAATGCCTCTTCATATTGGCCCATTTTCTCAAGAATAGTACCAATAGTGTTATAGGCCGATGCTATGGCGCTGGTATCTTGCTCTGTTTGATAAATGTGCATCGCCTGATAAGCATAATTTAGCGCTGTACTGTAGTCACTTTGGTAGCGAAAAGTCAGGCCTAGTTGGCGTAAGGCGTTGGCCAAAAGTATTGACTGCTCGCTTTGCTGAAACAAACTAACAGCTTGTTGCAGCTGCTTTTTTGCTTCAGGGTAGTTATTGCGCTCCATGGCATTTCTGCCCAGGGCGTAATAGGCTTTGCCCTGTTCAACAAGATCTTTTTGCTGGTTCGCTAACTCACTATAACTCAGGGCTAGTTGGTCAGCCTTATCCATATCACCTTGCTGGCGGGCAGTGTCTATTTGTTTATACAAATGAGAAAAATCGACCTGTTCGGCTAAAGTGGGTATACCGAGGCAGCACAGTAAGAATAATAATTGGAGGCGCAGAACACGCAACACAGTGGGGCTTTCCTGTTTAATTTTTAAACAGATATCGAATCTAGCATAAAAGAGAGTCGAGCACCATTCACCGCAAAAGGTGGGTACAAAATATGATTAACGGCAAAGTTTCAGTTTGTGCTTCGAGATATTGTTTACCTGTATATTGGGTTGCAGTTGGCTGTTACGACGCTTAACGTAATATCAGTTTTTTCTCCATTGAATATCATTACGCGGTGCATTTCCTGATCTAAATTTTATCCACCTGCAACGCAAGTGTTACAAGTGCGGCCAGGCCTTAAAGCGTGTTTACAGCAACTGTACCGCTTGTTACCTCAGGATATTGTAAATGGAGCCTTAATATGAAGCTGATAACTTTTACTGCTACGTGTCTGTTATGTTCTTTACCTGTGCTGGCAGATGATGCTAAACCCAGCGCTGTAGATTATGCGATGTATTTTCAATCAGCTATTAAAGATAGTGAATACTGCTCAATGAAACTGGTGTCTGGCCAGTTGCAGGCAGTGAACAAAATTAGCGGCAAATTAATCAGTAACCCGGCGATGACGTGCCCGGATATGTTTTCCTGGAAACTGTTTGCCGAGGTTATTACCGATAAGTTTTGGTCAAACTGGGCTGACGAGCGACAGAACTGGCCGGCAGAACCCTACCCGCTTTGCCAGGCGGGGCAGAAACCGGGTGCCAGCGAGAATTGTTGCCTGCCTGGCGACAAAAATAACAGCAAAGAACATTGCCCGGTGTTCCCGGGGGAGCAGTTTACATCGCAGTTAACTGCATTGGCTAAAGCCAAGCCGGATAAAGCCGTTGAACATGCTAAAAGCAGTGAGCTAAAGCGCCACACTCGCTTACCCTTTCATAGCCAGCTTAACCCGTTAACTAAAGTTAATACGGCTGCCATGCTTAAGGCGCATTCTGCCAGTACAGAACCGGCAAACTGTGAAGCCGTGACGGTGAATAGCCAGACAAAAAATATGGTTCCGGCTATCTCTAAAGCGTTTAAACCGGCAGATCCGCAAAGTATTGGCAGGGTTATTCGACAGACCAATGCTGAGCTGACAGTGCGTAATCAGGTTTTTCACAACTATTTGTTTGAAAACAATTTATATAACGCGAATGGTGCGCTGGATGTGTTTTTTGCTAATCAGAAAAATATGCAGCAAGATGCACCTTATCGTAAAACTAACCAGTCGGCGCATGACGGTCAACCGGCGTCCTTGGTGAGAATTGACTTACCCTCCGATGCGGTAATGATAAAAAGTAACTGGCTGCATAAGGATCTGGCGGCACAGCTTGGCATGGATACCGACGCTAATGCTTACGCCAGTAAATACCTGGCGACGCAAATAAACCTAAACGCACTGGGGTTGTCGGAAGACCCTACAGCAAGCTGTAATCTTGAGGGCGTGCATTATTTAGTCGCGTTTCATATTTCCTCCAAAGACATCCCAAATTGGGTTTGGACAACGTTTGAGCACATTGCGCTGCCCGGTCGTTGCGACGTAACGGGGTGTAACGACGCCTATGGCTACAGTAGTGCAGACGCAAGACCGGCCAATACGGCAGACAATTATGTTGTGCCTAACCAGCAATCAGACAACCTGAATCAAAGTAGCATAGTGCTGCACCATGACGCTGGATATCCAATTGAAACCATTCGGCCAGAATGGCAAAAGTTGCTTAGTGCAATGAATATTGGCACTAAAACCAGTACCAATGCGTTTGAACCGGCCGCGGCAAATAAGGCCTGGTTGAATTATCGCCTTAAAGGCTCACAGGTTGAATATGTCAACGCCATAGGCCAACCCACATTTTTGGGTAATTCAGTCACCGAGGCAGGCTTTATGGATGGCTCTAGCTGCATAGGTTGTCACTCCAGAGCCGGCGTTGCAGCGTTAGGGACTAAACCGGGTGATAAGCTAGATCCGGCCAGCAGCTTTAAACATTTTTTAGCGCTTTCGGTGTTTGAAACCAGTTTGTCTGACTTTGGCTATTTCCGTAGTCATAACGGTATTCCTAATCCGGACTGGTACTACCGCGACAACAATTCTTCACCAGAAATGGAAGTAATGCAGGCTGACTTTATCTGGGGCTTTTTAAATGCTCAACCCGTGGTTACTGAGAAAAAGTAGCTTAAGCCATGTAACGGCGGCATTTAAAGCTAATTGGTTTGCTTTAAATGCCGTATTAAAGATGTATGCTGTTTAGGGGGCTAGTTGCGGTTGGCGTGTTAGCAATAAGGCCTTAATTTTGGCAAACGGCGTTAGTACCAGCGCATTACCCAGCAGCACCAAAGCAAAGCCGGCAAAGGTGTAGCCACTCCAGGCAAAGTCTTCAAACAGGGTGCTTAGCACTACGGCGACCAGCGGAAACAGCACTATGGTGTAGCTGGCTTTTTCCGGCCCCATACCTTTTAACAGCGCAAAGTAAGTAGCAAAGGCGATTACCGAGCCAAATACCGCCAGGTACAGCAACGAAATAATAAAGGCCGGCGAGGTACTGAAAGTAAACGGTGTGCCGCTGAACAGCACCAGTGCTGTCAGGCCGATGGCGCCATAGAGCATGCCCCAGGCGTTAACCTGAGTAATAGGTAAACCGGCGCGCGAGTTACGTACACTGGCCATGTTGCCAAGCGATGCGCTAAGCGCACTGCCCAGCACCAGCACTAAGCCTATTAAGCTGGCGTTGGTAAAATCCAACCCGTCTAAATCCGGATAAAACAGTACTATTATGCCGGCAATGCCCATTAAGGCGCCAAAATAAATGCGTTTGGCCACCGGTTTGCCGAAAAACAGCCGGGTATTAACAATGTTCATTAGCAACATGGTGGTAAAGGCAATGGCGGTCATGGCCGAGGTTAAATACTGCTGCGCCTGGTAAATTAAAATGTAATTCAGCGCAAAGTTAAACAGCGCCAACAACGCAATAAAGCCATGATCTTTGGCGCTAAAGCGCATTGGCAGGCGGCGCCATACACAAAACAGCCACATCAAAATGGCTGATAAAATAAAACGATACGCCAGTGATACCTCTATCGCCACTTCACCGAGCTGAAACTCAATGGCAAACCAGGTAGAGCCCCAGATTAATACAGTAACCAGGTACAACAGCATGTTTTTCATAGTGGATGACATAGTGGGCGCAGTTGGCAGCAACAGAGGCGGTGATCATAAAGCCTTGCGTGCAGTTTAAACAGTAGCCACAGCAGAAAATTTACAGCGTTTGGCGAAAACGCGCGACATCGGCTTTCGGTGGCGCACCAAATAAGCGGCTGTATTCGCGACTAAACTGTGACGGGCTTTCATAACCCACCTTGTAGCTTGCTGTCGCGGCCTCTAAGCCTTCATAAAGCATAATGCGCCGCGCTTCGTTTAAACGCAGCTGTTTTTGAAACTGCAGCGGCGACATTGAGGTCACGGCTTTAAAGCTTTGAAACAATGCTGATTCGCTTAAATGCGCAGCATCAGCCAGCTCTTTAATACGCAGCGGCTGGTTGTAGCGCTGATTCAGCATTTCTATGACTTTGCTGATGCGGTGTGCCTGACTGTCTATTTGCGTGAATTCGCGCAGTTGACTGCCAACCGGCCCAAGCAATAAGCGGTACAGCATTTCACGCTTCAGCAACGGCAACAGTATTGGAATATCTTGTGGTGATTGCAGCAACTGTGTCAGACGCTGAAATACTGACAAAAGACACAGGTCCGCATCGCCAACAGCAATACCGCGGGCAGGCATAGCCGATGGTGTTACCTTGTGAGCTATATCAATTATCAGATCTGTCAGTTCACGCAAATCCAGGTTTATCAGAAGAGCAATGTAGGGCCTGTCGGTGCTGGCGGTAATAATTTTACCGCTTACCGGCAAGGTTACCGGCGCAATAAGATATTGCAGTTCGTGGTACTGCAGTTGTTCATCACCCAACCATACCCGCTTTGAACCTTGCACCAGCAAACACAACGCAGGTTGGTAAATAGTTGGCGTTGCAGAGGTAGGGCCGTCACTATGGTATAGCTTTACGCCCGGGATGTTGGTTTCACTCAGGCCGTTGGACTGTATTGTTTGCAACAGCGGCTGAAGCATTTGCTGGCGCAAGCGTTCACGTTCGTCAGTCATAGCGGCTTCTCCACGGTATTGATAAACGCAGTATAAGCAGCCGCCGGGGCTTTGCCTATTGCCGCAGTGCCGGTTTGCAGGAATAGGCAATAACAGTGGAGTTTAAGGCAGGCGAATTAGCGCGGAAATGCCATTAGTGTTAGTTTTGCAACTTCGCGCAATTGCTCGGCGCTGGCGCCGTTGTTAGCCTGCACAGCCATACCTTGTAATACGGTACCCAGGTAACGGGCTAAGGTTTCAGCATCGGCATTGGCGGGTAAATCGCCTTCTTGCTTCGCGCGCTCAAAGCGTTCGCGCATTTTTTGCTCGCCCTCTACACGGCGGTTCATCAGTGCTTCTTTTACTGTAGCTGCCGCTTCGCTGCACGACAGTGCACCTTGTACCACCACACAGCCCTGCGGTTTGCCGGTATCAGCCATATTCATCGCAGCACCAAACAGCATATGTTCTGCAACTTCATAGGCAGTGGTTTTTTCCAGCGCTGGCAGAAAGAACGAACAAGGGCGGCTTTCGTATAGCTCAATAGCTTTTAAAAACAGCTGTTCTTTGTTGCCAAAAGCAGCATATAAGCTGGGTTTATTTATGCCCATAGCGTCAGTCAGATCGGTTAATGACGTGCCGTCATAGCCTTTACGCCAGAATACTTCTAACGCTTTTTCCAGCGCAGTGTTGGTATCGAAGGCGCGTGGCCGGCCGACATGCGGCGTGCAATTTACTTCTGGCATGGCTCTGCTCCTACATTAAAACATGCTGATATAGTAAACAGCAAAAGACCCCATGTCCAGCAAGGGTTACTTACCGTTGAGTACAGATATCTTGCCACTGACATCAGCTAAGCCTCCCAGGCGCTTACGATCGTTCAGTAAAGCTGTGGTCACGCCGCAGCGCAGGAGTTTCAGGCAATAATGCGCCGGTATCCGGCATTAAACCCGGTATGGTGGCGCCTTACAATACTGACATAGCCTGACAGTAGCCTCCGTTGGCTTAGTGAAATCGTCGGCACTGCAATAGTGCTGTTTCAGCCTTAGAACCAATTTTTTTACCGTAGAATTAAATTAATTTACCGATTGGTACAAAATTATATTGACAGTTTTTATGTGTTCTATATATTTACCGACCAGTACAGAATTAACAAGTTTTATTTTATGCAATTTTTTGCAACCGTTAACAAGAGTGTGGAGAACAGCGTCATGAGCAGGAAAAACACTATTAGAACTTTTATGTTAGCAAGCGTTGCTGCCCTGGTGTTGGCTGCTTGTGGTAATCCGGAGGCGGCGAACCAGCCTCAAGCACCGGCTGCACCGCAGGTAAGCGTGGCGCAAGTGGTGTATGAGCGTATCACCGAATGGGATGAATTTACTGGCCGCTTGCAGGCACCGCAAACGGTAAACCTGATGCCGCGCGTGTCAGGATATATTGAACAAGTCCATTTTAATGAAGGCGCCTTGGTTAAGAAAGGCGACTTACTGGTACAAATTGACCCGCGCCCGTTTGCTGCAGAGGTTGCGCGCTTAAAAGCCGAATGGCAAAGCGCACAAAGCGCGGCCGTATTAGCGCAGAACGATTACGCAAGGGCAGAAAAACTTAGCAGCCAGCGCGCAATATCGGCCGAAGTGTTGGACAGCCGCCAGGCGCGCAAGCAGCAAACTGCGGCCAGTGTTGCCTCAGTAAAGGCGGCGCTTGATAGGGCCGAGCTCGACTTAAGCTATACCACCGTGCGCGCGCCAATTAGTGGGCGGGTATCGTACGCTCAAGTTACGGCCGGTAACTATGTTAATGCAGGACAAAGCCAGCTTACCAGCCTGGTATCGGTAGATAAAATGTATGCCTACTTTGACGTGGATGAACAAACCTATTTGAAATACGCCAGGTTGTCGGCTGACGGTAAGCGCGCTGACACCCGCGACGAAACGGCGAATCCGGTAACCATGGCATTGGCGTCAGATACCGATTATGGCCATATTGGCAACATCGACTTTGTCGATAACCGCATTGACCCGCAAACCGGCACTATCCGTATTCGCGCCAGTTTCAACAATAGCGAAAACGATTTGTTACCCGGACTATTTGCCCGCATAAAACTGGTCGGCAGTAATTCATATGATGGCGTGCTAATTGACGAAAAAGCTATAGGCACCGACTTAAACAACAAGTTTGTCCTGCTGGTTAATGCCAGTAATCAGTTGGAATACCGCGCTGTTACCTTGGGTGAAAAAGTTAATGGCCTGCGTATTGTCAGTAGCGGGCTAAACGCAGGTGACCGCATAGTGGTTAATGGCCTGCAGCGCGTACGCCCCAGTATGCAAGTAGCGCCTAAATTGGTTGAAATGGCCAGCAACGAGCAATTAGCCGCCCTTCGTAATACACAAAAACTGCTGGACCAAACCAGCAGCGCACTAACCGCTGAAGTAAACAGTGTCCAGAAAGTAAACACTGACACTGCAGCAAATCGCGGCTAAGGAGCCAAAAATGTTATCGCAATTTTTTATCCGCCGGCCGATATTCGCCGCTGTTATCTCACTGCTGTTTTTTATTACCGGTGCGATAGCAGTATGGCAGTTGCCCATTACTGAATATCCTGAAGTGGTGCCACCAACAGTAGTGGTTACCGCAAACTATCCGGGCGCTAACCCAAAGGTGATTGCTGAAACGGTGGCCTCGCCATTGGAGCAGGAAATTAACGGCGTGGAAGACATGCTGTATATGTCATCCCAGGCCACCTCGGATGGCCGCATGACATTAACCGTTACTTTTGCTATCGGTACCAACGTTGATTTAGCGCAAACCCAGGTGCAAAGCCGGGTAGAGCGCGCCAAGCCACGGCTGCCGCAAGAAGTACAACGTTTAGGCGTGGTTACTGAAAAATCATCACCTGATTTAACCATGGTGGTGCATTTAACCTCACCGGATAACCGCTATGACATGCTGTATCTGTCTAACTATGCGGCGCTGAATGTAAAAGACGAGCTGGCACGGATAGAAGGTGTTGGCGCAGTGCGCTTGTTTGGCGCTGGCGACTACAGCATGCGCATTTGGTTAGACCCGAATAAAGTGGCGGCGCTGGGTTTATCACCGGCACAAATTACTGCTGCCATTCGTGAGCAAAACCAGCAGGCCGCCGCGGGTAGTTTGGGCGCACAGCCTAGTGGTGATGCCGAATTTCAGCTGCTTATTAACGTTAAAGGCCGCTTAGCGGCAGTAGAAGAGTTTGCAGATATTATTATCAAGGTGGGCGCTAATGGTGAAATAAGCCGGTTAAAAGATGTCGCGCGGCTGGAGCTTGGCGCCTCTACTTACGCGCTAAGGTCTTTGCTGGATAATAAAGACGCCGTGGCCATTCCGATATTTCAGGCATCAGGTTCAAACGCTATTCAAATCTCGGATGATGTACGGGCCAAAATGGCTGAATTGTCAAAAGGCTTTCCGGATGGTTTAGCCTACGACATCGTGTACGACCCAACCGTATTTGTGCGTGGTTCAATTGAAGCGGTAGTAAAAACCCTGCTTGAAGCGGTGTTGCTGGTGGTGTTAGTGGTAGTGCTGTTTTTACAAACCTGGCGCGCCTCTATAATTCCGTTGGTGGCAGTGCCGGTGTCTCTGGTGGGTACCTTTGCCTTTATGCAGCTGTTGGGCTTTTCGCTGAACGCGTTATCGTTATTCGGTCTGGTACTGGCTATCGGTATCGTAGTGGATGACGCCATCGTCGTAGTAGAAAACGTAGAGCGTAACATCAGCGAAGGCTTATCGCCGGTTGCCGCAACGCAAAAGGCGATGAAAGAAGTAACAGGCCCCATTGTCGCCACTACGCTGGTGCTGGCCGCGGTGTTTATTCCTACCGCCTTTATGTCGGGCTTAACCGGGCAGTTTTATAAGCAGTTTGCCTTAACCATTACCATTTCTACCTTTATCTCAGCTATTAACTCGTTAACGCTAAGCCCGGCGCTGTCGGCACTGCTGTTAAAAGGCCATGGTGAGAAAAAAGATGCCTTAACCCGCGGCATGGATAAGCTGTTTGGTGGCTGGTTATTTGGCCCGTTTAACCGCTTCTTTGCCCGCTTATCCAACGGTTACGGCTGGCTGGTAAAAAAGGTGATCCGTTTTGGCGCTATTGTCGGCGTAATGTATGTCGTATTAGTGGGCTTAACCGGTCTGCAGTTTGCTACTACGCCAACCGGCTATGTACCGGGCCAGGATAAGCAGTATTTAGTTGCCTTTGCGCAGTTACCGGATGCGGCGTCACTGGAACGCACCGAAGCGGTAATTAAAGAAATGTCGCGTATCGCGCTGGAACAACCGGGCGTGGCTAACTCTGTGGCTTTCCCGGGCCTGAGCATTAACGGTTTTACCAATAGCCCGAACAGCGGCATTGTGTTTACGCCGCTTACCGACTTTAGCGAGCGCACCGATCCGTCGATGTCTGCCGGTGCAATAGCCGCGGCATTAAACCAAAAATTTGCCGGTATTGAAGATGCCTTTATCGCGATATTCCCACCGCCACCGGTGCAGGGGTTGGGTACTATAGGTGGCTTCCGGCTGCAAATACAGGACCGCGCTAACCACGGTTATGACGAGCTGTACAAGGTGACTATGCAGGTGATGATGAAAGCCTGGCAGACGCCACAGCTGGCGGGCGTGTTCTCCAGCTACCAGGTGAATGTGCCGCAGCTGGATCTGGATATCGACCGCACCAAAGCCAAACAGCAGGGGGTGGCACTGGATGAAGTGTTTCAAACGCTGCAGGCTTATATGGGCTCGGTGTATGTGAATGACTTTAACCAGTTTGGCCGCACCTATCAGGTAAATATGCAGGCTGACGAGCAGTTTCGCCAAACGCCCGAGCAAATTGGCCAGTTAAAAGTGCGTAATAACAGCGGCGAGATGATCCCGTTGGGTTCTTTTATTAACGTGACCAATAGCGCCGGGCCAGACCGCGTAATGCACTATAACGGCTTTACCACCGCCGAAATTAACGGTGGCCCGGCACCGGGGTACAGCACCGGTGAAGCCCAGGCGGCGATTGAGAAAATTCTGGCCGAAACCCTGCCAAACGGCATGACGTACGAGTGGACTGAGCTGACCTACCAGCAAATTCTGGCCGGTAATGCCGGGTTATTTATCTACCCGTTGATTATTCTGCTGGTGTTTATGGTACTGGCCGCGCAGTACGAAAGCTTAAGCTTACCGCTGGCGATTATTCTGATTATTCCGATGACGCTGTTATCAGCACTGAGTGGCGTGCTGCTGTACGGTGGTGATAATAATATCTTCACCCAAATTGGTTTAATTGTGTTGGTGGGGCTGGCAACCAAGAACGCCATTCTTATCGTCGAGTTTGCCAAAGAGCTGCAAGACCAGGGCATGAGCGCACTGGACGCCATATTGGAAGCCGGCCGCCTGCGCTTACGGCCAATCCTGATGACGTCTATCGCCTTTATTATGGGCGTGGTGCCAATGGTGTTCTCCAGCGGCGCCGGTGCTGAAATGCGCCAGGCGATGGGGGTGGCGGTATTTGCCGGCATGATAGGCGTAACCATTTTCGGCTTAATTTTAACCCCGCTGTTTTATTACATGCTGGCCAAGCGTGGTGAGCACAAAGCAGTAACTGACGAGCACGATACTGAAGCCAAAGGAGCACATCATGCGTAAATTGCTAAACCATTCTGCGCTGGCGTTAATAGTAGCAGCGTCATTAAGTGCTTGTGCCGTCGGGCCGGATTACCAAACCCCGGCCAACGTGGCGGATATCAGCTTTAGCAGCCCGTACCAACAGGCACAGCAGGCACAAAGCTGGTGGCAGGCGTTTGACGATGCCACGCTAAACCAGCTTATAAGTAGGGCATTGGCCGAAAACCGCACTCTGGCGCAGGCCCGCGCCAATGTCGACCGGGCTTATGCGGTATTTCGTGATGCCAACAACGACTTGTTGCCCAAAGGCACCTTAGACGCCGGTTATCAGGCCAGCGAAAACGGCACTGTGTCGCCGCTGGATGATGGTGTAATAAGCCGGGGTTACAGCACAGGCGCTAATTTAAGTTGGGACTTAGACTTATTCGGCAAAATCCGCCGTGCCACAGAAGCGGCCGAGGCGAATGCGCAGCAAGCTGATATTTTATGGCACGACGCTCAGGTACAGCTCATCAGCCAGGTGGCCACCAGTTATGGTGAATACCGTGGCGCCCAGCTGCGTTTAGTCGTGGCAGAGCAAAACCTGCAAAACCTGCAGCAAAGCCGCGCTATAGTGTTGTCACGGTTAGAGGCCGGTATGGCATCAGAGCTGGAGCTGGCACAAATAGATGTGCAGTTTCATCAGGTACAGGCGGCAGTGCCGGCTTATCGGGTGGCGCTGTTAACCGCAGATGCTACGTTATCGGCCTTGCTGGCGCAGCAGCCCGGTAAATTAAGGCTGGGGGCAGTGCCGCATTTGCCAGAGCTTAAGCAGCCGGTAGCAGTGGTAGCGGGGGAAAACTACCTGCGTTACCGCGCCGATGTTGCCAGCGCCGAGCGTGTGTTGGCAGCCCGCACGGCTGAAATTGGCGTAGCCACCGCCGATTTATACCCAAATGTATCCGTGCGCGGCTTTTTAGGCTTTTTATCTGGCCCGGGCCTAACGCTAGGCAGTGACACACAAAGTTGGTCGGTTGCACCGGCGCTAAGCTGGCAAGCCGCTGACTTAGGCTCGGTTAAAGCGCGTATTCGCAGCGCTGAGGCGAGCTCGCAAATGGCACTGGCACAGTTTGAACAACAGGTGTTTAATGCCATTAACGAGATGCAGTTATCGCTAAGCAGCTATAACTTAAGCCGCGAGCAGCAGCTAAGCACCGAGTTACAGTGGCAAGCCAGTAACAAGGCAGTGCAAATTGCCCGCCAGCGTTACAACGCAGGCTCAGGTGAGTTTTTAGACTTGTTAGACGCCGAGCGCGAACTGCTGCGCAGCCGCGATCAGTTAGCGCAACTGCAACAGCAAAGCTTTAGCCGCCTGGTAGGCATTTACCGCAGCTTTGGCGGTGGGATACAGTTGATTTAGGCTTTGTTTAGATTAGCAAAAGCCGGGCAAGCCCGGCTTTTTACAGCTTTTTTAAAGTCTCAAGAAATGGCGTAGCTTTGTCGTTTCCGAGTTCTTTAATTTGTTATTTGTTTCACGTTAAGTCACTGATTAACATTTTAAACTCTTTCGACGGGGTGCCTTGTTCTAAGTAGTCAATTACTGATTTATAATTTTCGCAAACCCGATATTGTTTCATCGTAGGTTTCTTTGGATCTTTATAGTTCTTGATAACGCCTTTATCCATTAGCTGAGGCAGCAACTTAACTGCAGAAAGTTTTTTTCTCACCTCTTCTTGTTTTCTCGGATAAAAATTTCCTCTCTGATAGAAGAGTTTAAAAACTTTCTCCAATTCAGATTTAACAGCCTCCTCAGTGCTCTTGGATTCTTGCTGTTTCTCGGACAGTAAATGTTGAATTGCAGACAAGTCACAGCTGGTGCTGAACATTCCGCTAGGTATTTTATAATTAACCCCTACTCTAGGGTCTATTCCTTTGAATATTGAGTTATAAAAAACAGTGCCTTCATCCATATGGCATTCCCAAAAATATTCATAGTTATTGAAAGTGCAATCAACTAATTCTTTTCCGCTAAAGTCAAACGTTGGCTTGAAAGTTGATGCGCCAAATATATCAACCAAACAAACTCCAACTAACTTTCCATTCTCGCCAAAAATTTTTTCTAATAGCTCAGTTCTTGTATTCAGATTAGATTGTTGGTCTCGTCCTATCTGAAGAAGAGTTAGAAGAATTGAAACAATTGATGAAACAAATTTTTCATTACTAACGTTGTCAAATTTTCTAACTGACTCAATTACCTGTATGCAAAATATTATTATGTCATCATCTAGAGTAAGTTTTTCTGCAATAGACTCAGTAAAGCTACTATCATATTTTAGATATCCGCTTATAATTCGGATTATCTCTTCGTTGAGCATTTTTAGGTCTTTTTGCTTGAAAAAGTAATATATCAATAATCCTTTAAAATATATTTCAAATACATCATACCTGAAGTAAATCATGTTGTTTTCACATTGAACTAAAGGGTGTCCTTTTATTTTTTCAATTAATGAGTTGTCGAAATCTTTGGTTATTTTTGCAAGCTCGCCTTTGATGTCATATAGGCTAATTCCATTTTGTTTATTTGCTGAAACTCTAATGAAGAGTTCCACCTGTTGATCTACAGACAAATTTCCAAGTTTAACTATTTCACGGCGACAAAGTTGAGCGACCAACTGATCAGCGTGTTCTTCTGGGATTAGATATTTACTCTGAAAATATGCTTGGTCATTATCGGTTACATCTTTTGAGTTGATTAAGTAACCTATCATATCAAGTAAAAATGGTATGTATGTTTTGTCTCCGCCGTCTTTTGTAATTTGTGTAGATTCTATGGCGAGGTCTTCAGCCATACCCATGGCCTTTTGAACTTTCTTATTATCGCCTTTTAATTTTTGTTCAAAGAAATCAATTGCCAAATTCTTGTTAAAAGCTTTTAGGGTGATTTGAGGAAGCAGTATTTTTTTGCCAACTTCGTTCCAAAAGTGGTCTCGGCACGTGATCAATACTTTGCATTTATGTAAGCCTGAGGAGTACTCTTCAAATATTGATGTAATAAACTGTTCAACATCAAACTTTTCTCCAAGTTTCGCGATCACCTCGTCAATACCATCAAGAACTACAACTAAACTTCCGTTATCTATTGATAGCTGGAGTAGTTCTTTGTCGAATCTTGCCCCATCAATTTCGTCTGCATCCATCAAGGCTTTATAAAAATCAAAAACGTCTGAAACCTTATTATCAAGGCTGAAATTTCTTGACAGCTCGCTTATGATTTCTTTAGAGTCTATAAATAATATTCCAGTTTCTGAATTTTCATTACTTATAGAATCTAAAAATTGCTTTGCTAGAGTGGTTTTTCCAATACCACCATGACCGCTAACTACAAAAAGTGGTTCGTCATCAGAAAGAAACCAGTGCTTCAATCTCTCTATTGCAGATAAATCGAAATCTAATCCTTCGTCGTATAAGCTATTTACATAAACTGGTAAGTTAAATTTCTCAAAAGGGAGAATGCAGTCTTTATATAAATGTTCGTATCCAAATTCGTCTATAAAGTAAACATAGTTTGATTCAAAAAGTTTCCTAATATTGCTCTTTCTTCGTTCTACATCTTTTATTTTCGGCCTGTCAATTAATATTATAGAAACAGATAGGTTGGTTATTAGATTTTTATTTTTGATATCAGCAAAGGTTTTCCCTTGGTTTGATGAGTCGTGTATGTAGATAAACTCCCTCAATCCTGAGAATCCATCTTCGAGTCTATATACTTCGTATACTATATTTTCTTTCCAGTTTCTCTCTTTTACTGGAAAATTCTCTGCTAACGTAAAACTTGCATTCTTATCAATAAATAACTGAACTGTTTTTTCAATAGATCTCTCTGAGGTCGATAGACCTAGTTCTGGATTAAGCCTTTTGTGAAGCTCAGAATCTTTATATTTAGCAAACTCTAATTTTAAATTTTCAATTTCATCAGGCGTTGCAGTGCGAACTTCATCTGTTTTCTGTCCCCTCCTAATCAGCACAACCCCTTCGTCAAGATGGCGAGTCTTTGTTTTAAGCTCTCTTTTCAACTCAATTAAGTAAGTTGGGCACTGAATCTCAAATACGAATAAAGTTTTTGATTCGATTATTACAGGTTCGATATTTATGCCTAGGAGAGCAGGTTTAGTACAGCCCTCTAGTTTCTGAAACAGAATCTTTCTGAAATCAGTCAGGTTTTTCAGCTGTTTAATTTTGTCAAATTCTACGTTGTATAAAGCGCGCTCCTTTTCTGAAAATCCAATAATCAAATAACGATACTCACCCGTGCAATTAAGGTATCCATTTGCTAAAGAGATTATATCTTTTAGTAACTCACCCCACTTATCAGCCATCTCAACTTTTGGCGTCGAATCATCCCAATACCACTCTCTTTTAAACTCCAAAATTGGTGACTCTTCTCTTTTCAGAAGAAGAGAAATATCCTCTTTCATTTTCTTATTTCCTAATAAGTTCCATCAAATATCAATCGTTATTAAAGAAGTTCTTACACATGTTGAAGATGAAGCCTGAGGTGTCTCCACAAAGTTGTTAAATAAAACAAAGAATGAACTAAGAAAGAACATTTATGACGTTTCGTTAAAATGGGGGCATAGCACTTTTCCAGTAAATTCGCTCTGCCCTAGATACTTTTCGCAATCAATTCAGCCTTGAGCAGGCCGCCTTTTGTTAGCAACCGTGCTGAAAAATTAGGGCGGCGTTTGGCTTTATAGGCATCGTGAATTTGCTTTAGCCCCTCAGCCGTTAGCAGCGAGATATTCACTTCAGTGTCCATCTCTGCGGATTCGATAAAGTCCTGCGAGAAACTGGGCGCGATAATCAGCACCTGCGCTACACGTTTTCCCTGATTTTCGCAGCGGTTAACGTAAGCTTTGATCTGGCGGGATGTTGCTGAGTATTTAGCAAAATCACCTTCTTTGCAGGTTTTTGCTTCGCCAATAATGATATCGTCATCGCTGATAGTAATAATAATGTCAGCTTTGTCTTTTGCCGTATTTATCGACTTGCGCAGTTCCTCGTCAACATCCAGTTCCAATTGCTCCAGGATCGTTTTTGTTGCTTCTTCAAACTT
The DNA here is from genome assembly GCF_030731985.1 of Rheinheimera baltica. Taxonomy (NCBI): domain Bacteria; kingdom Pseudomonadati; phylum Pseudomonadota; class Gammaproteobacteria; order Chromatiales; family Chromatiaceae; genus Rheinheimera; species Rheinheimera baltica. The sequence continues at coordinate 441,229 of NZ_JAPJDY010000003.1, forward strand.
CACGCCAATATCTGCTTCGTTAATTTCGATACCAACAGCTTTGAGCGCTGACAAATCGCGCTTAGCCAAAGCGGCGTAGTTTTCAATTAGTTTGTCGTTGGCATTGGCGAATGCTTCCAGGATATTTGTTCTTGGGTTGCCTTTTCTGGGCAATTTCAGGTTATCGCGTAGCTCTTTCACTTCATCATTAGTGAGCAGGTATAAAACGTCATGCGGCGTAATACTTAATGCCCGCAAGCGCTCAACGTTGATTTCCTCAGTTTCTTCAAGCTCATACTCGCACCGGATGCGTTGTACTAATGTTTCCGGAGCGCCAGTTGCATCAGTACCTTGAAAATTCTGCACCAGAGCGTCAAACATTTCTTTGTAACCTGTGGCGCTAATGGCATCGAACTCGCGGTCGGCAGCAGTATTCAGGCTTTGCAAAATCACATCTATACGTTCATCAAGCGTGAAACCAATTTTGTCAGCGTCGATATCCAAATCAGCGATAAGTTGTTTCAAACGATCTTTACGTTTGTTTTGGTTGTCAGCTTCGTCGAACAAATCGCGTGACAACATATCTCGCACGGCGATACCGGAATGCAAAATGGTACTGATTTTTTCGCCCCGGCTAACGCTGCGAATACGCTTACCGTAACTTTTTAAGACATTTGATAATTCAGCGTCAGACAGCACCCGTAAGATCCTTAGCAAGTGTTTATCGGCCAGCTCTTTACCTTGGATCTGATTTAATACCGTAACCACTTCATCTGGGATTAGCACTTCGGATGTTTTGCGATTAACGAATATCACACCCATATCGCGTAGCTCTTGCAGGCAGTTTTCTACCGTTTGCTTGCCGGCTTTGATTGGTTCGGATAAATGTTCTATCGCAACCACTTCATCATGAGAAATTTTCAGATGATGGGCCAGTGTATTTAGAATGCTGCGTTCGTCGTCAGTGATGTTTGCCTGGCGATTAATTCTCTCATCGTTTGTGTAGGCAACGTTTAGACAATCACGGAAAATTTTCAGACGATGTGCATGACCATAGTCTTCCGCTAGGTTGCTATCGAGATCTTGTTGGATCTGCTGTGCCAGGGCGTCTAATGCTTCCCACTCACGGCTATAAAGTTGCTCCACCCACGATATACGGGCAATACCGTTACCATCCCGGGTAAGAATGTTTATCAGCAGTGCCATAGAGGCATCGCTTAGTGCCAGTTTTTCCCGAATTGAATCCTGATACTGAATTGCAACGGCGTTGAAAAGGTGCGTAATTTCACTGCCAGATGCGTCTTTAATCTGGCGATTAACTTTACTCAGCGCTTGTGAAATCACTTCATCACTGGAAGCTGCTGATGAGCATAATTTGTCCAGACACGTAATGAACTTAGATTTTTCTATCTGGTTTAATGTGGACAATACGTGGCTCAACTTCATAAGACATCCCTTTCTCATTATTTTGGCCAACAAAGAACTACTTTCAAAAGTAATTGAAGTTCTTAATATTTATCAGGTTGTACCGAATACCCAATCTAGAACATAACCAATGGATGCGCAACTTGAAAAAACATGACGTTACTGCTGTGTGGCCAGCTAAATGCAGTGGTGCTGTTGAAATGCATTTAACTAGTCATTAAACTTTTCGGCAAGTGGATTGGGGGAGCCTGGTCGGCGCCATAGCCTCGGTGAGTATCATCGGGGCTTTTCGCTTTCTGGTGCTGGGTAAATTTTCATCCCTACACCTTGATAAAATGTTCCTAACTTGCATCGACCACCATCACAATAAAACTTATTAGTGGCATTTATCGAGTGCCGAGTGAAGCTAAATAAGCTACATGTGCAGCCATTTTTGCTTCACCTGTCAAATTGACGCTGACGAATCAAGGCAGTGCTAGTCCAGCTTTTACAGATGCGCGCTTTACGCTTGATCCGGTATTTCCGGCTCGGTTAATAATGGCAGCAGCTGCAACGATTCCTGCTGGCACCATTATTCCTAAAGAGTTGGTAATTACTAAAGACCACTATATCCCAAAGAAAAATTCATGGCATTATTCGATCTCACCCAATTTTGATATGCCAGTAAGCAAATTTTTACGGTCGCTGGATCAGCTGGCTATTAATGCCGAGATAAAAAATAAAGGGGTTTCTAATGCTTAATCTTGATTTTCGATCTGTTGCGGTTTGCATTCAGGCGCTGGAAGACGCGATACGTTATTATGAATTACTGGCGCAATCAGAAACGACCAATAGCGACGACTATGAAGAATGTAAGTATATGTATGAAGTTGAGCTGAGTCGGTTGTGTGAACTTTACACTGCGGCAGAGCAACGTGGGGAAGCTCCTACACCTTTGAGTAAACTACTGAAATCTTAAAAAAGTGGCCAACTGGATTTGTTTCAGTAACAGAGCTTTAACCGCAAAGAGTAGTTGTACCCGCAGTTTGGATGACGGGGTACCGTTGATTTAAAATAGGTAAAAATAAGTCCAAATGTACGGCGGGAGCGACGGTGATTTTGCGGTTGGAGAACCAATTTGAGTAAGTTTGATATGTTGTCTGGTATTTCAGTAGCGCATGCAATAAAGACCAAAATGGGTAATGAGTATCACGGCGTTTTCCCGCCACATTTCGGCTTGGGTTTAGCAGCGTTACTTAGCTGCATGCTGTCAAGTGTTGTGCTGCTGTTGCTGGTTAGCTTTATCTTGTTTGAGTTTTCTATGCTGGTGTTATTGGTTGATACAGCGTTGATGTTTGTCTTGATATCACTGTTACTTCGATTAATTCAAGGCAGAACAGCCTTAAACAGCATCAAGCTGGCGCAGATTTACGCAGTTGCCTGTATTGCAGTAGCTATAATATGGTTAATGCTAACTGACAGGCATGTATCCCCAACGCTACTAACTGGTTTAGCCTGGACAGGAATAGCTGCTGGTGTTGTTGCAGCGGTTTTGTTCAGCACTAAGCGCTTCAGGAAGTTGGTGCAATATCAGCAAAAAGTGTGGCGTATCAAACAAGAAGTTTTACACAGTCTAAAAAGGTAATACTGGTTTCTTGAATAAATAGGGTCAGGGATATTGATTCATCCCCGTTTGCCTGTGTTTGTTGGCTAAGCACTACATAGCCGCTGCAGTTTAGACGTATCTATTCTCTGTCTGGCATGCCAGAGATCATAAGCATCCTGCATACCCATCCAGACGCGCTCGGAGCTGCCGATAACGGCTGCAAGGCGAATAGCCATTTCCGGTGAAATGTCCGACTTACCGCTTATCAGCCTTTGCACGGTAGGTGGCATAACGTGCCAGCTTTTTTTATCTTTGCTATCTTCGCTTAAAAAAATCATCATAGAACTTGACCCTAACGCAACGTTATAGCTGAGGCTTGCTGCATCGGGTGAGTGAGGTAAGTAAGGTGGAGGCGTAGCAGCGTGCAAAAGTGGTTTAGTGTTAGTCAGGTAAGTAAGCTCGCCGGTGTCAGTGTGCGAACTTTGCATCACTATGATCAGGTAGGCTTACTGACGCCACTGCGGCGGCAGGACAATGGTTATCGCTGTTACTCAGAGCCGCATCTTGCAAAGCTACAGCAAATTTTGCTGTACCGGCAGCTGGATTTTAGCCTGGAGCAGATCCGCGACATGATGCAGGCACCAGACTTTGATGCTGTAAACGCATTGCAGCAACAACATGCCTTGCTACTTAGCAAACTCGATGCAACAAAGCAGATGATCAATAACATTGAGGTGGCTATGACTATTGCACAAGGTAAACAAAATTTGCAGATCCTGTTTAGCACTGTGCCGCAGGATAAAGCGGAACAGTGGCAACAAGATTTTGCCAGCCAGTTTGCAGAACCTGGCGAGTACGAAACTGCGTTACAGGCAATGGGTAATGTAAGTGCCGCGCAATCACAGCATTTGACAGAGGAGTTTGATAACTGGGTAGCGCAGTATCTGCCGTTACTTGCCCTACCGGTGCAAGCAGAAGCCGTGCAGCAGCTGGTACTGCAGCACCTTGCCATGCAAAACCGCTTTTTAAGCCAGATGATGTCGGATGAGGCTTATCAAGGCCTGACCGGTGAAATCTTTTTGATGCTGACAGAAGCGTTAATTGAAGAAGAACTGGCGCAGCAAATGTACGCGTATTATGACCCAGCGCTACCGGAGCATTTGTATGAGGCAATGATGTATTTTGCCGAGCACAGCTTTAAACCTGCACCCGAGCAATATCGTTTTATCGGCGTAGAAAAGGCTGAAAGCTTAAGTTAAGGCTAAAGCAGCGCTAGTGGCGCCGGCAGTTAACAGGCCAGCGCCGCAGTTCTAGTTGTTATGGGCCGTCCGGGATCTCCGGCTCAGTCAGTAGGGCTAACAGCTGCAGCGACTCCTGCCAACCGGCATAGCAAAACTCCAACGGTATCGCATCGGGAATGCCGCTTTGCTCAATAGTTAGTTCTGTACCGCACAATACCGGTTTTAACCGGATGGTAACCAGCATTTGGCCGGGCAGGTTGGGGTCCTCAAACTGGTCGTTATAGCGAACAAGCTCGTTCGGTTTTAATTCCAGGTAAGTACCGCCAAAGCTGTGGCTGCTGCCGGTATTAAAATTGGTAAACGACATTTTATAACCACCACCCACCCGTGCATCCATGCTGTGCACCTTGCCGGTAAAACCATGCGGCGGGCACCACTTGGCTAAGGCATCCGCATCTAAAAAAGCGCGGTACAACCGCTCTGGCGTGGATTTCATTACCCGGTGCAGTGTTACGGTATTGCCTGACATTTTGATTCTCCTGTGCGAAACGCAATAAATTTCTGTATCACAGCTTAGTCGAAGTAGCAGGGATTGATTCGACAGGGGGAGAGATTTGTTTACTAAAGGTTTTTATATGGCTGCGCCAGGTTGCGGAAAAACCCTGCCAAAAGCTATTGCTGGTGCGGTTGCAACCGAGCAAAATAGCGTCAGTTTTTTACTGAGGTTGCTATGGTTAATCTTGCCTTGCTGAGCGCATTTATTCCGACATTTTTATTTGTCTCGGTGACACCGGGAATGTGCATGACACTGGCCATGACGTTAGGTATGAGCCAGGGCGTGCGCCGTACCTTGTGGATGATGTGGGGCGAAATGCTGGGCGTGGCGCTGGTAGCCATACTGGCGGTATGCGGCGTGGCGGCGATAATGCTGCAATTTCCGGCGGTATTTCAGTGGTTTAAAATTGTTGGCGCTTGTTACCTTGGTTATATCGGGCTGCAAATGTGGCGCGCCAAAGGCAAGCTGGCGTTGCCGCAACCTGGTGAACTGCCAGCGTTAATGACGCGGCGTACCTTGTTTAGTCAGGGTTTTATTACTGCGGTGTCTAACCCCAAAGGCTGGGCGTTTCATATGGCGCTGTTGCCGCCGTTTATCGATAGCCAGCTGGCGTTTTGGCCACAGTTGCTGGTGCTGGTAAGCATCATTTTACTGCTGGAGTTCGGCTCTATGCTGCTGTATGCCAGCGGCGGTAAAGCGCTGGCGCTGTTTTTCGGCAAAGCCAACCGGGTACAGTACTTAAACCGCATCGGTGCCAGCCTGATGTTTGGCGTGGCGCTTTGGATGCTACTGGGCTAGCAGCTTATTGCTCGTGGTGATGGCCGGGCGCTTTGTTGCTGCCAAGGCCGCCGCTTAGTATCAGCAGTAGCAACCCGCGTAATAACTCCAAGGTGATTATAAGCGGCAGTACTATGGCCAGGCCGGTGAGTAAACTGCGTATTAATACTTTCATAAACCTACCTATTTAAACTGCAGCAAAAAATTGCGTCAAGCTTACCTTAATTGGTTTTGACTGTCTGTTGGCGAAGTGGCGACTTAACCTAATTTGAACGCACTTAACACATCGAGGTTGCGCTAACGGGCGCAAAATGGATAATTTGCCGCGACAATAATGAAAATAACCGGAACTACGGAATGCGCATGAAAACCAAACCCCTAATGATTGCTGCCGTGCTAGGCTTAAGCCTGGGGGCTGTGGCCGATGAAGGCCAGTGGCAACCCTACCAAATGGCGCAGTTGCAAGACGAATTAACTGCCAAAGGCATTGAAATTCCGGGTAAGCAGTTGGCTGATTTAAGCCAGTACCCGATGAACGCTATGGTCAGTTTGGGTTACTGCTCAGCGTCTTTTGTTTCGCCTAATGGCTTGGTAATAACAAACCATCACTGTGCTTATAACGCGATTCAAAACAACTCAACGAAAGACAATAACCTGATTGAAAAAGGCTTTTTAGCCAAGTCGCTGTCAGAAGAATTACCAGCCGGTGCGCAGGAGCGTTTATATATTACTGAAGCGGTAACCGATGTTACGGCGCAGGTTGCGGGCGCATTAGCGCCAGAGCTTAGCGGTAGCGCACGTTATGAAGCGATTGAAGCAAACCGTAAAGCACTGATTAAAAGCTGTGAAGCCGACCCGAACTACCGCTGCTCGGTGGTCAGTTTTCATCATGGTTTAGAATATTTTCAGATTAAACAATTAATGCTGCAGGATGTGCGGTTGGTTTATGCACCATCAGAGTCTGTAGGCAATTATGGTGGAGATATTGATAACTTTGAGTATCCGCGCCATACCGGTGACTATACCTTTATACGTGGCTACGTTGGCAAAGACGGAAAGCCTGCACCTTACTCGGTTGATAACGTACCCTATAAAAGTAAACATTTTTTAACGGTTAATGCCAGCGGTGTTCGCCAGGGCGATGGTATTTTGCTGGCCGGTTATCCGGGGCGTACCAGTCGTTATCGATTAGCCGATGAAATTGCATTTGCTGCTAATTGGCAATATCCGGCGCAGGTAAAAACCTATCAACAAATCATTGATACCATTGATCACCTCAGTGCGAAAGATGCCGACTTAAAAGTAAAGTATGCCTCTACCGTTAAAAGCCTGAATAACAGGATGAAAAAACTGCAGGGTTTGCTAGATGGGTTCGGTGTTACCGATATTCATGCCATTAAACAACAGCAAGAGCAAGCATTGCTTGATTGGATAAATGCCGACGCCAGTCGCGGCGTCTATCAGCAAAGCATTAGTGCACTACAGCAGGTGATTGATGCAGAGCAAGCGTATAGTCAGCAAACTTATTACTTTGATAATGCCAAACGCAGCGATATGTTAAAAGCGGCGATGACCTTGTATCGGCTGGCGATAGAAAGCGAAAAGCCAGATGCTGAGCGTGACATGGGGTATCAGCAACGTGATTTAAGCATGATTGAAAGCCGTTTAGCCAGAATGGAGAAAAGTTTTGATCCGGCGATGGATGTTGCTATTTGGTCAGAGCAGGTGGCAGAGTATTTAGCTCAACCAGATGCGGTGCGTGTCGCTGAACTAGATGCCGCTTTAGCTGTGAGCGCCGGTATGAGCCAAGCTGAAGTAAGCGCAAAGCTTGCCACCTTGTATCCGCAAAGCCAGTTAACCACGACAGAAGGGCGTAAGTACTGGTTAGGCAAGGCACCAGCAGAGTTTGTGCAAAGTACAGACCCGTTTATTCGTATTGCTGTTGCGATATATGCAAAAAATAAAGCGCTAGTGCAGCAGGAAAAAACATTAAGTGGCCAGCTGTCGCAGGTGCGTCCGGCTTATATGCAGGCAGTTATCGCGTATAACAACGCGCAGGGTAAACCGGTGTATCCAGATGCCAACAGTACGCTACGTATTACCTACGGCTCGGTAGAGGGTTACCCGGCGGTGGATGGTGTTTATAAAACGCCGTTTACGTCGGTAAAAGGGTTAATTGCCAAGCGGCAGGCAGAGTATCCGTTTAACGCACCGCAAAAACTGGTAGATGCCTACAATAATGGCCAGACTGCCGGCTATTTTTATCAGAATTTGGCCGCTAAGCCTCAGTTACCCTGGCATTGCAAGCTGTTTAGCTGTCCAGAGCCAGACGTAAAAGCGTTTAACTCGGTGCCGGTTAACTTCCTTACCAGTGCAGATACCACTGGCGGTAACTCTGGTTCAGCGGTAATGAACGGTAAAGGTGAGCTGGTAGGGTTAAACTTTGACTCCACCTACGAATCTATTACCAAAGATTGGTATTTCAATCCTGAAATTACCCGTGCGATACACGTTGATATCCGTTATGTGCTGTGGCTAATGCAGTACGTAGATGGCGCACAAAATGTGTTAGATGAAATGGAAATTGTCAGATAACTGTGTTGCTAAATACACGTTACCTAGAACTGAAGCCAGTGTGATTAACATCGCACTGGCTTTAACCTAGCGTTGGCCGGTTATCGGTTAATAATAAAGTCTGCCGTGCTGCGGCGGACTTTTTTTAAGTTTACCAGCCAGTCGCCTTCCGCTTCACGATAACCCAAAGGCAGTAGTAATACTGACTTCAATCCCAGTTCGGCCAGATTTAAAATGGCGTCTACTTTTTCCGGTTCAAAACCTTCCATCGGCGTGGCATCTACTTTTTGCTCTGCTGCTGCCAGTAAGGCTGAGCCTAAACCTATGTAAGCCTGACGCGCAGCATGCTCAAAATTTTCTTGTGCCGGGCGCTGCGGATAGTACCCCAACAACTTTTGCCGGTAGGCTTCCCAACCTTCGTTTTTAAAACCACGCTGTTCGTTCACCAGATCAAACATGCTGTTAATGCGCTCTTCTGTGTAGTTATCCCAAGCCGCAAAAACTAATAAATGCGAACAGTCGGTCACCTGAGACTGATCCCAGGCAGCGGGACGAATTTGTTTTTTAAGCTCGTGGTTAGTAATAACCAATACCTGATATGGCTGTAGACCACTTGAGCTGGCACTTAGGCGAATAGCTTCCAGAATAATGTCCAGTTTTTCTGCTGGCACAGTTTGATGTGGTGTCATTTTTTTTGTGGCATAACGCCAATTGAGTAAATCAAGGGTATTAGACATCTTTGTTCCTACATTTATTTTGTACTAGTTGGTATATAAGGGCGTAGTAGTGATGTTTCAATAGGGTGAAATTTGTATTTTTGCTGGTGATGAACAGGTAATGCCGCTGTACTTTAAACCGGCTTATGCCTGCGGTTGATATGTTAATGGATAATGTTTTTTTGTTAATTAAGCCTGATATCTTGACCTGAAAACGGATATCAACTAGCTTAAGAAAGCGCTTACATTTCTGTATTAACATAATAATATTGTCTGTACCTATGGTAACAGGACAAAGCAGGTAAGTGCGGCAAAACAAGTGTCTTAGGACGGGATAAAACAAAGCATAAAATTGCAGATGGCAAGATCTGTGGTTGAGCGTGGCCTGCAAAAATGCCGGATGCCACTTTGCAAGTAGCTTTCACTCAAAACATTTTTACATTCAGCAAACCCAGTCGGGGCTATGGTAGGCCATTAATGTGCCCGCTGTGCCCTTATTTGACAATGTGCAACCTATGGGTTTTTGCAAATGAAACAATTTAACAATTTACCGACGTGGTTTAAACCGCGCGCCTGGTTCTGCAGTCTGCTTGGTCTGTGTTGGCTTGTGACGCCGTCTAGCGTACTGGCCGATGTTACCAACCCCGTCATTGGTAACCTGCTGTTCGAAGATAACTTTAATAACGTAAATAATAATACCTGGAATAAGGTTGAAGGCGATGGTTGCCAGCTGGGTCTTTGCGGCTGGGGCAACCAGGAGTTGCAATGGTATAGCGCCAATAACTTAAGTATTGAGCCGGTACCAGGTGAATCAGGCAACACGGCGCTGGTGTTGCAGGCCCGCAATGAAGCTATCGGCGGTCGTGCTTTTAGCTCTGGAAAAGTAGACAGCCAGCATAAACTGGCGGTGCAATTTGGCATGATTGAAGTACGCGTACGAGTGCCAGAGTTGGGTATAGGCTTATGGCCGGCAGTGTGGATGCTTGGCACCAGTAAAGCCAGTTGGCCGGCAAAGGGCGAAATTGACATGATGGAAATGGGCCATCGGGCCCAGGCCAGAGCAGACGCCGGACATCCGGGCGCTAATATCAACAGCTATACCGCTGCCAATGCCATTTTTTACGCCGATGCGGCCTGTGTGCCACAAAACCCATCGTGCGCCGCGATGACCGCCTGGCAAACCGACAATGCTTATGTCGCCACTCAACCACTGAGTAATCGTTTTGTTACTTACCGCACCTACTGGACCGATACTCAATTACGTTTCACCGTAGTGGATAATGGTGTGGAGTACGATATGTACGATGCGCCGATTAACATTACTGAAGAATCAAGCGAACTGCAGCAGCCATTTTACCTGTTGTTGAATCTGGCGGTAGGTGGCAATTTTACGGATGCTGCTAACAATGCTCAGGTTAGTGCCCCCTTACCGGCAAAAATGTATATAGATTATGTGCGGGTTTACCAGCTAAATGGCATGGGACAAGTGTTTAATGGCAACGTTAACCCACCGCAAAGTGGCAGCTTTGGTGTGTTTACAGACGCTGCCACCACCGATCAACTGGACGCCGGTGTAAGTTCAGATATTTATATCTGGAACCAGGCTTCGGTGACCACCGGTAACACAGCACCGCTGGAGGGCAGTAATGTCATTGCCTGGCGCTACACCAGCCCCGGGCAGTGGTTTGGCGGCGGTATTCAGGCGCGGCAAGTGCGCGATATGAGCAACTTTGCTAATGGCACGATGAAATTCAGCATAAAAATTCCGGCCAATGTGAGTTTTAAAATTGGCATTGCTGATGACTACACTAATCAACACTGGGTGAATTTTCCCGCCTATGAAAGCCGCTATGGTTTAGTGCGCAATGGTGACTGGGCCGAAGCCACTATTCCGGTATCAGATTTACGTGGCGAATTTATAGCACTGCAGGCGTTAACCGGTATGTTTTATATTGCCAGTATGGATGGCGCCTTACCCGGCAACAGCTTTGAGTTTGCCATTGATAATATTGTTTGGCAGAGCGGTGGTACGGTTATCACTGACAGTGATAACGATGGTATAGCCGATAACCTGGACCAGTGTATCAATACGCCAACGGGCAGTGCCGTTGATAACAATGGCTGCCCCACAGCCGCCGGCTCATTTGGCGTGGCGCAAACCGGGGCCGACAGTATACGGTTTTATGTTAACAGCGGTAGCTGGGCAGACGTGCATTACCGGGTCAATAACGCTGGCCAGATAAACGTGGGTATGCAGCAGCAAAACGGTGTGAATAACTATCCGTTAACGGGGTTAGCGCCGGGTAGTGTGCTTAGCTACTTTTTCACCTATTGGGATACCGCAAAAGGCTATGCCATTGATACGGCGATGCAAACGTTTACGCTGGGCAATATCGTTACGCCGGATCCAGATCCAACACCCGACCCGGATCCAGACCCTACGCCAGACTTGGACAGTGACGGCGATGGTGTAAGCAATGAGCTGGATAACTGTCCTAATACGCCTGCTGGCACACCGGTTAATGTTAACGGCTGTCCGCTAACGTCAGTTAATGTGGTGCCGCTGTTTAGCGGAGCCACCGCGTTGGAACCCGCCATTCAGTATGACCGTGGCGATGCACTGGTAACACGTTTCTCTGACCGCGCCCGCGACCGCCACGCTAAAGAGAACCATTTTCAGGCCTATGATCATTACCTGACATTTTACTGGGAAGACAGAACCGCCGCGATTGAAATAGTCGACTATGTTGCGAAAGGTGGTAGCAGTATTCGCATGAATGTGGTGACGCAGAATAAACTGGACGACTTACAGGCAGAAAACCGCTGGTGGTATATCGGTAGAAATACACTGGCAGAGTTTTGCGGTAACGGCGTAATGAACATGGTTGATTACACCCACTACTGGAAAGAGGAAAGCTATAACTGTCGGGAAGGTAGGCCCATTCAGATAGGCGACAGGCTGGAATTTGAGGTCAGTCAGTTTCTCGACGCCTCAACCTTGCCGCGCGGTCGCGCTAATTACTATGGCACCACCTTTTTATATATTGTTGGTCAGGGCATAGTGCCGTGGGATGTCACCGACAAACAGGTGTTTCAACCCGGGCGCTACCTGCAGCGTGACTCTATACCTTTACCTGTTAGCGCGCGCCTAGGGGGCGACACGACCTTGCATGTGCAAATGACCGCCGAACCAGACGGCCATTTTCAGCAAATGGCTACCAATTTGGGTTACGACAATGGCCAACCATTTGTGCGGGGCCGGCGTGTACACCATAGTTCAGTGTTGGATGGTAACCACGATGAAAATGCTGAAAATGGCACTTTTAACAGTATGGTTGGCTTAGCCGGTTCACACTACATCAATGCCCGCTGTTCTGGCTGTCATGTCCGCAATGGCCGGGCAGGGGTTGCAGCGGTTGGTGCTCCGTTGGACAAGTGGGTGTTTAAAGTCGGTAATGCGCAGGGGTTATCTCACCCTGAGCTGGGCCGGGTTTTACAGCCACGAGCTACGGCTGGGGCAACTGGCGAAGGTATGCCATCTATTGCTTCGTTCAGTTACGCCAATGGGTTACGTACACCTCAGTATCAGTTCAGTGGCACAGTGCCGGAGACGTTTTCTGCCCGTATTGCCCCCCAGTTAAATGGTATAGGCTTATTAGAAGCGATACCGGAGCAAGCCATATTGGCGTTGGAAGATGAGTATGATGCTAATGGTGACGGCATTTCCGGCCGCGCCCATCGGGTTATCGACCCCGTTACCGGCGATACCCGTTTGGGCCGGTTTGGTTACAAAGCCGCAACCAGCAGTGTAAAACATCAGGTAGCAGCGGCCTTTAACACGGATATGGGCGTGATGACATCAGTGCTGCCACAGCCGGATTGCGGTGCGAATCAGACTGATTGCCGCACAGGCCCGCTATTGCCGCAGCAACATTTAGCTGATTTGGTAAAGTACATTTCATTACTGGGCGTGCGTGGCCAGCGTGACTATAACAACCCACAGGTGCAACAAGGAAAGGTCGTGTTTAGCAACACCGGTTGCAATGGTTGCCATGTTGAGAGCTTTCAAACCAGTGCTTACCACCCGCTGGCAGAGCTACGAAACCATACAATCCGGCCTTATACTGATATGCTACTGCATGATATGGGCCCGGGGTTGGCTGACAACTTAGCGGAAGGTAGTGCCAGTGGTAGCGAGTGGCGTACTGCACCTTTATGGGGATTGGGCTTATCTGCCTGTGTTACCGGTGGTGTGGCAGGCAATACCGGCTGGGATGCCTTTGGCTTGGATGGTTACCAATACTGCACACCAGATGCCAATTACCTGCATGATGGCCGCGCCCGCACTATAGACGAAGCCATTCGTTGGCATGGCGGTGAAGCTGAAACCAGTAAAGTGAACTATCAAAACCTTTCATCAGCAGATAAAGCTGCGTTATTGGCATTTTTAAATAGTTTGTAACACCTGGCACAACAAGCTTGTTAAAACGGCACTCAATAGTAGTGCCGTTTTTATCTGACAACCGTTTATTGCTTTTAGCTTATATAGGCTTAAGGCAAAGGTTTGAGTGTTCGTGAGTTGAGTTGTTGGTTATATCCATCGTTGATGTTCAGTTGCAACAGTGATTTTGGTGCGTTGGGTGCCTGTATGCTCGGTACTAGCGGGCTCTATTAGCATAATATGGGTATCTGGTTCTGCCAGCGGGCAATGTTCAACTCCTGCAGGAACTACGAACATATCCCCGGGCTCCAACACTATGCTGCCATTTCTGAGCATAAGAGTTAGTCGGCCTTTAAATACCAGAAATAATTCATCTTCATTTTCATGTACATGCCAAATAAGTTTACCACTGCCTTTTGCAAGCTTTACCAGTTGGCCATTCGCTTGGGCGATTATTTTTGGGGTCCAGTGCTCATCAAAAAGTGCGAATTTTTCAGCGATATTGATTTTATTTGGCATAACAATCCCGATTTGTGGCGGTTAATTTCTCTTGATTTCAAATAAGGCTATCATAGATCACTGCTGTTGGAGATTGCAGTCGGTTTGGCTTGCTGTGGCAGCGCCGAATCACGGCCTAATCGTCTCACTATGGCGTTTTGCCAACGCACAAGTCTTGCCTGTTCAGAATTAACCAGAACATACAACGCGGGTACCAGCAATAAGGTAACCACCATTGCCAGCAATACGCCAAACGCCAGAGAAACAACGGTCGGTTGTAAGAACTGAGCTTGCCTGGAGTTTTCTGCCAGCATGGGTAACAAGCCGATGAACGTAGTAACAGATGTAAGCATAATGGGTCGAAAACGCCGCACAGCTCCTTCAACAATGGCTTCGGCCGCAGTCATGCCATTGGCTTTTAGTTTGTTAACGCAATCCATTAGTACCAGATTTACATTGATTACAACCCCGGCAGCGGCACCGATACCGAAATAGGAAAACAAAGCCATCGGAATGTCGTATAGCAAGTGTCCGTAGACGGCGCCCATAAAAGCGAATGGGATAGACACCATAATTAGTAATGGTTGCCAATAAGAACTGAAAGCCACGGCAATCAGGGCGTACATCAAAAATAGGGCAATCAGGTATAAAGCCAACAACTCGACTAAAAATTCTTTTTCACTTTGTGCCTCACCCACTTCACCTAAAGTTACTCCTGGAAAGCGTTGCTGCCATTGCGGAATAAGTTCACGTTTCAGTTCAGCCTGAATTTCATGTTGCACATCTCCATGTAGTTCAGCGCTGATAGTTGCTGAACGTTGGCCTCCACGTCGTTCGATTTTCTGAACTCCAGACTGAGAGGACAGTTTGGCAACTGACAACAAAGGCACCTCACGACCGTCGAGCGTCCGGACATACATATCCTGCAGACTGCTGGAACTGCGACGACTGTCGGTGGGGTAGCGCACCATAACCCGTACGTCATTGCCGTTGCGGGGCAATCGCTGAACTTCTTGACCGTAGTACGCTTGCCGTACCTGTGTAACTACTTCACTCAGGGTCAGCCCCAGTTTTTCGGCACCAGGCAGTAAACTGATATTTAGCTCTTCGTTGTAACTTCGTAGATCATCACGAATGTCATAGATTTGGTTGTAATTGACCAACTGACTTTTAAAATCTGCTACTGCTGCAACCAGTTGGTCCAGATCCGGATGATTGATTTGGAACTCCAGTGCCGGGACCTGGTTACTTTTGTAATAGACTTCCAAGGTTTGAGCATCAGGGATGTCGCCGACAGCTTCACGCCAGCTTGCGGCTAGCGCCGCGGTATTCATTTCTGCGCCCTCACGTGCGCTTAAATCCAGTGTAACCATCACCTGATTGCCGGTCACAATGGCCAGTTCTTTATCAATTTGGGTGTGAGGATCCTGAAGTTGCAGGTGAGCCTCGCGCACTTGAGCCAGAACGGCTAAAGGACGTGCTGGCGGTGTGCTGTCGTCAAACTTGACGGTAAATCTGATCTGGGTATTCTCAATATCGGGTAGAAAAGAAAACCTAACCCAGCCGCTGCCTAGCAAATTTACGCTAATGATAAACAAACTGATAAAAAAACATGTGGTGAGTAATGCATTTTTGGTGACCCAAGTTGCCAGTCTCCTGTAATGGACATGAGCAAACTTGATAATGCTGTGCTCAATGCGTTGTTGCGTTTTGAATATCAAGCTCTGGCTTCGTCTGGGTTTTAGTTTGCTCAGGTGCGCGGGCAAAATAAAAAAAGCTTCTAGCAATGAAAAGATCAATGCGCAGATAATCACGATCGAGATTTGACGGGTAATTTGAGCGTCTTCACCACTGATAAAAAACCATGGTACAAATGCAATCATCGTTGTCAGCACGGCATAAAATACTGGCTTAGCGACCAGTTGTGTGCCGATGATGGCATTATTAAGGTTACCTCTGCCATCTTCTTGACTTTGCTCATGGATACTTTCACCGACTACGATGGCATCATCGACCACAATCCCCAACACCAGTAAAAATGCGAAGGTGGAGAGAAAGTTGATAGATACATCGTTGCCTGGTAGTAAGGCAAAACTTGCTGCATAGGTTGTGGCAATCCCCGCACCGACCCAAAAAGCGATTTTGGGTCGCAACGACAGAAAGAGAACGGCAACTACCAGCATCAAACCAGATAGTGCCGATGAACCAATAGCATCCATCCGGCTGTTATAAATGTCGGAAGTGTCCAGCCATATATCTAGCGACATTTCTGGCGGCAGCGAAGGCTGTACAGTTTGCAACCATTCTTTCACAGTATCACTGACTTTTACGACGTCCATGCTTTCGGTAGACATCACATCAATCAATACGGCGGGCTGACCATTGTAGGTAACCTGATGTTGCTTGTCCTCGAAACCATCATGAACTTTTGCAATATCACCCAGTAGCAGAATGCCGCCGCTGACAGTTTGACGAATGATGATCTGCTCGAAATCCCGTTGTGACATTGCCAGGTGTTGCGCGCGTAACTGAAGTGTTCCCTGGCTGGTACGGATCTGTCCGGCCGACAGATTTAGTGAACTGTTGCCAACAGCTTGGGCGATATCATCAAAAGTAAGTTTATAACGACGCAAGGCGGTTTCAGATATTTCAATAGCGACTTCTTCATTCCGAACGCCGCTGAGTTTTACAAGATTGACCGCTGGAAGCATTCGCATGTCATCCCGTAACTTTTCGGCCTGACGTTTTAGTACAAGTTCCTCAACATCACCGTATAATGCCAACCGAAGGGTGTTTTCTCTGAGGATGACTTCGCTGATCACCGGTTTTTCGATATCTCGCGGGAAGCTGTTAATACTGTCAATTTGCAGCTTAATCTGATTGGTAAACTGGGACATATCGACGGTCGCGTCTGCTTTGATTTCAATCAAGGCTTGCCCCTGCAATGCTGTGCTGCGTATTTTGTCGATATGATCTAGCCCTTTCAGCGCACTTTCAACCCGAATAACCAACTGCTCTTCTACATCCCGCACCGATGCCCCCGGCCAGGCAATGCTGACCTCAACGGTATTGACGCTGACTGTGGGGAATACTTCGCGGTCCATTTGTAGATAGCCCATCAGCCCGGACAAAAACATGGCAATCATTAACAGGTTTGCTGCGACCGGGTTTTTTGCCCACCAAGCAATCAGTTTATTCATGATTTGCCTGCTTCTGTGGTTGAAGCCACCGTGGCTGTCGCAGTGGGATTGATATTCACTTTCATTCCTTGCACTGCACGGTGCATAGGTGAAATCGCAACTTTTTCACCGGCGCTGACGCCACTGTTCAACAATACCTGATCGTCTTCACGGTGCAGGATATCGACGGTACGAATATCGAGCTTATTGTCAGTAATGACATAGACCCGTCCGCCAGCGCGTAGTGCTTGATCCGGAATAACCAGCACCGAAGTTTGTATTAGCGGAATGATTTCTGCTTTGACATACTGGCCTACCGCCAGTGGCATTGTCTGACCAAGTTCTGGTCTTAGTTGATAAGGTTGTTCAATCTCTACATAACCCTGAATCAACTGTGTGTCAGTATCCAGAGCGGCGTCTAACCGGACCAGACGTCCTTGCCAGTAACGGGTCTTTTGCGCCAGTATTGCGCTGAGCGTAACCGGAATTGGCTCATCGTCTGCGGCTGCACTATAGCCAAGTGGCAAGTCCAGCAAAGCGAGCTGTTGATCGGTGATGCTTATTTTTACCTGAGCGACGTCTGTTGAGTACAACGTGGCCAGTTCAGTACCCGGGACGACATATTGATTGAGACCTACCAGTCGTTGTTTAACCCGTGATCCATAGGGTAACGTCACCCTAGTGCGGTTAAAATTGAGCTTAGCTTGCTGCAATTCTGCTTTTGCTGCGGCCAGATTTGCTTCGGCGAGGACTTTTTGTGGAATTTTTAGCGCCAGACTAGAATGCCCCTTGCCACTTAGTTGGGTTTCGGCTACTCGTTTGTCAGCTGCGCGCTCCTCGACTTCTAACTGCGCATTAGCCACGGTAGCTTGAGCCCGAATTAATGCCAGCTGATAATCAATATCTTCAATCTGGATGATGACGTCGTTGGCGTTTATAGCTCCGCCATCGGCAAACTCCGGGTGCATGGCGACGATTTTCCCGGTGACCTGGCTGACTAGTGACAAAGTGTTTTTAGCGGTCACTTGTCCTTGAGATGAGATAATTATTTGGCGCGGGCTTTGCTCAACCATGGCTACGTCGGCCTGAGGAATGATGTTTTCCGGAGGGAGCTTTACGGGCGTGGTTTTGGTTGCGTAAAGCAATTCGCTTACAAGCAAGCCCATCCCAATGACGAACAACGGTATACTGAGTTTGAAGGTTTTCTTCAACACGAGTCACTTCCTGTATCCCAAGGCCCGAAAGCTTGCTAACGAGTATTGTAATTGTTGGATTTCTGTCAACAGATATATTAATTAGAATAATTCTTTGATGTAGCTAGTAATTCTCACAGGTACCCGGTTGCTCATAGACAACCGGGTTGAAGGCACATATTCAGCAGCTGAAAGGTGTTGTCATGCCGACCAATACTTGACGCTCGCCGGTATAAGGTTCCCGACCGTGGGTGAATAGCATATTGTCCAACAGCAGCAAATCATGTTTTTGCCAGGGGAAAGCCACTTTATGATCGATGTACAACTGGCGAATAATGGCCAGATAGGCAGGGTCGATGGCGCTGCCATCTGCAAAGTAGGTGTTCTTGGGCAGCTTATCGACAGGCATCAGGCTCAGAAGACTTCGCTGAATGTCTGGACTGAGATTAGAAATATGATAAAGATGCGCCTGATTAAACCACAGCTTTTCGCCGGTTAGCGGGTGTATTTGGATAGCAGGATTAATTTGTGTTGTGCGCAGGGTGTCGTCGTCGGACCATTGGCAGTCGATGCGGTTTTGTTCACAGTACTGTGCAACCTGATGTCGGTCGCTTGTTTGAAAAACCTCTTGCCAGGGTAGATCAATATTGGAGTAATTACGTACATACATGATGCCTTTACGAGCAAATTCCTCGCGAATTTCAGCTGGTATTTTCTGGTAAATAATTCGATTATCGGCGACAGGCGTAGCGCCTCCACTAGTAGCTGGCTTTGTGCAGAGAAAACCAATACGCATTGCCCAGCTGTTGGCGTAGGCGTTTTCGCTGTGTTGTGGAATGGTCTGATCAGCATGGTATTCTGTCGCGGTGTAAACATTCCCCCGCAGTTCTGTCCGTGGTGTCGAACGGTACTCGTATCGGATTAGGCTTTCGCCAAACAATGACATTAGCAGCTGGCCGAACTGATTGCTCGATGGCAGATTCAGGCCGCGGATCAACAGGGCACCATTTGCTTGCAGCATCCGGTTAATAGCATCCTTATGCGTTTGGATCCATTGCAAGGCCCGCTGCCCTTCGGTGTCTACCTGTAACAGCAGTTGCAGGCCATCAATAAGTTGCAAATCATTTTGGCTGAAAGATTTAATTTCTGACATCGGTTGATTCCTGTAATGAGGTAGGGGCGTTCTCTGGTTGTCTGGAGTCCGACAGCCGAGCCAAATCGGTCAGTTGTTGCCGGATAACGCACACAATATGCTCTGCGTCGTCTGCTGTCATGTAGGCTGGGTTTACCTCGAGTTGAGCGCTCAGCTGTTGTTTATGTAGTGCCGCAGACATCGCCAGTTTGATGGGATAGTCAAACTTATCGGACGTCGCACCGACTCGAATGTTGGCGCCGCCACTTTGTTGTTCCAGATACTCAGCGTTGTGAAAATTGACATAATTAAATGCGGCCGGACTGAAGTCACGCTGATTAATCATGGCCAGCAACTTATCTCGCGGGTAAAGCGCATGGCTGTCTGTGTTCAACAAGCGCTGTGCCAGCAGTTGTAGGCAGGTTAACCTGTTCGGGTGTTGTGGCATCGTTACCGGCAGCAGATTCCAGAATAAACCGATACCGCCAAAAGGATCACTCAGACGATTTGAGCGGCCGCTTGTCACTACGTCAACTGTGATGCCAGACCATTGCCAGATCTTAGCCAGCGTCGTCTGATAAGCATGAAGTAGTAAAGTTTTAAGCGGTATCTGCAACTGCACAGCCAGATGGTTCAGGTCGGCAGTCACTGAACTGTCAATCGTGAAATCAAAGCGAAGCCAATCTACAGCCGCCACAGTCTGGCTCGGCAGAGCTGGCATTGGCACATAGTCGCTCAATAGTTGTTGCCAAGCGAGCTTGTGCTGTATGCAGTGACGAGCTTCCAGTTCCAGCGCGACATGTTGCTTAAATACATTCTCGTTACTGGCGGTATCGTCGGTGAGTTTGCCAGCCAGCAGCTGTGGATAAAGAGCCAGTAGCTCGTTACGTATTTCTACTAACGCCCAGCCATCGATGACGGCATGATGGCAGGAAATCAGCAAACCCCAGTGGAGATGACTGAATTTTACCAGTGAGAAGCGGATGCAGTTTTCTCCCAGGGCAAATCGTTGCATGCTGTTCTCTTGTAAAAGTTGATTGACAGCCTGTTCTTGCTCCGGTTCTTTCAAATGACTTAAATCGGCCAGTGGCAACGGTACAGCCAGATGTTTGTTAACCAATTGCACAAAGTCGTGTTCGCCATTGCGGGCAAAATGCGTGCGCAATGCCGGGTGCCTATTGACAATAACAGACAATGCTTTTTGGAGTATTTCATGCTTTAAGGCAATGTCGTCCAGACGATATAACACACTGGGCTGGTAAACACCCACTGCTGTGGCATCACTGTCGTGGCAAAGTAACATCTGCTTTTGTAACGAGGTGACCGGATAACCATCCTCGATATGGTGTGGTTTCAACCAGATTGCTTTGTTGAAATCTTGTTCCAGCAGTTCCATCGGCACGGGCTGGCTGTCAACGGTAAGTTGCCGGTGTTGGCAATGACGAGCAATTTGTGCGATGTTCTGGTGCAGAAATACATCTTTGACAGTAAGACTGAATCCCTGTAACTCCGCCTTTTTCAGTACTTGGATCACGCGGATGGAATCGCCGCCGATGGCGAAGAAGTTATCGGTCACGCCCACCGTGGCCAGGCCCAGTACTTGTTGCCAGATATCACATAAAATGGCTTCGAAGCGGGTGGCCGGAGCCATATAGCTAGGGTTTGAGATTGGTAAATCATCCAGTGCCAGCAGCGCTTTACGATCGGCTTTACCGTTTCCGGTGAGCGGAATACTATCTACGATGACAAAGTTGGACGGCACCATATACGCCGGTATTTTTTGCAATAAGGTGTCACGTAATTGCTGCCGGTCAAGCTCAGGTGCCTGCTGGTATTCTTGCGATGACAGCACTAAAAATGCTGCCAAATAAGCGTGGCCGTCAACGGCATTTTTCAGCAACACAACAGCATCCTGAATACCTGCGCAGCCTAGTAAACTATGCTCTATCTCGCCAAGTTCAATCCTAAAGCCCCGTAACTTGGTCTGGTGATCCATACGGCCCAGGTATTCCAGTTCACCATTGTCCAGTCTGCGCACCAGATCGCCACTGCGATATAGTTTTCCCGGTCCAAAAGGATTGTCAATAAAACGCTCGCGTGTCAGCTCTGGCCGGTTCAAATAACCCGGTGTCACTCCGTCTCCACCGACCAACAGTTCACCGGGTGCACCGACCGGTTGTGGCACGCCCCAAGGGTTACAGACATAGGCTGTCAGATCAGCCAACGGCCGGCCAATGCAGCTTAGCGGCTTGCTACAATCCGCTTGGGAAATTCTGCGATAGGTTACATGTACGGTCGTTTCGGTAATACCATACATATTGATCATTTGTACCTGCTGATCTCCAAAAGCGTGCATCCAGCTTTGCAATCGCTTCGGTTCCAGAGCTTCACCGCCGAAGATGACATAACGAAGCGGAGGCAAATTTTGCTGATGGGCGAGTATCTGATCAGCTAACATGTAAAAAGCTGAGGGCGTCTGATTAAGCACTGTGACCTGTTCGTCTTGCAGTAGTAGATGAAAATCGGCCACACTGCGCGTCACATCGTAAGGAACAACGATCAGGCGACCACCATACAGTAAGGCACCCCACAGCTCCCATACTGAGAAGTCAAATGCAATGGAGTGGAACAACGTCCAGCAATCACTAGGGCCGAAGGCAAAATGTTCGTTACCCGCGAGGAACAGACGCAGCACGTTTTTATGCTGCACCACCACACCTTTTGGATTGCCGGTTGACCCGGAGGTGTAGATGACATAAGCCGGAGCTGCCCCCATTATTTCATCTGTAGCATCAGCGGTATCAGCAAGATTAGAGGCTGAGAAAGCACTCAGGCAGGATTGTAGCTCAGGGCTATCAAGGCAAACAGACTGTATTTCGCTAGCGAGGTCCGAAGACAGTGCCGTGCTGGTAACTACGATCCGGGCTTTAGCATCTTGCAGAATATACTGACAACGTGCTTTCGGGCTGGCAGGGTCTACCGGTAAATAGGCCGCGCCTGCTTTAAGAATGGCCAGCAGAGCCACTATCATATCAAGTGATCGTTGCACATAAAGACCAACAAAGTCACCGGGCTGTAAGCCCTGTGTTATCAGGTAACGTGCCAGTCGATTGGCTTGTTGGTTCAGACTGTTATAGCTTAGTAACTGATCCTGATATTTCACTGCAGTAAGTTGTTTTTGCCGGGCAACCTGTTGTTCAAACAGCCGGTGAAGCCGCGTTTCTGCCAAGGGGTAAGTCATTGCCGCTACCTGGGTGTCTGGTGCAGTAACCAGGGTATAACTGTGAATGGCCGCGGCTGGCTGGGAGATAATCTGTGTTAAAAGTGTCTGATAAGCCTCCGCCATGCGCATAATGGTACTTTGATTAAAGATATCTGTGTTGTAAATCCAACTGATCTCCAGGTTGTCAGTGGCAGTAGAAACCTGCACTGAAATATCGAACTTGGCACATTCATAATTGTTTTCCACTTCGCTGATAGTCAGGTCTGGCAATTCCAGCTTGCCAATCTGGTTGTTCTGTAAAGAGAACAATAATTGAAATAATGGTGGGTGGCTGAGATTACGGGTTGGACTAAGTTTTTCAACCAGCATCTCAAACGGCAATGCCTGATGTTGGTAAGCGTCTAACGTCATGGTTCGGGCTTTAGCCAGATAATCAATGAAGCTGGGATTGCCAGACAAATCATTTCTTAGCACCAGATTGTTGACAAAGAAGCCAATCAAGGGTTCAAGTTGTAACTTGGTTCGTCCGGCAATGGGAGTTCCAACCACAATCTCTTCATCTCCACTCCAGCGTCCCATCAGCAACGCAAAAGCGGCTTGCATCAGAATAAATGGGGTTACATTTTCCGCATGTGCAAGATCTGTGATGGCCTGAGCCAATTGCGCTGCAAAGGACATGCTCAGTGTTTCACCGCGGTTGCTGGGCTGTGTTGGTCGTGGGGTATCAGTGTTCAAACCGTGTACAACCGGGATCCCCTTCAACTGTGATTGCCAGTACGAAAGTTCGGCGGTTATCGCCTGGTCATCCATGTTTGCGCGTTGCCAGACGGCGTAGTCGGCGTACTGTATAGCCAGAGCAGGTAATTGGGGTGATTGCCCCAGCGTCAAGGCGCGGTAAAGGGTCACGAACTCGTTAACCATCACCCCCATAGACCAGCCGTCGGATGCGATGTGGTGCATGTTAAAGAGTAGAGCATGCTGCTGTGGCGCGAGGCTGATAAGCGAGACGCGCAGCATAATATCGGTACTGAGGTCAAAAGGTGTCTGTGCATCTTCGCGGGCCAGCTGTTGCAAGCGTGGCATTTGAAGTGAGTCATCTAAGTGCGTCAGGTCGAGCGTGGCGACGGGGAGGGTGTCGATGTCACGTATAATCTGCACACCTTCACCGTGTTCGTCGGTGGCATAGACGGTACGTAAAATGGCATGGCGTTGCAGTAACAAGGAGAGAGCCTGTTGCAGCGCCACGGTATCGAGTTGGCCCTGCAAGCGCAGTGCCATGGGCATATTGTACTGAGCACTGGCCGGCTGTAACTGGTCGATAAACCACAATCGGCGTTGGGCAAAAGACAGCGGCAGAGGCCGGTCGTGGTCACAGGTTGGAATGAGCACCTGCTGAGCCTGGTCGGCCTGGGCAATCAGTAGGGCTTGAGCCTGAATGGTTTGCGCCTGAAATAGCTGAGCCAGCGAGATATCGACTTCGAATGTCTGCTGGATACG